>JANMAM010000026.1:0-49801 GCA_031359795.1 Gemmatimonadaceae bacterium
TTCATCGCACCCGCTCCGCGCGCGCTGCTTCCGGTCCCGCGCCAACGACGCGCGGCGGTCCGAAGAACGACGCGAGCGTCCCGAGCCCGACGGTAATGGTCGTTCCGATCAGGACGTACCACGGCCACGCGATACCGGTCACGGGCGCGAGCGGACCGCTCAGGGCAGGGAAGACGCCGATGAACTGCTTCGAGAACACGATCAGCGCCATCACGACGATCGCGACCGACATTCCGAAAATGGCGTCACGCTGCCTCGCGCGATGCACGAACAATCCGAGGAAGAACCCGCCGAGCAGCGCCCCATAGGTGAACGACGCGATGCCTAACGCGACGACGACCGCGGGGGTCCCGCTCTCCTTGAACAGCAGCGCGCCGCCAGTGAGCACCACTCCCCAGGCGAGGGCGAACATCTTTCCCATCCGGAGCGCACGCGGGCTATCAGGGGCGTGCCCGGTCACCGGCAGGTAGATGTCGTGCAGCGACGACGCCGCCAGGGAATTGATCGCGCCGGAGTGCGTGCTCATCGTCGCCGCGACGATCGCGGCAACGATCAGGCCGAGCAGTCCATGCGGCATCCGCTCGACGATGAACGTCGGGAAGACCGAGTCGGGCGCAACGAAGGTACGCCCGGCAAAAAGGGCCCAGAGTCCGACACCGATCATCAGGAAGAGCGTGAACTGGAAGAAGACGACGATGCCGCTGCCGATGATCGCCCGCTGGGCATCGCGCAGGCTCTTCGACGAAAGCAGCCGCTGCACGATCAGCTGGTCAGCGCCGTGCGACGCCATCGAGAGGAACGCGCCACCGATGAGTCCAGCCCAGACCGTGTGCGGCTTCGACTTCGCGAAGCTGAAGTCGATCGCGTCGAGCTTCCCCGCGGCGCGGGCACTCGTCAGGATCTCGCTCCAGCCGCCGGGAACGGACTGACCGATGATCACCACGGCACTGATTCCGCCGATGAGATACACCGTCGCCTGAACGATCTCCGTCCAGACGACCGCCTTCATGCCGCCGCGGTAAGTGTAGATGATCGTCAGCACGCCGAGGATCAGGATCGCGACCGGCATCACCAGTTCGCGTCGCACGGACGATCCGAGGATCAGCGCAATCGGAATCGCCGTTGCGAAGACGCGGACTGCGTCGGCCATCGCGCGAGTGACCATGAATACGATCGACGTGAAGCGCCGTGTCGTCAGCCCGAAGCGTTTCTCGAGGAGCGTGTACGCGGTGACCAGCTCGCCCTCGTAATAGCGCGGGAGCAGCGTGTGGGCGACGACGATACGGCCGAGGATGTATCCCGCGGCAACCTGGAGGAAGCCGAGGTTTCCCCCCCACGCCAACCCGGGAATCGAGATGAACGTCAGCGCACTCGTCTCGCTGGCGACGACGGAGAACATCACCGCGCCCCACGGGATCGCGCGGTCGGCGACGAAGTAGTCGCGGGCGTCGCGCTGGCGGCGGCCGACCCAGATGCCTAACGCCGTCGTCCCCGTCAGGTACGCGAGGAGGACGACGAGGTCGATCGCCGCGAAGTTCGATGTCATGTCTACGGAGTGGAGTTACCCGTGGAGTTACTCGACGACGTAGGCTTCCATCGCGAAGTACTCGGCGAGCCCGAGCCGGTCGAGCGTCCCCGCGGTGTCCTTGTTGCGCGACTCGACCCGCTGCCAGAACTCGCGATCATCGCTTCCGGGAAAGGGCGCGGAATCCTTCTGCGACTGGTGCTTGAAGATAGCCTGGATCTTGAGTCGCAGCTCTTCCTGCGATAGCGGAACGAGCCAGGTGGCTTCGGTGATCGGCCACTCCTGCCACGCCCCGCGGTAAAGCCACGTTTCCGGGCGCGGATTTCCGGCTGCCGAGTACTCCGCCAGCGCCATGTCGATCGCTTCCTTGCACATGCGGTGCGTACCGTGCGGATCGGAGAGATCGCCGGCGACGAACACGAGCTCCGGCTTGATCTCCTCGAGGATCGCACGGACGATCGCCACGTCCGCGGGACCGACCGAGTCCTTGCGGACCTTGCCCGTCTGGTAGAAGGGGAGGTTGAGGAAACGCGCCGCCGATTCGCCCAATCCGACCGTCTCGATGCCGCTGACCGCCTCGGCTTCGCGGATGATGCGCTTGATGTCGAGCACCTCTCCGATGTCGACGTCGCCCGGCTTCTTGCTGTCGAGAAACGAGCGGACCTTCTTCGCCCACGCGTCGGCGGCCTTCGCGTCGCCCTGACCGTTATGAGCGAGACGCTGCAGGAAGTCCACGTACCGTCGCACATCGTGATCGAAGACGGCGATGTTCCCGCTCGTCATGTAGGCGACCGTGACGTGGTTCTCGTTCTCGACGAACTTGCGGAGGATGCCACCCATCGAGATCACGTCGTCGTCGGGATGCGGCGAGAAGCAGATCGTGCGCAGCCCTCGCGGCAACTTGCTCTTGCCGCGAATCTTCGCGCCGAGGTGGTTGAACACCTCGCCGTTCACCGCGCCTGGCGTTCCGTAGCGCGCGACGAGCGACGACATCTTGTGCTCGGCGTAGTCGCGCTGCGTCAGGTGGAGGATCGCGCGTCCGGTCGTCTCGGATAGCCAAACCACAGCCCTTACCGACAGATCAGGCGTCCATTGCACCTCGTCGAGGAGCCACGGCGTCTTGATCCGCGTCAGCTCGGCTGCCGCGGCGCGATCGACGTAAAACGTCGTGTTGCCATGGCTCTGCAGGAACGTCGCGGCGACTTCGACGTCGACGTCGCCCTCGACCGCGCGCCTGACGATGAATGCCTTGTGCTCGCCGGTCGCAAGGATCGCGATCTCGCGCGCCTCGAGGATCGTCGCGACGCCCATCGTCACCGCTTCCCGCGGAACGAAATCCTCGCCGAAGAAATCGGCGGCGGCGTCGCGGCGCGTCACCGCATCGAGCGTGACGATGCGGGTGCGGCTGTCGACCCCCGACCCCGGCTCGTTGAAGCCGATGTGTCCCGTCTTGCCAATGCCGAGGATCTGGAAGTCGATTCCGCCAAGGCGGCGGATCTCGTCCTCGTAGCGACGGCACTCCTCGTCGACACGATCGCGCGGCACGTCGCCGCGCGGGATGTGGACCTTCTTCGGATCGACGTCGACCTGGTCGAACAGGTTCTCCCACATGAAGCGGTGGTACGAGTGCACGCTGTCGGGCGGCATCGGGTAGTACTCGTCGAGATTGAACGTCACGACGTTCGCGAAGCTCAAGCCTTCGTCGCGATGCATCCGGATCAACTCGCGGTAGACGCCGATTGGCGTCGAGCCGGTCGCGAGCCCGAGTACCGCCTCCTCGCCTGAGGCCTGCCGCTCGCGGATCAGCGTCGCAATGCGGTTCGCGACCAGGCGGGCGATTCCCTCGTGGTCGTCGACGACCACTGTCCGTATGCGCTCATGGGCGACAGTGGTTCCGCGCTGGATATGGGAAAGCCCGCGACTCGGTGACGAGTCGCGGGCTTCCAGCACGGCACCAGCGTCCGCGGGGACGCCAGAGACCGAACGTGGCATGATCTAGGTCAGGCGGTGAAGGAGCTACCGCAGCCGCAGCCGCCGGTAGCATTCGGATTCTTGAAGGTGAATCCCGAGCCCTGCATCGACGACACGTAGTCGATTGTCACCCCGCTCAGGTACTGAGCCGAGAACGGATCAACGAATACGCGATAATCGGCCTGCGCGAGTACGAAATCGTCCTCGGCCGGCTGGTCCTCGATGAGAAGCCCGTACTTGAAGCCACTGCACCCGCCGGGCTGAACGCTGACCCGCAGCCCGCCGACTGAAGGATCGACTCCCTCGGCGTCCATGAACTTCCGCACTTCAGTACCCGCGACTTCGGTCACCGCGAGCACGACTTCCGGCTGCACTGCGCTCATGACAATCCTCCTGTTCGTGACCCCGCGCACCTCGCGGGAGCATCCATCCACAATATAACGACGCGCGACCCCCCCTTCAAGAAAAACCCTGCATGGAGGCGGCCCGAAATCGTCCCTCTTTCCCGGTCAGTCGCCCGGAACCGGGGCTGGCGCCGGGGCGGCCCGCCCCGAGTTCACCGACTCCCCGCGCCCGCCGCGAAATGAGCGGGCGATCCAGGCAAAGGCGGCGGCCGCGACTGCCACCATCACCAGCCCGGTAACGAGCTCGCCGAAGATCAACTTTCCGATGCCGAACAGAGTTCCGTACACCGCGATGATGCCAGCGATCCAGTTCGTCCAGGCGAGCGCACCACCCGGGATCTGTTCCTTGCCATAGCCGAGGCGACGCGAGACGGGCAGCCATCCCGGGCCGCCCGGCCGGACACGCTGGTAGAACGAATCGAGGATGCTGTCAGGCTCCGGCGCGGTCAGGAAGGTCGTGGCGAGCCAGACGACGGTCGTCACCGCCACCGTCACCACCATCCGCATCGCCGTCGCGTTAGGCGAATCGCCCTCCGCGAACGCCGGCGCGCCAAGGCCCAGCCATCCGAGCTTGCCGAACATCCAGAGCGACATCACGAAGCTCGACGACATCGCGCTGATCTCCGACCACGCATTGATGCGCCACCAGTACCAGCGGAGGATCAGCACCAGGCCAGTGCCGGCGCCTAACGCGAGCAGCAGCTCCCACGCCTTCCCGACCGACTCGATTCGCATCGTTACCAGCGCCGAGAGCACGAACAGTCCCACCGTCGTCCAGCGCGACACGGTGACGTAGTGCCGCTCGCTTCCGGTCTTGTAGATGAACCGCTTCCAGAAGTCGTTCACCAGGTAGCTCGCGCCCCAGTTGAGCTGCGTGCCCACCGTCGACATGTACGCCGCCGCCATTCCCGCCATCATGAATCCGCGCCACGGAGTCGGGAGCAGGTCCACGAACGCGTGAACGTAGCCCGCCTCCTTGTCGACGAGATTGGGATAGAGGATGACGGTCGCGAGCCCGGTCACGATCCACGGCCATGGACGGAGCGCGTAGTGCGCGACCTGGAAGAAGAGCGTCGCAAGCACCCCGTCGCGTTCGGTGCGCGCGCTGAAGATGCGCTGCGCGACATACCCGCCGCCGCCCGGCTCAGCGCCTGGATACCACGCGGCCCACCACTGGACCGAGAGAAACACGGCGAGCGAGAGCAGGGGCATCCATGCATAACCGGCGAGCCCGCCACTCGGCGTCACCGTCAGGGGAAGGACGGAAAGCGCCGCCGTCTCGCTGCCGAAATGCGTCGCGAGCCCCGCCTTGAGCGCGCCCATTCCACCGACCGCCTTCACGGCGTAGATCGCGAGGACGATGACTGCCGTCATCTTGATCACGAACTGCACGAGGTCGGTCCAGAGCACCGCCCACATCCCGGCCGCCGACGAGTAGGCGACCGTTATGATGAAGCAGATGCCGACCGCGATGACCTCCCCCGACACGGTCGCGCCGAGGATCTGCACGTCGTGCAGGCCGAGCGAGATGGTGAGGATCTTGATCATCGCCCGCGTCACCCATCCGAGGATGATCAGGTTGATCGGGATCGCGAGATAGACCGCCCGGAACCCGCGCAGCACCGCGGCCGGCTTCCCGGCATACCGTATTTCCGCGAACTCGACGTCGGTCATCACGTTCGCGCGTCGCCAGAGCCGGGCGAAGAAGAACACGGTGAGCATCCCGCTCATCAGCATGTTCCACCAGAGCCAGTTGCCGGCGACGCCATGCGCCACGACCAGCCCGGTGACGACGAGGGGCGTGTCCGCGGCGAAGGTGGTCGCGACCATGCTCGCGCCAGCCAGCCACCACGGGACGTTTCGCCCCGACAGGAAGTACTCGCTCAGGCTTTCGCCCCCCTTCTTCGTGAACCAGAGGCCGATACCGGCCGACAACACGAAGTAGGCGACGACGATTGCCCAGTCGACGAAGGTCAGCGTCATGAGAGGCGGCTCACTTTCGGGGGAAGAGTGGGGTGGTGCCCTGCCTGACGGTCTCCAGCACTGACAGCGCGGCGTCGGTGACCGCCGTGCGCACTTCGGCGAAGCGAGGGTTCTGCCGCGTCGGGTTGACGCGGTTGGTGAGGATCACGACGAACACATCGTTCGCCGGATCCATCCAGATGGACGTTCCGGTGAACCCGGTGTGACCAAACGCCGCCGGCGACATGCGGCGACCCGCCGAATTGCCGCCGGTCGGCTTCTCCCATCCGATCGCGCGGTTGGAGAACGACGAGTCCTGCACGCGCTGAAATTCGAGGATAGTCGCCCGGTCGAGGATTTTCCTGTCCTCGAGTGTTCCGAAGTTGAGGTACATCTGCGCAAAGCGCGAGAGGTCGCGTGCGGAACTGAACAATCCAGCATGCCCGGCGATTCCGCTGAGCGCCGCCGAATTCTCGTCGTGGACCGTGCCCCAGATGAGTCGCTGCCGATACGGGTCGTACTCGGTCGGCGCGATGCGCGGCTTGAGCGAGCTGTCCGGCGTGAACCGCGTGTCGGTCATGCCGAGCGGCGTCCAGACGTGCCGCTGCAGGTACACGTCGAGCTTCTGGCGCGACACGCGCTCGACGATTTTCCCGAGGAGAATCGCACCGAGATCGCTGTACACCATCCGGATTCTCGGGAAGGTGTCGAGCGGCGTGTTGTACACGATCGAGAGCGCGGAATCGGGGTTGACGCCCTCCTTGTAGAGGGGTCGCCACGCCGGGAGCCCCGACCGGTGCGTGAGCAGATCGCGCACGGTCACGGTCGCCTTGGTGGGGCCGCGCCACTTCTTCTTGCCCTTGTGCCTCGGATCCTTCCAGCGGGGAAGGTAGCGCTGGGCGGGCGCATCGAGCTTCACCTTCCCCTCGGCCACGAGCTGGCTCATCGCGCTCGTCATCCCGACGACCTTGGTCAGCGACGCCATGTCCCAGAGCGTGCTGTCAGTCGGTTCGGCGGACGGACGCCAGTCGACGTTTCCGACGCCGACACTGGCGAGGATCCGGTCGTGCGTGCCAACGACGGCATAGGCGCCAGGAAAGGCGCTGTCGGCCTGGAACCGGGTGAGGACCGCGCGAATGGTATCGGCGACCCGCTGGGTGACACCCGAGTCGCGGACCGCACGGCCGGCGACGGCTTGCGCCGCGGCGCGCTCGCTCCAGACCGAGAGGGGGTTCCAGGCGGCAAGGTAGGTGTTCGCCTGCGGAAACTGGCGAATCATGTACGGGTCGCCGAGCGAGATGATGATCGCGTTAGGCCTGACGTCAAGCACCCGTCGGGTCATCGCCGCGATCCGGGGCGGAATGCCGGCGTAGCCCTTCGCCGGTATCGGGCGCGCGTAGTGCGCGATGACGACCGTCCCTGCCTCGGTTGCCCGGTTCGTGGCGGCCGCGACTTCGGCGCGCGACGACTTGTTGGTGAGCGTCACGACGTCGAGGTTCTGCCCGCGCTCCTTGAGCAGTGCACGGAGCTCGGCGGTGAACGCCGCGCCCGGTTCCGTTCCGGGGTAAGGTGTCTTCCCTTCGTCGAGGTAGAGCAGCGCGAGCACGCGGGTCGCCCGCGACAACCGCCAGATCGCGCTGCCGCGATCGCGCTCGAGCGTCATCGATTGCCGGGCGGCGAGCGTCGCCACCGAATCGGCATCGCGCTGGCCGAACGCACCCGCGACCGCCGCGGTATCGACGGTACGGGTGACGTTGAGACCGAGCAGCTCCTTCGCGCGAAGCACGCGGCGGACCGACGAGTCGAGGCGCGCCTCGCTCAACGTCCCGCTATCCAGCGCGGCGACGATCGCGTCGATCGCGACGCGATGGTCCGCGGGATCCAGCAGGACGTCGTTGCCGGCGAGCAGCGCTCGGACCGCCGCGGCGCCCGGCGTGCCGCTGCCGGCACCTTTCATCCACAGCGCGTCGGTGACGAGGAGGCCGTCATACTTCCATTCGTCGCGAACTATTGCCTTGAGCAGTCGCGGGTTGAGGCTCGCGGGGACCGAGTCGCCGGTGATGGCCGGCAGCGCCACGTGCGCGCTCATGATCGAGCCGACACCGATTGCCGCTGCCGAGCGGAATGGACGCAGCTCGGCAGTGTCGAGGCGGGCGCGCGACGAGTCGAGGATCGCCGGTTCGACGTGCGTGTCGATGGCAACGGCACCGAGCCCGGCGAAATGCTTCGCCGTCGCAATGACACCGCCCGCCTGTGCGCAGCGAATGTACGCAAGCGAGAAGCGTTCGACGGTTGCGGCGTCGGCCCCGAACGCGCGCACGCCGATGCTCGGGTTGTCCGGGCGCGTATTGAGGTCGACGTCTGGTGTGAGCGTCCAGTTGATCCCGACCGCGCGGGCTTCGCGCGCCGTAATGCGTCCCGCCGCGCACGCCAGCGACGTGTCACGCGTGGCGGCGATGCCCATGCCGTAGGGAAACGACGTGCCCTCTGGAATCACTCGCTGTCCCGCTCCGAACTCGAGGTCGGCCGCGACGAACAGCGGCAGCGCGGACGCACCCTGCAGCGCGTTCGTGGTGGCAGCAACCTGCGCGGCCGTCCCCGGTCCGATGATGACACCGCCAATCGAGTCGGTGCCAACCCACTCCCGAGCGGCGACCGCTGCCTTCGCGTCAGGCGCGGCATCGGCCGGCACCCAGCGAACGATCAGCTGCGCGGCCTTCGCCCGGCGCGACATCGTCGGCAGCACTGAATCAGTCCACGGTGTTGCGCGCGGCACTGGCGTCGCCGCGACCGGGGGCGGCGGGGCCGGGTCCGGCTGGGGTGCACTCGCCGTGTCCGGATCGATCGGCGGCGTCACGACAACAGGCGGCGGCGTGTGCGACGAGCAGGCGAGCCAGAGCGCCCCGGAGGCGAACATGCCTAACGGGGCGAACCAGCGACGACCGGATGGAGTCATCGGGAAGCGGCGGGGGCGTTGACGGCCGAACGGGCGAGGCCGTCGCCGCGGACGAAGAAGCCGGGCAGGGAGATCGGCGAATGGCCGGTGATCGCCGCCGAGCCCGCGACGGCGCGAGCCGCCGCGCGCTCCAGCGCATCGCCGACCCCGTACGTCACCAGGTAGCTCTGCACCCGAGGAAATTGGCGGATGACGTACGGGTTCCCATTGGCGACCACCGTCAGGCGGGCGCGCGTCGCCAGCGTATCGATCCACTGCGCGACCGCGGGCGCGACCGCGAACCGCCCGGCACCCTCGATCGTGCGGACGTGGGTCGACACCACGATCGCGTCCCACCCGGCGATTGTCGCAGCGAGGGAGTCGAGCTCGGCAGCGCTGCTCCGAGGCGAGATCCGGAACACGCGCGCGTTAGGCAGGGCGCGCCGCAGCTCGGCGGCGAACGTGCGTCCGGCGCGCAACTCGCTCTCCGGCGTGTATGTCACGACCGCGATGCGCTTCGCCGTGCCGGCGATCGGAACGAGCGCCGGCGTGTCGCGGAGGAGCGTGATCGCCCGGCCGGCGATCCTGTCCGCGATCGCCCAGTGTTCCGGCGACCCGACTTCGCGGCGGACGGCCTCGAGGTTCACCGTCCGGTCCACGTTCAACCCGAGCCGCGCTTTCGCCTCGAGCAGGCGCCGCGCCGACGAGTCGATCCGCGCGGCCGTGATCGTTCCGGCATTGACCGCGTTCACGACCGCGTCGATCGCGCGGCCGATGTCGCTCGGCTTGAGCAGTACATCGGCGCCGGCCTGGACAGCGAGAACCGAGCTCCGGTCCACCGAGTAGCCCTCGCCCACGGCCTCCATCGTCAGCGCGTCGGTGTAGGCGATGCCGCGAAATTTCAGCGTGTCGCGCAGCAATCCCGTTATGACGCGCGGCGCGAGCGTTGCCGGCACGTCGTCGCCCTCGACCGCCGGCAGCGCGATGTGCGCGCTCATCACGCCGGAGACGCCGGCAGCGATCGCGGCACGGAACGGCACCAGCTCGATCGTGTCGAGGCCGACGCGCGTCGATTTCACCACGGGCAGCGCGAGATGCGAATCCGTATCCGTGTCGCCGTGTCCCGGAAAATGCTTGGCCGTCGCCATCGCGCCCGCGTCCTGCAGGCCGCGCACGAAGTCCGCCGTCAGGCGCGCGACCGCCGCCGGGCTTTCGCCGAACGAGCGCGTGTTGATGACCGGGTTCGCCGGGTTGTTGTTGACGTCGGCGACCGGGCCGAACACAACCTGGATCCCGACCGCTCGCGCCTCGCGCCCGATTGCATACGCCGCGGCGTAGGTGAGCGAGTCGTCGTCGGCCGCGCCCATCGCCATCTCGGTCGGGAACACCGTCGCCGATCCGCCGTAAAGCATCGAAGGAAGAAAAATGCCGCCCTCGAGTCGGCCCAACCCCGGCTCCAGATCGCTGTGCACCAGGAGCGGAATCCGCGCGTGCTGCTGCAGCGCGTTGAGCTTTACCGCTACCTCGATCGGCGAGCCCACCGACATCGTCATCGAGCCCACGCCGTCGCTCTCGATCCAGCGAATGAGTTGCACGTAACTCGAGTCGCGCTCGTTCGAGAAGTCGCCGAGGACCCAGATGCTCACCATCTGTGCGACCCGCTCTCGTAGCGTGAGCGACGCGAGGGTGCTATCCACCCAACGGTTCTGCGCTTCGTTGAGCGGCAACCCTGGCGTGAGCGCACCCGCGCCGGTCGGAGGGAGCCCTGCCTGCGCGGGAACGGCGGGTGGCACCGGCGCGGGCAGGCGAGCGGGGGCGCAGGCGGTTGCGACCGAGAGGGCAGCCGAGATCAGCGCGGACGCAGCCGCGTACGTGAATCGAGGGAGTGGCATCGGTCGTGAACTTACTGGGCGGCCAGCGGCCAGGGAATCACCTGGCGAAGCTGACCATCGCGCCGTCCGCGCATGTGTCTTGCACCCACCCGTCCCCGCGCGGCATCCGCTTATGATTCAGCACTGACCCTGCACAGCGATGCTGCACCTCACTCAACTCGTCCGGGAGGCGACATCATGAGAGCTATTCTTGCCGCGGTAATACTGGCGACGTCGGCCGTCGCATGCGGCGGCCGTACCGTCGAAGTGAATTCGGCGCCATCGCCGGTCGCTGACGCGGCGGTGAACGTGACGAACAACCTGTCGGAGCCGGTCAACGTCTACGTGAACGCGGGCGGCGAAGACGTCTTCCTCGGCCAGGTCGGCGGCGGCAGCGCAATGTCTCTTCCGGTGAAGGGTGTCGCTGCGGGTTCGACCGTCACCCTCAAGGCGACGCGCATGTCCGACAAGTACAGCTACAGCAAGTCGAGCGTGGTCCTTTCGGGCACCTATCTCTGGCAGGTTCCGTAATTGCCTGCCTGAAGTGCAAATCGTTGCGGCGCGGTTGCTAGCGTTCGCCGCGAGGGATAGTTTCAAGGGCCGGAGCGCATCGCTCCGGCCCTTTTGTTTGCGTTCATCAGCGGCTCCGCGCGATAGTCGCGGCGGCCTGCCGCTCAATCCAGCCCGACCCCCGACCCCCGCGCCCCGACGCATGCAGCGAATCTGGGACTCGATCAAGAACGGGTATGTTCGAATCATCAGTCCGGTTGCGGACTGGCTGGTTCGGCACCGAGTCCATCCGAATACGATCACCACGATCGGAACGCTCTGCACCGTAGTCGGCGGTGTCATCTACGCCACGGGCCACATCCGCACCGCCGGCTGGTTCCTTGGACTCACCGCGCTGTTCGATGTCCTCGACGGAACGGTTGCCCGCCGCACCGGGCGAAGCACCGCGTTCGGTGCCTTCTACGATTCCGCACTCGATCGCGTCTCCGACGGGGCGGTGCTCGGCGGGCTGGTGTTCTTCTACGCGTTCAATCCGAGGTATTCGAGTCAGGTCATGCTGGTCGTGACGCTGCTCGGCCTGGTCGGAGCTTACATGACGTCGTACACGCGTGCACGCGCTGAGGCGCTCGGCGTCGACGCGAAGGTCGGCGTGCTGCAGCGGCCGGAGCGCGTAACGCTGCTTTCTGCTCCGCAGGCGTTCTTCGGCCTGGCGCTTGGTGGCTGGGTGCTGGCCGCGATCATCGTGTTGCTGACGGTGACGGCGTGGGTCACGGTCGTGCAGCGGTTTCTGGCAGTGCATACGGCGACGACGCGCAGAACGGATGTCCCCCCGACCGCTGATCCACCGCGGGTCGAGAAGCCCGCAGCCAACGCGGCGACCCCCCCGGCGCTGTCGCGCCACGTTACTTCCTGAAATTTGGAGATCGATTTCGTGCAGTCTTCAAGCACTGGCAGTTCATCGAAGGTCCGTCCGGCGACCGGGCGCATTGGTATCCTCACTCCGGGGCTCGGCGCGGTCGCGACGACGCTCATCGCCGGCGTCGAAAGCGTCCGGCGCGGTCTTTCGAAGCCGGTCGGTTCGCTGACGCAGATGGCGACGATCCGTCTCGGCAAACGCGCCGAAAACCGGGTGCCGCTCATCAAGGAGTTCGTTCCGCTCGCCGACCTGAACGACATCGTTTTTGGCGCGTGGGATCCGATTCCCGATGATGCGTATACCGCCGCGAAAAAGGCCGGCGTTCTCGAAGACCGGCACCTCGATCCGATCGCCGACTACCTGAAGGGCATCAAGCCGATGCCGGCGGTGTTCGAGAACAAGTACGTGACGCGCATCAACGGAACGAACGTCAAGAAGGGAAAGAACAAGCGCGACCTTGCCGAGCAGCTGCGTCAGGACATTCGCGATTTCAAGGCGAAGAACAAGCTCGATCGCATCGTCATCGTCTGGTGCGCATCGACCGAGATATTCATCAAGCCCGGCCCGCAGCACGC
This sequence comes from Gemmatimonadaceae bacterium, assembly GCA_031359795.1. Taxonomy (GTDB): domain Bacteria; phylum Gemmatimonadota; class Gemmatimonadetes; order Gemmatimonadales; family Gemmatimonadaceae; genus JABFXC01. The sequence continues at coordinate 12,670 of JANMAM010000026.1, forward strand.
GACGCTCGCGCAGTTCGAGAAGGCGATGGAAGCGAATGACGAGATGATCGCGCCATCGATGCTGTACGCGTACGCGGCGATCATGGAGGGCGTCGCGTTCTGCAACGGCGCGCCAAACCTCTCCGTCGACCTCCCGGCGCTGATCCAGCTCGCCAACGAGAAAGGCGTCGCGATCAGCGGCAAGGATTTCAAGACCGGCCAGACCTGGATGAAGACGGTCATCGCGCCGGGCCTCAAGGCGCGCATGCTCGGACTTGCCGGGTGGTACTCGACGAATATCCTCGGCAACCGCGACGGCGAGGTGCTCGACGATCCGGCGTCGTTCAAGACCAAGGAAGAGTCGAAGCTCAGCGTGCTGCACACCATCCTGCAGCCGGAGAAGTATCCGGATCTGTACAAGGGCTTCTCGCACGTCGTTCGCATCAACTACTACCCGCCGCGCGGCGACAACAAGGAAGGCTGGGACAACATCGACATCTTCGGGTGGATGGGTTACCCGATGCAGATCAAGGTGAACTTCCTCTGCCGCGATTCGATCCTCGCCGCGCCGATCGCGCTCGATCTCGCGCTCTTCTCGGACCTCGCGCAGCGCGCAGGAATGAAGGGCGTGCAGGAGTGGCTCTCGTTCTACTACAAGAGCCCGATGTCGACGCAGCCGTCATTGCTGCCCGAGCACGACCTCTTCATTCAGCAGACGAAGCTCAAGAACACGCTCCGGCAGATGATGGGTGAGGAGCACGTCACCCACGTCGACGAATAGGACGCACGCATGGGCCCCCGCCACCGCGCATCTCATGGTTCGCTCGTCGCCGTGTCGTGGCTGGCACTCGGGCTGCTGTCGCCCGCGCTCGTCGCCTGCGACAGCAGTCCGCGCCCACTGCAGATCCGCACGTTTTCCGAGCACTTCGAGTACCGCGTGAGTTCCGATCCGATGCCGCCGCGCGCGCGCGAGAACACGATCTACCGTGTGACGGTGATCGACAAGGAGAACGGGCAGCCCGTCGAAGGTGGGGAAGGACGGATCTTCGCGAACAATGAGTCGGGAACGAGCACGTGGGATTCCTTCCTGCCGGCGCCGGAAGTCGGCACGTACACCGCGAAGCTGCGCTACGTGACGGCCGAGCAGTGGGCGGTGAGCATCGAGTTCCGCCGCGACACGCTCCCTGGCACCAAGATCGAGCGCGCCACCGACTGGATGCAGGAAGTCGGCGCCGCGACCGCCGAACCCTGAGACGAATTCGCACAGGTCACCGACGTCGACATGCGTCATTTCTATCGCAGCCACATGCCGCCCGCTGAAGTCCTCGCGATGGCGGACAAGTTCTTTCCCGAGATCGGGCTCTCGGCGACCGCCACGGCCGTCCGTTCACGTGCCTTCACCGGACCGTTAGGCGCGATGAAGGTCGCGGTCAAGTCCGAGGGAGGGCACTACACGTTCATCGAAGTCGACACCGACCAGATGGGGGAGAGCCGCCTCGATCGGAACGTGAAGCGGTTCTTCGTGGAGTGTCACCGTCGCGAAGACCCTTCGCACACACTCGACGCGTCGTACTGATGGCGACGCGCGCCAAAGGCGGCCGGGCCGCCACGGCGCCAGCGGTGCAGGCGCTCGATCCCGACGTGCCGGGATCCGCGGCCGCGCTGTTGACCCGCGAGCAGAAGCTCGATCTGTACTACTGGATGCGGCTCACGCGCTCCCTCGAGGAGCGGCTCGTGAACCTCTACCGCCAGACCAAGGTCGTCGGTGGCCTGTTCCGGTCGTTGGGCCAGGAGGCGGACGCCGTCGGCAGCGCCTTCGCGCTCGACAAGGCGAAGGGCGACATCCTCTCGCCGCTCATTCGCAACATGGGTGCGATGCTCGTTCGCGGCGCCGAGCCGACGGAGATCATCCGCCAGTACATGGCGAAGGGTGACTCGCCGACGCGCGGCCGGGAATTGAACATCCACTTCGGTGGACCGGAGCGCGGCTTCATCGGGCAGATCTCACATCTTGGCGACATGGTCCCGGTGATGGCCGGCGTGACGCTCTCCTTCAAGATGCGCGGCGAGGATCGTGTGGGGCTCGTGTACATCGGCGATGGCGCCACGTCGACCGGGGCATTCCACGAGGGTATCAACTTCGCCGCCGTGCAGCGCTGCCCGCTCGTTGTCATCATCGAGAACAATGGCTACGCCTACTCGACGCCGACGTGGAAGCAGACCGCCGCCAGGCAGTTCGTCGACAAGGCGGCCGGCTACGGCATCCCCGGTGAGCGGGCCGACGGCAACGACGTGACCGCGGCCTACGACGTGACCAAGCGGGCCATCGAGCGCGCGCGCGCGGGCGGTGGTGTCACCCTCATCGAGCTGATGACCTATCGCCGGAAGGGCCACGCCGAACACGACAACCAGTCGTACGTGCCTGACGGCGAGATCGACAAATGGGCGGCCGCCAACGATCCGCTCGATCGGTACGTCAAGCAATTGACGTCGAGTGTCGGTGCGACCGTCGAGGAGCTCGTCGCGATCGACACGCGCGTCCAGACGGAGATCGACGCCGCGACGGACCTGGCCGAGCAGTCGCCGATGCCCGAGCCGGCCGATGCGCTGGTCGGCGTTTACGACGACCCGCCAACGGTGGATCCGCTCTGGTTCCGGAGCGGAGTGAAGAGCGCGGTCGAGAAACACGAGCGACCGGCCGGATGGGGGACGTACGATGGCTGACGGACGCGGCGCCGCCGCCGTCGTGGCGGACGGGAAGGAGGTGACCTACCTCGAGGCAATCCGCGAAGCGCTGTTCGAGGAGATGGAGCGGGACCCTAACGTTTTCTGCCTCGGCGAAGACATCGGGGCGTACGGAGGCGCGTTCAAGGTCACCGACGGCCTGATGGCGAAGTTCGGCGAGAAACGCGTGATCGACACGCCGATCAGCGAGATCGCGATCGTCGGCGCGGCCGCTGGCGCAGCGCACATGGGGCTTCGTCCAGTGTGCGAGATGCAGTTCATCGATTTCATCTCGTGCGCCTACGACATGCTCACCAACTACGTCGCGACGGCGCGCTACCGCGCCTTCCTGCCAACGCCGATGGTCGTGCGGGGCCCGAGCGGCGGCTATGTCCGCGGCGGACCGTTCCATTCGCAGAACCCGGAAGCGGCCATTCTCCATACCCCGGGACTCAAGATCGTCTATCCGGCGACCGCGTCCGACGCGAAGGGACTGATGAAAGCTGCGATTCGCGACGAGGATTGCGTGCTCTTCTTCGAGCACAAATACCTCTATCGCCGCATCAAGGAGAAGATGCCGGCAGGCGACCACGTCGTCCCGATCGGCAAGGCGCGGATCGCGCGAGAGGGCACGGACGTTTCGATCATCACCTACGCGGCGACGGTCTGGAAGGCACTCGAAGCGGCTGATACACTGCAGAACGAACACGGGATCTCGGTCGAAGTGATCGACCTCCGGTCGCTGCTCCCCATGGACGACGACGCGATTGTCGCGACGGTGAAGAAGACCAATCGCGTCCTGATCGTGCACGAAGACACACGGACAGGCGGGATCGCTGGCGAGATCACGGCGCGGATCATGGAGCTCGCGTTCGAATGGCTTGACGCGCCAGTCCTGCGTGTGACTGCCGCTGACGTGCCGCTGCCGTATTCGCCGCCGCTCGAGGACTATGTGCTGCCCCAGACTGCCGACATCGTCCTCGCCGTGCGGAAGCTGGCCGCGTACTGACGGTGGAAGCGCGTAATACCCCCGGCGCTGAGCCGCCACCGCTCCGGCCGGCGGTACGAAACACGATGGTGGGCTGCCTGACCATCTTCGTCGGATTCTTCGGCGGCGGGATGATCGCGGTGCTGATCGGGCGGGGCGTGGACGTCGCGACGCGTTGCGCCCCCGCCGAGGGGCTCCCAGTTTGCGGGAACTGGGCGATGTATGTTGTGGTGGGTGGGTTGATCGGCGCGATCGGTCTCCCGACGGTGGTGCTCGCGAAACTGCTGCGCCGCGAGGCGGCGGCACGGGACTCAGGTCAATAGGAGCTTCAGGTGGCACGCATCGACGTTGTCATGCCGCAGATGGGCGAGTCGATCGCCGAGGGGACACTTTCGAAGTGGCTCAAGAAGGTCGGCGATGCGGTAAAGCGGGACGAACCGCTCTTCGAGATCTCGACCGACAAGGTCGATGCCGAGATTCCGGCGCCGACCGCGGGCGTGCTTGCCGAGGTAATGGTGACGGAGGGGCAGACCGTCGCCGTGCAGACGATCGTCGCGCGCATCGAGACCGAAAAGGGCGCGGCGATCGGCGCGGGCGCGACGACGGGCGGGAGTGGAGCGGCGGCGGGGAACGGGACCACGGCGGGTGCGGCGACCTCGGGGGCCCCCCCCAAGACGGAATCTACCGCCGCTTCTTCCGTCACCCCGCAACCCTCCACCGCACCCGCAACCCCCCCAGCCCCGGCGGCGGCCGCGGCAACCGCCGCGGCGTCCACGCTGCAGGAACGCCTTCGCACCAGGTCCTCTCCGCTCGTCCGGAAGATCGCCGCCGAGCATGGCATCGAGATCGCCGCGCTCAGCGGCTCCGGGATCGCTGGACGCGTCACCAGGCGCGACATCATGCAGGCCCTCGAGAGCGGCGCGCCCCGTCGCCCCGCCGCGCCTAACGTCCCCGGCGGCGGCCATCCGGGCGACGCCGGCTTCCCGCTCCCCGCCGGCTGGGCCGGGGACGTGGTCGAGCCGATGTCGAAGATCCGCGCATTGACCAGCGAGCACATGGTCAACGCGCGCCGGCATGCGGCGCACGTCACGTCCTTCTTCGAGATCGATCTGACGCGAGTCGCGCGCATTCGCGCGAAACAGCGCGCCGCGTTCGAAGCCGCCAACGGCGAGAAGCTGACCTTCCTGCCATTCGTCATCAAGGCGGTCACCGACTGCCTGAAGAAGCACCCCACGGTCAACGCCGCGCACGACGGGCGCAACGTGATCTACCGGAAGCAGTACAACATCGGCATCGCCGTAGCCGTGGACTGGGGGCTGATCGTTCCCGTCGTGAAGGGCGCCGACAACCTGTCGATCAGCGGCCTCACCAAGCAGGTCAACGACCTGGCCACCCGTGCCCGGGCGAAGAAGCTGCAACCGGCCGAGGTCCAGAACGCAACGTTCACGATCACGAACCCGGGCGTCTTCGGGTCCCTGATGGGGACGCCGATCATTCCGTTAGGCACGGCGGCGATCATGGGGCTCGGCGCGATCGAGAAGCGCGCCAAGGTGATCACCGGCACCGACGGCGAGGACACCATCGCCATCCGCACCTGTGCCTACTTCTCGATTTCCTTCGATCACCGCATCGTCGACGGCGCCGACGCGGACCGCTTCATGGCCGACGTAAAAAAGACCCTCGAATCGTTTCCCGAGACCGCGCTCTGATCATGCCCCGCGTATTGACGATGCATCGGAAGATCGTTCCGCCGCAGGACCGGAAGGGTTATCTCGAGCGGCTCCGTGCCAAGCGTGACTACTACAAGCGCGCGAATTGCGTGTTTTCGGCATTCGAGGAGGAGGGCCTCCCCGGCGCGTTCCTCGAGTTTTTCGAGGCGCCCGATGCGCCGACCCTCACCGCCGCGCACGCCGCCGCCCCGGAGCCGATCGTCGACCCGCGGCGCATCTACAAGCTCGTGGAGCTCTGACAGCATGCCCGATCGCTCGATCGTCATCGATGGCCGGACCTGGCGCGTTCAGCCGAGTGGCCGCATCACGCAGATGGACCGGGATGAGTTCGGCCTCGTCTTCGTTCGTGGCACCGGCGACACGCGCGAGATGCGCGTGACACGCTATTCGCCCCAGCAGACCCGTTCACGCGAAGCCGCGCTCGCTGAGTTGAGTGAGGAGAAGCTGCGCGAGCTGTTCACTTTTTCGCAGCCGAGCGCCACCTCGCCGGAAACGGGCTACCGCCCATGATCGACGGCACGGGCGCGGCAGCGACGCCCGTGCAGCGCGTCGTCGATCTGCACATGCACTCGACCGCGTCCGACGGGTCGCGTCCGCCGGAGGCTGTCGCGGCCGCCGCCCATGCCGCGGGGCTGTCCGCGATCGCGCTGACCGATCATGACACCGTCGCCGGCGTCGACGCCGCGCGGGCAGCCGGCGAGCGGCTCGGCCTCCGCGTGATCACCGGCGTCGAGCTCAGTGCCGAGGACAACGGGCGGGAAGTGCACGTGCTCGGCCTGCACCTCGAGCGGCTCGACGCGATCGAAACCGCGATGGAGGGCTTTCGCCAGACGCGGATCGATCGCGCCCGCGAGATGGTCACCCGGCTCAACGCGTTAGGCGTCCCCGTCACCTTTGACGCGGTCATCGCCGAAGCTGGCGGCGGTGCCGTTGGACGCCCGCACGTCGCGCGCGCGGTCGTCGCTGGGGGGTGGGTCGAGGACCAACGCGATGTCTTTGATCGCTACATTGGACAGGGCAAGCCCGCCAACGTCCCCAAGGCGCGCCTCGAGTTCGCCGACGCAATTGCATTGATCCACGCCGCGGGCGGGCTCGCGATCGTCGCCCATCCCGGCGTCGAGTTCAACCGGCCGCGCGTCGAGCGCGCGGTCGGGATGGGACTGGACGGACTCGAGGTGCTCCACCCGAGCAACTCGGGAGACGAAGTGCGCCGCCTGCGCGCGCTCACCGAGCATTTCAAGCTCGTATCGAGCGGGGGTTCGGACTGGCATGGTGCCGAGCAGGGCCCGCGAACGATCGGGATGATGAAAGTGCCGTATGCGATCCTCGAGCAGCAGGAAGCGCGGATCGTGGCGCGCGGCGCCTCGGCCCTGAGCGAAGGCGCCTGACGATGGAGCTCGCCGGACGCGTAGCGCTCGTGACTGGCGCCGGCCGCCGGCTCGGTCGCGCGCTGGCCATCGCGTTAGGCAGGGCTGGTGCACGCGTCATGGTCCACTACAGCGCCAGCGCCCCCGGGGCAGCCGAGACAGTGCGCGCGATCCGTGCCGCGGGCGGCGAGGCCGATTCAGTGCGCGCCGACCTGTCGGTGGCGAGCGCGGCCGCGCCGCTGATCGAGCAGACGATCGCCCGCTTCGGGGCCCTCGACGTCCTCGTCAACTCGGCCGCGGTCATGGAGCGGACGCCGTTAGGCAGCGTCACCGCCGCGCAGTGGGACGACATGTTCGCGCTCAACCTCCGTGCACCCTTCCTGTTGTCGCAGGCGGCCGCACCGGCGCTCACCGAGCGTCGCGGTGTCATCGTCAACATGGCCGACCTCGCCGCGTTCGAGACCTGGCCCGCGTACATACCGCACAGCATCACGAAGGCAGGCATCGTCCAGATGACTCGCGGGCTGGCCCGCGTGCTCGGCCCCGCCGTCCGCGTCAACGCGATCGCGCCCGGCGCTGTGCTCCTGCCTGACGACTGGGACGACACGAGCGGCGAGCACCTCGCCGAGACGACCCCGCTTCGTCGCCTCGGCAGCCCGGACGATGTCGTTGGCGCGATGCTCTTCCTGATCGGCGCCGATTACGTCACCGGCGAGACGATCATCGTCGACGGCGGTCGTCATGTTCGCACCTGATCTGGCCCAACTGTCACGCGCCCCGGCCGTGGGCGTTGCCGCACAGTCATATTCGAGGATCACGATCGTCGGCGGTGGATGCTACGGGAGCTACTACCTGCGACAGTTGCACCGGGCGCGGCGTGCCGGCGCCATCTCGTGGCAGCGCCTCGTCGTCGTGGATCGCGACGCGGATTGCGCGGTCGCCCGGGCGCTCGAAGGTGGTGCCGCCGATGAAGCGGACGTGGTCGTCGCCGACTGGGACGACTACTTCGACGCCGCGCTCGGCGCAGCCGGTGCCCGCGAGGAACCTTCGCGTGATGCGATCGTACCCTCACCGCTCATGCCGCACCTGGCCCTGTCATGGCTCGAACGGCGCGCCCGCGGGCGGTTCGGGCCCGACGCCGTTCGTCGGCTTCCGCTTCCCGTCGCCCCACAGACGCCATGGCAGCGCGCCGGCAACGACGGTACGCACTACGCGAGCTTCGCGACGTGGACCTGTCCGGTCAACTGCATCGAGCCCGTGCGCTGTCCCGCGACGCGCGGCCACCGCGCGTGGAGCATGCCTGACGCGATGCGCCTCTATGTCGACGCGCTGCCTGACGCCGACCGCTTGCTCGGTCCCCTCGTGTTCCACTGCAGCCATCGCGCGTATGGCGTGGGAATGATCGACGTCGCCGATCTCCTGTCTGCGGACGCGTTCGTCGCTCGGAACGGAGCCGCTGGGCACGCGGAATTCCTTGTCGCGACCGTGTCGCACTGCCATGGTGCCCTTGGCCGGCTCGTCGTCGGGGACTGAGCTGCCGGATTGGCGCACCGCGGGAACGTCCGTGCTTCCATCCGGCTTCCCCAACCGGTTACGATTCATTGATCAGGCGCGGGCACTTCGCCCGCCAAATCCAGGACTGTACACGTGGCGACTGAGCACCAGCACGACGTCGTGATCATCGGGGCCGGCCCCGCCGGAATGACGGCGGCGCTCTACACGGGCCGGGCAATGCTGCGGACTGTCGTGCTCGAGCGTGGCGAACCTGGCGGCGAGCTCCTCAACACCGAGTATCTCGACGACGTCATCGGCTTCCCGAAGATTCTCGGTCGCGAGCTCGCGGAGAAGTTCGCGGTGCACGCGCAGCAATTCGGCGCGGAGTTTCACCAGTTCGTCAACGTCCACCGCGTGACGAAGCTGCCTGACGGAATGTTCGAGACGACCACTGACGTCGGCGATGTCTATCGCTCGCCCGTCGTCATCGTCACCGCGGGTGGCACGCCGACCAAGCTCGGCATCCCTGGCGAGTTCGACTACGCCGGACGTGGCGTGTCGTATTGCGCCATCTGCGACGCGAACTTCTTCAAGAACCAGATCATCGTCGTCGCGGGCGGGGGCGACGCGGCCTGCGAGGAGGCGGACTATCTCACGCGGTTCGCGAGCAAGGTGTATCTGATCCACCGGCGCAACGAGTTCCGCGCGTCGGCGCTGATCCAGAAACACGTATTCGAGAACCCGAAGATCGAAGTCATCTTCAATACGGTCGCCGAGGAAGTCGTTGGAGAGCCCGGAGTCGGCATGACCGGGCTGCGGGTGAAGAATACCGTGACAGGCGAGCAGAAGCTGATGGACGTGACCGGCCTGTTCGTATTCATTGGCTTCCGCCCGAACACCGGGATCATCGGCGGACATTTCGCCCACGATGACATGGGCTACGTGAAGACGGACGACGCGATGATGACGTCGATCCCCGGGCTGTTCGCCGCCGGTGACGTGAGGTCGCAGCTCACGCGTCAGGTGACCACGGCATGCGGGGACGCGACGACTGCGGCGATCGCCTCCGACAAGTATCTCAAGGGGCTTCGCGAGGCGGGCAAGGAAGCGTCGATCGCCACGCGCACGGCGGAAGCAGTCGAGACGTCGCATGTCAGCGGCGGCGGCTACTCGTGACGTCGAGAGGCTAGATGCGCATCACCAGCAACACCGTCGGGCCGTTTCAGGAGAACTGCTATCTCGTCGTCGATGAAGCGACGCAGCACGCCATCCTCGTCGATCCGGGCGCTGAAGGGGAGCGAATTCTCCGCGCCGTGGCCGCCAGCGGCGCAACGCTCGACGCAATCTGGTTGACCCACGCGCACATCGACCACGTCGGCGGAATCGCTGCGGTGAAGCGCGTCCACGACGTGCCCATCTATCTCCATCCGGCCGATCGCCCGCTCTATGATCGAGCGGGATGGCAGGCGGCGCAGTACGGACTTCCATTCGACGAGCCACCCGCTCCCGATCGCGATCTCGCCGACGGGGAGGTGCTCCGGATCGGCGCCGAAGAGTTCCGGGTCCTGCACACACCCGGGCATGCGCCCGGCCACTGCGTGTTCGAAGGAGACGGCGTCCTGCTCGGCGGCGATCTGCTGTTCGCCGGCTCGATCGGCCGCACTGATCTCCCTCTGTCCGACCCGCGCGCAATGTCCGACTCGCTCGCGCGCGTCGCCGCGCTCGATCCGGCGCTTCGACTCCATCCCGGGCACGGTCCCGCAACTACGATCGGGCGCGAGTTGGAAACGAATCCGTTTCTCAACGGTGTCGCCCGAGTAGCCCGCGGATGATCGACCGCTCGATGGGCCGCGGGATCGACCTCGCCGAAATGATTGTTGCAACTGCCTGGCTCGGCGCGGCGATGTTTTTCGTGGTGGTGGTTGCGCCCGCGTCGTTTGCGACCTTGCCGACGCGAACACTGGCAGGCGCCATGGTCGGCGCGGTGCTCCCGTCGTTGTTTTACTCCGGGATGGTCGTCGGCGTGGGCGTTGTTTTCGCGTCGCTGGCAACGCGTCGCGGGAGAATCGTGACGGCGGGCACGGTCGGCGGGTTACTCGTGACGGTATCGTGCGCCGCGGCACAGCTGATGGTTGCGCCGCGGATCGAGGCCGCTCGAGGCGCGATCGGTGGCCCGATCGAGCTTCTGTCACAATCCGATGCTCGCCGCGTTCGCTTTGGACGATTGCATGCGGCGAGCGTCCTGTGGCTCGGCGTCGCCGCGATCGGCGCGGCGACAGTGGCGACCGGTGCCGCCGCCTCCCTTCGGAGAACGACATGAGTGAGCACGCCGAATCGCGCATCGAGCGCCTGACGCCGGACCGTGTCGATGAATCCGCGCGCGCGACGCTTGACGCGATCGCACAGGAGCGTGGCGGCGTCGTACCGAATCTGTTTCGCGTTGCGGCGCATCGGCCGGCAATCGTGCAGACGCTCTATGCGCACATGAAGGCCGTGATGGGCAAGGGCACGGTTCCCCAGCTCTTGAAGGAGCTCGTCACCGTTCGCGTCTCACAAATCAACGGCTGCGTCTATTGACTGGCGTCTCACACCGCCTTGGCAAGGCGGATGGGCGCGACAGAGCAGATCTTCGAGGCTCTCGCGCGCGGCGACCTGGCCACTCTCAGCGAGGCGGACGCGGCCGCCGTACGTTACGCTGAGGTTATCACGCCGACGGGGAGCACTGTCGACGATGCGGTGTACGAACGCCTCGCGCGCCACTGGGCTCCGGAACAGATCGTCGAGATCACGGCAGTCATCGCGCTCTTCAACTATTTCAACCGCTTTGCCGAAGCGCTGCATGTTCCGGTAACGCGCTAGCGGGTCTTACCTCCAGGAGTCCAATGAACCACCGAAAGTTAGCTGTAGCAGCCGGAGTCGCGTTCGCCGCGGCCGCCGTCGCGTGCACGTCCAGCGTCGGTCTTGGCGCCACGCGTCCATTCGCGTTCATCGATGTGCGTGAGGTCCCGAACAGCAGCAGCACCGGCATCGGCGCGTATGCGTCGGGAATCTTCATCAAGGATCGCGTTACGGGCGTCGTGCCCAGCGGCTCGCTCGGCGAAAGCTGCAGCCCGGCTGCGGCGATCATCACTGACGACGGGAGTGGCGGCGGAAGCAATGCCGCGAACCTCGACCCGGGTACGGTCACGATGGTCCTCAAGGGCCCCGTCGACACCACGACCCGGACGGCGTCGCTCACCGTGACGAGTTCCAGCAATGGGCTCCTGCGCTACACGAGCGGCACCACCCCCGCGTTGTCGGCCGGAACCGACTCGATCCGCTTCGTCGTGCAAGGGCAGGCCGGTGGTTTCCCACCATTCAACGTGAATGTGCCGAGCGTCCCGCGTTTCATCGCGCAGCCGGTGGACGACTCGATCGTGGGTCAGGGAATCCGGGTCCAGTGGTCGGGTCTCACCGCGGCGAGCCCGACCCGGATGCAGATCGCGTTGCAGTACGCGAGCGGAACCTCCGCAACGCCGAACCTCGAGGTTCGCTGCATCGCCTTCGATGACGGCGACTTCACGATCGCCCGCCAGTTTCTCGACGGTTGGCAGGATGCCGGAATCGACACTCCGCACCGAGACCACCAGGCAGTGCTCAGCCGATTCAACACGGTGGGCTTCAACGTCGCGGACGGTATCGCGGCGATCGTCGTCCGCTTCGACACCACGATAGTGAAGTAGCCGCCTGGATACTTGGCTGACACCGACGGAGCCCCGCAACGGGGCTCCGTTGTGCTTTCCCGAGGGCGCGCGAGCCGGTCGCCGCGCTGGCGGTATATTTCCAGAGGACCCGCCGCGCACACCGCGCGCGGCATTCCCCTCGAATCCGACTTCAGGAGCTTGGAACCATGGCCGACGGCTTCCGCACCGAGAAGGATCCACTCGGAACCCTCCAGGTTCCGGAGAGTGCCCTCTATGGCGTGCAGACACTGCGTGCCGTGCAGAACTTTCCCATCAGCGGCCTGAAGCCGCTCCCGCCATTCGTCACCGCGCAGGTCTGGATCAAGAAAGCCGCGGCGATGACGCACAAGGAGACGGGTCGGCTCGATGCGAAGCGCGCGGACGCGATCATCGCCGCGGCTGACGAAGTGCTCGCCGGCAAATGGCGCGATCAATTCGTCGTCGATCCATACCAGGCGGGCGCCGGCACATCGCACAACATGAACGTCAACGAGGTGCTGGCGAACCGCGCGAACGAGCTGTTAGGCGGCAAGCGCGGGGAGTACACGCCGGTGCATCCGAATGACCATGTGAACATGGCGCAGAGCACCAACGATACGATCCCGACCAACATCCGGCTTGCCGCACTCGCGCAGCTCGGGCCCCTCGACGCCGCGTTCAGTGGTCTCCGCGACGCGCTTGCCGCGAAGGGGAGGGAATTCGATCACATCGTGAAGGCCGGGCGCACTCACTTGCAGGACGCGATGCCGATCCGGCTCGGCCAGGAGTTCACCGCGTACGCGGGCTCGCTCGACCGCGCGCTGCGGCGAGTCCGCGAAGCCGCCGATTATCTGCGCGACCTCGGCATCGGCGGCAGTGCTGTCGGCACCGGTGTCACCGTTGAACGGGAGTATCCGGCACTCACAGTGGAGCGCCTCCGCGAGATTACGGGGCTCGACCTGCGCGTCGGCGAGGATCGCATTCAGCTGATGCAGAGCATGGGCGACGCGGCCGCCTTCAGCGCCACACTCCGCGGACTCGCGATCGACCTGAGCAAGATCGCCAGCGACCTGCGGCTCATGGTGATGGGCCCGCGCACCGGAATCGACGAGATCAAGCTCCCCGCCGTGCAGCCGGGATCCTCGATCATGCCGGGCAAGATCAACCCGTCCATCCCCGAGATGGTGAACCAGGTGTGCTTCCAGGTGATCGGCTGCGACACGACGGTCGCGATCTCCGCCGAGCACGGGCAACTGGAGCTGAACGTAATGATGCCGGTCATCGCGCATAACGTGCTGCTCTCGATGCAGATCCTCACCAACGCGGCCGCGACCCTCGCTGAGCGCTGCGTGAAGGGCATCGAGGCGCACGAAGACATGTGCGCCTACTGGGTCGAGCGGTCCGCGGCACTGGCTACGGCGCTCATGCCGCACATCGGCTACGCAAAGGCCGCGGACATCAGCAAGCAATCGGTGAAAGAGGGAGTCCTGATCCGTGAGCTCGTCAAGCGTGAGAAGTTGCTGCCCCCTGACGAGATCGACGCGATTCTCGACCTGCGAAAGATGACCGAAATCGGAGTTCCAAGCGGCAAGCACGGCGCGGTTGCGGCGGGCTGACCGATCGTTAGCGGTCGCTCAGCGCGACTCGGCGAACGATGGAACGGAGGGCACCGCCCCTTGTCCCTCTTCGCCGCCCCCTCTATCCTCAAGACGTGCGTATCACCACCTGGGCCGAGTACGGACTGATCTGCGCGCTTCACCTCGCGCGCCGCGCGAGTGCCGGCCCGATCACGGGTCGTCAGGTCGCGGCGCATGAGCGCCTCCCCGCCGATTACGTCGAGCAGATCCTGCTCAGGATGCGCCGCGCGGGCATCGTTCGCAGCACCCGAGGCGCCCACGGCGGTTATTCGCTCGCGCTACCGCCCGAGCAGATCTCGGTCCGCGCGGTGATCGCCGCCTCCGAGCTGACGACCTTTGACCTGCACTGCGTCAGTCATCCGGTGGAGACGGCGCGCTGTTCCGCCGCCGAAGGCTGCAGCATACGTCCCGTCTGGATGATGCTCCAGCAGCGCATCGACGATGTGCTCGAGAGCGTGCACCTTGGCGACCTCCTCTCGGAGGAGAGCGTCGTCCGCGAGCGTCTCGGAATACAGCCGACGATCGCGCAGCCGGCCGCTGCTGACGTCGAGGGTCGCGCCGATCGCGCGCTCCCCGTGCTCCAAGCCTGAGCATCGGGCAATGCGGCTGCGCTTCGACATGATCACGGCGTGGCGTCTCCGTCGTGATGCAGCGGGGTATGTGCGCTCGCTCTGGACCGAGCCTAACGCTGCAGATGTCGAGTGGATCACGTCGCTCGAGCCAGCCGGCGACATCGATCACGCACGCTGGGAACTTCGCTACCTGCAGCGCGCGGCGATCCTTCTGGCCGCCGAGCGTGACTCGCTTGACGATCGCACCCCCGCCGCGGTGGCCCGCGGCGTCGCCCGGGCGTTCGACTCTGATGCCGCCGTGGCGCATGACCGCGCCGAGGTGGCACGCCGGCAGTTCAACGAACGTCTCGCCGCGTATCGAAGCGTCTTGACCACGCGTGAGACCACGCCGCTCATCCCGCGGCTCGGGCTCGTCCTGCTCACGTTTCTCGGCCGCCCGACCTCGGCCGCAGACCCGATCGCGATGCGCGCCGGCACCATCGCGCAGGACGCCCTCGCTGCGGCGAACATCGCCCTCCGCGAACGCTTCGGCGCCGTGCAACTCCCGGAGAACGTCGCCCCGTCGGCCATTACCACGAGCCGTTAGCCATTAGCGGTGAACGTTGAGCGACGGCGGGAAGCCACCGCGTCGAGCGATGCACAAACGCCGCGATCGGTCACCCGATCGCGGCGTTTGTGATGACGCAGTTCCTCACTGCCAACGACTAATGGCTCACGGCTGCGGTTGAAGTGCCGAAGGGGGGACTCGAACCCCCACGGGCGTTAGCCCACTGCGCCCTGAACGCAGCGCGTCTACCAGTTCCACCACTCCGGCGAGAACTCGAATATAACCCGGACGCGGGCGCACCGTCAACGCGTCGTGACGTGCTCCGTTGCTCGCGTCGCGGGTCGCGTCTAACTTGCGGTCCGGACGCCGCCCGCACGACGCGCGGCGCGTCCACTCCCCGCCCAACATGACGAAGCCCGACAAGGACGCGATCGAACCGATCGCGAGGAACAAACGCGCTCGCTACGACTACCACATTCTGGAGACGTGGGAGGCGGGGATCGTGCTCACCGGCACCGAGGTGAAGTCGCTTCGCAACGGCAAGGCGACGATCACCGACGCGTACGGCATCATCAAGGACGGCGAGCTGTGGCTTCTCAACCTGCACATCTCGCCGTACACGCAGGGGCACCAGTTCAACCACGAGCCTGAGCGTACGCGAAAGCTGCTGCTTCACCGCAAGGAGATCCGCCGGCTCATCGGCGCCGTCGAACGACAGGGGCTGACGCTCATTCCGCTCGACATCTACTTCAAGCAGGGCATCGCCAAGGTGACCATGGCGCTCGGCAAGGGTAAGCAGCAGCACGACAAGCGGGAGACCGAGCGCGAGCGCGATGCCGACCGCGAGATCGCCCGCGCGGTCTCCCGCCGCCGGTGAGCGTGCGCGCCGCGGCCGTCGTCATCGCGAGCTGGGCCGCGTGATGCTCGGTGCTTTCGTCCTCGTCTGCCAGCTCGCTGCGCCGGCGCAACTGGTCATTCGCTCGGGCGACCGGACCATCAGCGTTCCTGTCGTCACCATCGCCGGCGCAGCGGCGGTGCGCGCCGATCTGCTCGGGCCGGCGTTAGGCGCGACGGTCTCGCCGGCGCCTAACGGGCACTTCGTCATCCGCGTCGCCGGTGTCGCACTCGACGTCGCCGAAAACGTGCCCTTCGTCCGCTCGGGGAGCGCGGTGTTCCCGCTCGTCACCGCGCCCGCACTCGTCGATGGGCGGCTGGTTGTACCGCTGCAGCTGCTCAGCGAAATTCTCCCCCGGGTTTCGCGCGCCTTCGCCTACGATCCCGTGCGCGATGAGCTCCGCATCACCGACATGTCACTCGTCCGCGCGGCGGGGGGCGACACGATCCACAGGGCGGCAACGCCGCCCCCTCCGGATCGCCCCACCGGACGAAAACGCCTGGTTGTCGTCGATGCGGGTCATGGGGGTCCTGACAACGGGATGACGGGTCCCATTGGCCGCGGCCCGAAGGTCGTCGAGAAGACCGTGACGCTCGCCGTCGCGAATCAGCTCGCTGCCGCCCTGCGCGCCCGTGGGTATGAGGTCCTGATGACACGGACCACCGACACACTCATCGCGCTCTCCGATCGCGGCCGCATCGCCAACTCGGCCCACGCCGATCTGTTCGTCTCGGTCCACGTCAACGCGGCAAACCCCCGGTGGAAGGTCCCGGCCGCCTCGCGGGGGTTCGAGACCTATTTCCTGGCCGAAGCGAAGACCGAGGACGCGAAGCGCGTCGAGCAGATGGAGAACGAATCGGTGAAGTTCGAGACCGGCGTGCACGCGCCGAAGGGCGACCCGATGTCGTTCATCATCAACGACATGGCGCAGAACGAGCATTTGCGGGAGTCGAGCGAACTCGCCGCGACGGTCCAGCGTTCGCTCGGTACCGTACATCCCGCTCCAGACCGCGGCGTTAGGCAAGCGAATTTCGCGGTCCTGCGCAATTCATACATGCCCGCGGTGCTCGTCGAGATCGGGTTCGGCACGAATCCGAACGACGCGACCATTCTCACCAGCCCTCTCTGGCAGGCACGCATCGCGGGCGCGATCGCAGATGCAACGATGAACTACGTGCGGCGGTACGAGCGCCGCGTCGCGCCGCGGTTCCGATGATCGGGTCGTCGCCAGCGCTGAGGCGGCGGCTTCCAGCCCTGGCGCTGCTCGCGCTCGTTGGTGCATGCACGTACAACGGCGTCTGGAACGCGCGTCGCGCGGATCGTGACGCCAACCGGGCGCTGCTCGAGGGCGACGACTCAGCCGCGATCCGCAGCTTCGCGCTCGCCGCGGCCGCGGCCGAGACGATCCTCGCGCGGAACCCGGCAAGCCGATGGACGCCCGAGGCACTGGCGCTCGCAGGGCGCGGCCTCGCATTCAGTGGCGATTGCGGCCACGCGCTGTCACGGCTCGACGCCGCGCGCGCCAAGTCGCGCGACGAGGTCGCGCGCGATCGCGCTGCGCTCGCTGCCGGCTGGTGTCTGCTTCGCGGCGCGCGATACGCCGAGTCGCTCAACCAGCTCGAGCCGCTGCAGCAGTCCCGCGACCGCGATGTCGCGACGCTTGCCACCCGCTGGACCGCCGCCGCGATGCTTGCGCAGGGCAACGGTTCTGGCGCCGCGCGAGTGCTCGCGCGAACCGATCCCGGCGCCGCGGAGTGGACGCTTGCTCGTGACGCGGCCGATCGCGGGCAGATCGCGAGCGCCGATTCGCTCCTCGTCCGGCGCATCGCCGACCGCGATCTTCGCCCGCCGCTGATTCCGCTGCTCAACGATCTCTGGCTGCGCGGCGACACCGCGACAGCCTATCGGATCGCGACGCTTGCCGTGCAGTCGCGAGGTCAGGCGGACATCCGCGCGGCAGCCGCGCTCACGATTGCCGAGCGCCTGATCGACGCCGGCCGGGCCGTCGACGCCCGGATTCTGCTCGCGCCGGTCCCGAAGCTCACGAGCGACACGGCGGTCGTGGGCCGGGCGCGCGACGCGCTCCTCGGGATCACGCTGCGTGACGCGCCGTCGCTCGACGAGATGGATCGCGTTGCCCGCCGCGAGGCGGCAGGCAGCGGACGCTCGTCGGCCGCGGTGCTGCTCGCGCGCGTTCTCGCTACGGAAGACAGCACGACCGGCGCTGGTCGCTTTCTCGCCGCAGAGGTACTGCGCGACAGCCTGCTCGCTCACCGCGCCGCGCGCACGCTGTTCACGAGTCTTCCCACCGGCTCGCCACTCGCCCCGAAAGGCTGGCTTGCCGCCGCGGGGATCACCCCCGACTCGGCCCCTGCCTTCGTTGCGACCGTCCGGGCCCGCTGGCCCGACTCGCCGTACCTCGCCGCGCTCGATGGCAAGCCAAGCACCGATACGTTGGCCGTGGCAGCCGACTCGCTGTTGCGGCGCGCGTGGGATCGGGCGATCGTCACGTTCGCTGACAGCGCGGCCGGTCGACGCGGCCGTTCTCTGAGCTCGCCGGTCTCACCGTGACTACCACGTCCCGCCGCCAAGGTGCCGCCGCTCTGCTAAAAGGTTCGGATGACGCCCCGCTGGCGGTGACCGCTGCCGGTGTCAGCTTCGCTAACCCGATCCTGCTCGCCGCCGGCACCGCTGGCTACGGGCGCGAGCTTGCCAACGTCACCGCCCTCGAGAAGCTCGGCGGCATCGTGACGAAGGCGGTCAGCGTTTCACCTCGGCTTGGCGCGCCGGCGCCACGCGTCGCGGAGTTCAGTGGGGGGATGATCAATGCGATCGGGCTGGCAAACCCCGGACTCGACTCGGTGCGCACGGAAAACCTGCCGTGGCTGCTCGATCACCTCGCGGCGCATCCGACGCGCGTGATCGTCAACGTCGTCGGCAGCACGGTTGAGGAGTTCGCAACGGTCGTCGCAGGGCTGGAGGAGGCGACGGCGCGGCGAACCACTGGTCGCGCTGGCGCCGATGCGTACGAGCTGAACGTCAGCTGCCCTAACGTTCGCGCCGGTGGAATGGAGTTCGGCGCGGACCCGGCGACTCTCCGCGCCGTCGTTGCGGGAGTGCGCGCCGTGACCGCGCGCCCGCTCTTCGTGAAGCTTTCCCCGACGCTTGGCGACATTGCCGGAGCAGCGCGGACCGCGATCGACGCTGGCGGCGACGGGCTCACCCTGGTCAACACGATTCCCGGACTGGTCGTCGACGTTGACGAGCGGCGGCCCGCACTCGGCTTCGGCACCGGTGGTATCAGCGGATCGGCGATTCTCCCGGTCGGCGTTCTTGCTACCTGGAAGGTGAGCCGCGCCCTTCCGGGCGTGCCGATCATCGGGGTTGGCGGTGTGGCGTCGGTGACCGACGCGCTCCAATACGTCATCGCCGGCGCCACGCTCGTCGCCATCGGCACGGCCGCGATGCGCGATCCGCGTCTCGCCGAGCGCATCGTCGACGAGATGGGGCGGTGGTGCGCGAAGCGCCGGATTACCGTTAGGCAGCTGGCCGGGTCGTTGCAGTGGCCGGCGTGACAGCGCCGATTCCGATCGTCGCACTCGATGTTGCGACCGGAGCCGACGCGCTCGCCCTGGTCCATCGGCTCGGCGACGGCTGCCGGTTCTACAAGATCGGAAGCGAACTGTTCACTCGCGAGGGGCCCGCGGTCGTTCACGCGGTCCGTCACAGCGGCTGCGAGGTGTTCCTCGACCTCAAGTTTCACGATATTCCGAACACCGTGCGCGAAGCCGCCCGCTCGGTCGCGTCGCTCGGCGTGCGGCTGCTGACGGTCCACGCCGGGGGTGGAGCCGGGATGGTCCGCGCTGCCGTCGAAGGTGCGGGGGATGATTGCGGCGTCCTCGCCGTGACCGTGCTGACGTCACTTGATTCGGCGGCGCTCGCGAACGCCTGGGGGCGCGACTCAGTCGACATTTCCGCCGAGGTACTGCGGCTCGCGGCGGTCGCCGCCGACGCGGGGGCCCACGGAATCGTCTGCTCGGGGCAGGAGGCGGAGCCGGTTCGCGCCGCCTTCGGCGACCGCTTGGCGCTGCTCGTCCCCGGCATCCGGATGGCGGGTGGTGACGCACATGACCAGGCCCGCACCTCGACCCCGGCTTCCGCTGCCCGCAGCGGCGCCCGCTACATCGTGCTAGGCCGAGCCGTGACCGCCGCCCCGGATCCCGTCGCTGCGATGCAGCGTGTTCGAGCGGAGCTTCTAGCCGTGCGGCCCCTTATCGCCTGATACGTCGCAGACTTGCGTGCTCCAGCCGGGCCAATTAGAATCAGAGTCTGTCCGTGAAGTGGTCAGTTTCTGGACTCGGAGCTCCCGTGAAAGTTCGCAGCAGCGTCAAGCCGATCTGTGAGCACTGCAAAGTCGTGAAGCGCGACGGCGTGACTCGCATCATCTGCAAGCGCAATCCAAAGCATAAGCAGCGTCAGGGCTAAATAATGGCTCGTATTGCCGGCGTCGATCTCCCTCGCGACAAGAAGGTTGAGATCGGCCTCACGTACATCTATGGCATCGGACGGACGACCGCGCAGCAGATCCTCGAGAAGACCGGGGTCGATGCCACGCTTCGCATCCGGGACCTGAGCGAGACCGATGTCAACAAGCTCCGTCAGGCCATCGAGCGCGATGTTCGCGTCGAAGGTGCGCTTCGCACCGAGATCGCGATGAACATCAAGCGACTGATGGACATCGGGTCGTACCGTGGGATTCGCCACCGCCGGGGTCTCCCCGTGCGCGGCCAGCGGACACACACGAACGCCCGCACCAAGAAGGGACCGCGCCGCGCGATTGCCGGCAAGAAGAAGGTAACCAAGTAGGCGTATGGCAACTGCGAAGAAGACCAAGCGCGTCATCGAGGCGGAAGGCATCGCCCACGTCAACGCGACTTTCAACAACACGATCATCACGATCACCGACCCCCGCGGCAACGCGGTGGCTTGGGGATCGTCTGGCAAGGCTCAGTTCTAGGGCTCGAAGAAGTCGACCCCGTTCGCGGCAACCGTCGCGGCGGAGCAGGCGGCGCGCGAAGCGATGACGCAGGGCGTCCGCCGCGTGCACGTCCGCGTGCAGGGCCCGGGCAGTGGCCGCGAGTCGGCCATTCAGGCGCTTGCCGCCGCCGGGCTGCAGGTCAAGTCGATCAAGGACGTCACGCCGATTCCGCACAACGGCTGTCGTCCCCCGAAGCGCCGGAGGGTCTGACCATGGGCCGCTACACTGGCGCGAGCTGCAGGCAGTGCCGCCGCGAGGGAACGAAACTGTTCCTCAAGGGGCAGAAGTGCTTCACGGAGAAGTGCCCGGTCGAGCGTCGCCCGTACGCGCCCGGCCAGCACGGGCAGGCGACCGCTCGCCGCCGCAAGGCGTCCGAGTACAGCAAGCAGCTCCGCGAAAAGCAGAAGATCAAGCGCATCTACGGCATCAGCGAGGGGCAGTTCAGGAACACGTTCGAGAAGGTCACCACCCTTCCCGGAATCACCGGCCACAACCTGCTGGCCGCGCTCGAGAGCCGTCTCGACAACGTCGTCTACCGGATGGGCTTCGCCGCGAGCCGCAAGGCGGCGCGTCAGTTGATCCGGCACCGCCACGTCGAAGTCGGGGGCAAGTCGGTCGACATCCCGAGCTACGTCGTCACCCCGGGCGCCGAAGTGCGCGTTCGGATGAAGTCCCGCGAGCAGGTGTCGGTGATGACCGCGATGGATCAGTCCGCGCGCGGCGCGCCGCTCTCCTGGATCGCCGTCGATAAGGAAACGTTCAGCGGCCGGATGCTCGAGAAGCCGGCCCGCGCGAACATTCCGATCGCCGCGCAGGAACAGCTCGTAGTTGAGCTCTACTCGAAGTAGCGAACTGCAGCTGTTAGCCATTAGCTGTTAGCTGTCAGCAACCGCGGTCGACGCAGTTGCTCAACGCTAACGGCTAAAGGCTAAAGGCCAACGAAGGCAGGAAGTACAGCGGCGCCTACGCGCCGCGGTCGGGACCTTGACTCCCATACGAGCCTACCGCGCGTCAAGGGCGGGGTAGGGCGTCACCAGAGCGTCGCTCCGGTGAGACCAACTTGAGGAAATACTGAAATGGCACAGACGATCGACCTTCGCGGGCTTGTTCGCCCGCAGCTCGTAGAAGCAACGACACGCGACGACAACCCGAATGTCGCCGAGTTCCGGCTGCAGCCGCTCGAGCGCGGCTTCGGCCACACGTTAGGCAATGCGATGCGTCGCATGCTCCTCTCGTCGCTTCGCGGCGCGGCGGTGTGGGGATTCCGCATCGATGGCGTCGTCCACGAGCACCAGACCATTCCGGGCGTCGTCGAGGACGTGCACCAGATCATCGGCAACCTGAAGACGCTCACGCTGTTCATGTCGGATGACGTCGAGGATGCGGTTCTCCGTATCTCCAAGTCGGAAGCCGGTCCGGTCACTGCCGGCGATATCCAGGAGTCGGGTGGAACCCGCGTGCTCGACCATGGGCATCACATCCTGACGCTGCAGGACGACCGCGATCTGAACATCGAGCTGTACGTCAACAAGGGCCGCGGCTACGTCGAGTCCGACCAGCACCCGCTCGACCGCGGCCTTCCGGTCGACCTGGTTCGCGTCGACTCGATCTACAACCCGGTTCGCCGCGCCAACTTCGCCGTCGCCGAGACGCGTGTTGGACAGCGGACCGACTACGACCGCCTTACGCTCACCGTCGAGACGAACGGCACGATCACCCCGCAGGAAGCGGTCAGCTATGCCGCCGCGCTCGCGCAGACGCACTTCCAGTACTTCGTCGAGTTCGGCTCGCACTCCTCGGCGCCGCTGATGTCGGGCGAGGGCGCCGCCGGCGGCGACGGAGCGCGGCTGTCGTCGGTGCTCCGCACTCCGATCGATGACCTCGAGTTGTCGGTCCGCTCGGTGAACAGCCTCAAGAACTCCAACATCCGCACGTTAGGCGACCTTGTGCGGCAGACGGAGAGCCAGATCCTGCAGGTGAAGAACTTCGGGAAGAAGTCGCTCCAGGAGATCGCCGATCTTCTCGAGCGTGAAGGACTGAACTTCGGGATGCGCTACGACGAGAACGGCGAGGGCGTGCGAGTGCTCGATTGGGGCACGCCGCCGAGCCGCGCCGCCGCCGCTGCGCTTCCCGACGACGAACCGGAACAGGAGTAGTTTCCAATGCGCCATGCCAAGGCCGGACGCCAACTGCGCCGGACGAGCGAGCAGAAGCTCTCTCTCATGCGTAACCTCGCGCAGTCGCTGTTTCAGCACGGCGCGATCGAGACCACGGAAGCGAAGGCCAAGGAGCTCCGCCCCTTCGTCGAGAAGCTGATCACGAAGGCCAAGGACGGCACGCTCCACGCGCGCCGGCTCGCTGGCCGTCACGTTCAGCAGCGTGCCGTGGCCGACAAGCTGTTCCAGGAGATCGGGCCGAAGTTCGCCAACCGCAAGGGCGGCTACACCCGCATCCTCAAGACCGGTCACCGCAAGGGTGACGGCGCCGATCTGGCGCGCATCGAACTGATCGAGGGCTGACCAATGGCTCCCATTCAACGACACCGCTGCTACTCGTGCGACAAGGGCGTCGCCTTCGGCAACAACGTCTCGCACGCCAACAACAAGACGCGCCGGACCTGGAAGCCCAACCTTCAGGTCATGCGCACGCTCATCGACGGCAAGATCACGAAGGTGAAGGTTTGCACCCGCTGCATGGCGGCGAACAAGGTCTCGCGTGCTCCGCGCGCTCCGCGCGTCGCCTGACGCTCCTTCGCTCGTCGCGCTGACGGAACGGGGAGCTATTGCATAGCTCCCCTTTTTCGTGTCATCCGGTTTCGCCGGCCGTTCTCACGTCAGGCCTTTTTTTTTCAAACACTCACCCCCTGCGCCCCCAGTGTCCGTCAATCGCACCGCGCTGATCACCGGAATCACCGGCCAGGATGGCTCCTACCTCGCCGAGCTCCTTCTCGCCAAGGGATATCGGGTGGTCGGCGTCGTCAGGCGCAGCTCCACGACCCCCTACGAGCGGATCAGCCATCTCGTCGACAAGGTCGAGCTCCTCTCGGCCGACCTGCTCGACCAGCATTCCCTCGTCGACGCGATGCAGGAGTGCCAGCCCGACGAGATCTACAATCTCGCCGCCCAGAGCTTCGTTCAGACGTCGTGGACCCAGCCCGTGCTCACCGGCGAGTTCACCGCGTTAGGCGTGACGCGGATGCTCGAAGCGATGCGAAAGGGCGCGCCGGAGGCCCGCTTCTACCAGGCCAGCTCGAGCGAAATGTTCGGTCAGGTCATCGAGACGCCGCAGCGTGAGTCGACGCCGTATTATCCGCGCTCGCCGTATGGCGTCGCCAAGGTCTACGGCCACTGGATCACCGTGAACTACCGCGAGAGCTACGGCCTCTACGCGGTGTCCGGGATCCTTTTCAATCACGAGAGCCCGCGTCGCGGCCTCGAATTCGTGACGCGCAAGGTGACCGACGGCGTCGCCCGCATCAAGCTTGGGCTTCAGAAGGAGCTGCACCTCGGCAACCTCGACGCGCGTCGCGACTGGGGCTTCGCCGGCGATTACGTCGACGCGATGTGGCGAATGCTCCAGCAGGATACGCCGGACGACTACGTCGTCGGCACCGGCGAGACCTGGTCGGTCCGCCAGCTCTGCGAGATCGCCTTCGGCTGCGCGGGGTTGAACTGGCAGGACCACGTGGTCGTCGATCCGAAGTTCATGCGCCCGGCCGAGGTCGATCTGCTCGTCGCCGATCCCGCGAAGGCGAAGCGCGTGCTCGGCTGGGAGCCGAAGGTCGGCTTCAAGGACCTCGTCACGATGATGTACGACGCCGATCTCGCGCGGCACCGCGCCGCCGGCCACGGCGCCGCAGCCGCGCGCGCGGGGCGGTGACCGTCAGCGGACACGGACGTCGCGCCCTGGTTACAGGCGCGGCGGGCTTCGTGGGCCAGTGGCTCTGCCGCGCGCTCCTCATCGAAGGCTGGGACGTCGTCGGCGCCGGGATCGCCTCGCTCCCGGCGAACGGGATACTCACCGATGAGGAACGGCGCTCGGTGCGCTGGCTGCTCGCCGACGTCAGGAACCAGGCTGACGTGGCGCGCGTCGTCACCTATACGCGGCCCGACGCAATCTTTCATCTTGCCGGTGTCACCTTCGTTCCCGACGCGCAGGGCGATCCCGTGCTCGCGCACGACATCAACATCCTCGGGGTTGCTCGCCTCCTGCACGAAGTGCGAACGCGGAAGCGCGGCGGCGAGATTGATCCGGTCGTGCTCGTTGTCGGCAGCGCGGAGCAGTACGGCATCGGCGAGGTGGGGCGGCTGCACGTCGAGACGGACATCCAGGCCCCGGTGACGGTGTACGCGGCCTCCAAGGCCGCCCAGGAGATTGTCGCACTCGAGGCGGCCCGCAGCGACGGTGTCCGCGTCATCGGGACGCGCAGCTTCAATCATAGCGGTGCAGGCCAGGCGGAGCATTTTCTCCTGCCCGCCCTCGTGCGCCGCGCCCGGGCGATTCGGAGCGGCTCCGAGCCTTATCTCCGCATCGGCAACGCCGAGACGGTCCGCGATTTTCTCCATGTGCGCGACGTCGTCCGTGCGTATCTTCTTCTGGTCGATCGCGGCGCGCCGGGCGAGGTCTACAACGTCTGCAGCGGAAGGGGCGAGCGTGTCCGGAATCTCGCCGAGCGCGTGCTGCTCGCGGTCGGTGCGAACGCGAACGTTGAAGTGGACCCGGCGCTCGTCAGGCGGGTCGAGGTGCCCTGGCTCGTCGGCGACGCGACGAAGCTGCGCGAGGCGACGGGATGGACCCCGCTGCTCACCTGTGACGACATCATTGCGGACCTGATCAATGCCCCGGCGCGCTGACCTCCATCGAATTCTCCTTATCGGCTCCGGCCCGATCATCATCGGGCAGGCGGCGGAGTTCGACTACTCCGGGACCCAGGCGGCCCGCGCGCTCCGCGAGGACGGCTTCGAAGTCATCCTGATCAACTCGAACCCGGCGACGATCATGACCGATCCCGAGTTCGCGGATCGGACGTACATCGAGCCGGTCACCGCGGAGTACGTCGAAAAGGTGATCGAGCGTGAGCGCCCGGACGCGCTCCTGCCGACGATGGGCGGCCAGACGGCGCTCAACGTCGCGATGGAGCTGGCGCAGAACGGCGTGCTCGAGAAGTACGGCGTCGAGTTGATTGGCGCGAGCGCCAAGGCGATCGCCATCGCCGAGGACCGGCGCCTCTTCGCGGAGGCCATGAAGCGGATCGGGCTCGCGGTCCCCCCGGGCGGCATCGCGAAGACCTGGGACGAAGCGCTCGAGCTGGTAAAGACGACGAGTTACCCGGCGATCATCCGCCCGTCGTTCACGTTAGGCGGGACCGGCGGCGGCATCGCCTACAACCGCGACGAGTTCGAGGACATCGTCAGGCGCGGCCTCGACCTCTCGCCAGTCGGCGAGGTGCTCATCGAGCGGAGCGTGATCGGCTGGAAGGAGTTCGAGCTCGAGGTGATGCGCGACCACGAGGACAACGCCGTCATCGTCTGTTCGATCGAGAACATCGACCCGATGGGCGTGCACACCGGCGACTCGATCACCGTCGCACCGGCAATGACGCTCACCGATCGCGAGTACCAGCTGATGCGCGATGCGGCACTCGCCGTGATCCGCGTGGTTGGCGTCGACGCGGGTGGCTGCAACATCCAGTTCGCGCTCAATCCTGCCGATGGCGAGATGCTCGTCATCGAGATGAATCCGCGCGTGTCGCGGTCATCCGCGCTCGCGTCGAAGGCGACCGGGTTCCCGATCGCGCGCATCGGCACGAAGCTCGCCGTCGGCTACCGACTCGACGAGATCACGAACGACATCACGAAGACGACGCCGGCATCCTTCGAGCCGGTGCTCGACTACGTCGTCGTGAAGGTGCCACGGTTCGCGTTCGAGAAGTTCCCCAAGGCGAGCCCGCGACTGACGACACAGATGAAGTCTGTCGGCGAGGCGATGGCGATCGGCCGCACCTTCAAGGAGGCCTTCCAGAAGGCGCTCCGCGCGCTCGAGACCGGGCGCCCCGGTTGGGCCGTTGGCTCACGACCGGTCGACGATCGCCTGCCGGACGACAGCATCGCCGCCCTTCGCGGCGCGCTCCGGCAGCCGACGCCGGAGCGGATCTTCCAGATCAAGCGCGCCCTCGACGCGGGCATCAGCATCGACTCGATCAACGAAATGACCGGTGTCGATCCCTGGTTCCTCGCGCAGATGCGCGAGCTCGTTGCTGCCGAGCGCCGCTACGCCACCCGCAGCGACGTTGACGCGGACGCTCTCCGCACGATGAAGCGGATGGGCTTCTCCGACCGCCAACTCGGCGACCTCCGCGACGAGAGCGAGCAGGCTGTGCGCGACCGGCGCTGGGCGTTAGGCGTGCGCCCCGCCTACAAGATGGTCGACACTTGCGCTGGTGAGTTTCCCTCGGCCACTCCATACCTCTACGGTTCGTACGACGAAGAAAGCGAGGGCCCGCGCACCGGCAAGCGGTCGATCGTCATCCTCGGCAGCGGGCCAAACCGGATCGGACAGGGCGTCGAGTTCGATTACTGCTGCGTGCGGGCCGCGCTCGCGCTCCGCGATCAGGGCTTCGAGACGATCATGATCAACTCGAACCCCGAGACAGTCTCCACCGATTTCGACATCTCCGACAAGCTGTACTTCGAACCACTGACGCTCGAGGATGTACTTGAGGTCGTGGATCGTGAGAAGCCGTTCGGCGTGATCGTGCAGCTCGGCGGGCAGACCCCGCTCAAGCTCACCCGCGGTCTCGAGGCCGCCGGTGTCCGCATTCTCGGCACCTCGCCCGACGCGATCGATATCGCCGAGGACCGCCGCCGCTTCGACAAGGTCGCGCGCGAGATTGGCATCGAGCAGCCGGCCAATGGAACCGCCATCAGCCTCGAGGAGGCGGTCGTCGCCGCCGAGCGGATCGGTTATCCGGTGCTCGTCCGACCGTCGTACGTACTCGGCGGACGCGCGATGATGATCGTCTACGACGAACCGCAGCTCCGGGAGTACTTCCAGTACGCTGCGCGCGTCTCGGAAGACAAGCCGGTGCTCATCGATCGATTTCTCGAGGATGCGTTCGAGGCCGACGTCGACGCGATCTCCGATGGCGTCGATGTCGTGATCGGCGGAGTCATGCAGCACATCGAGGACGCTGGCATTCACTCGGGCGACTCCGCCTGCGTGCTGCCCCCGTACCTGATCGGCGAGAAGGATCTCGAGACGATGCGCGCGCACACGATCGCGCTCGCGCGGAAGCTCGGTGTTGTCGGCCTGATCAACGTGCAGTACGCGATCAAGGACGGAGTCGTCTACGTGCTCGAGGTAAATCCTCGCGCCAGCCGGACGATCCCGTTTGTCTCGAAGGCGATCGGCGTTCCCCTCGCATCGCTGGCCGCGCGAGTCATGGCGGGCGAAACCCTCGCGCAGGTCGGACTCTACGAGGAGATCATCCCGTCGTATGTGTCGGTGAAGGAAGCGGTATTCCCCTTCAACAAGTTCCGCGAGGCGGATCCGATTCTCGGTCCCGAGATGCGTTCGACGGGAGAGGTGATGGGGATCTCCGATTCCTTTGGGAGCGCGTTCGCGAAGGCGCAGACCGCGGCGCAGAACGACCTGCCGCTCGAGGGAACCATCCTTGTCACAGTGAACGACCACGACAAGCCGACAGTGACGCCAATCGCGCGCCGGTTCCACGAGATGGGATTCCGGATCGTCGCGACCGAGGGCACGGCGCGTTTTCTCCGTGCACGCGGCATCCCGGCCGAGCAGACGTTCAAGGTGCATGAGGGCCGCCCGAACTGTCTCGACATGATCGTGAACGGCCAGGTGCAGCTGCTCATCAACACGCCGCTCGGGAAACACGCGCAGCACGACGACTACGCGCTTCGCCAGAGTGCGATCAGCAACCGCATCGCCTACACCACGACGCTGTCTGCTGCGAGCGCAGCCTGCGACGCGATTCTCGCGTTGCGCTCCAGGAAGACCACGGTGCGCTCGCTCCAGGAATGGCACGCGATGCTCGCCGAGTCGCGTACTCCCGCCGCGAGAGCCCGATGAGCGAGAGCGCCACTGGGTTCTTTGTTCATGAATCGGCGTACGTCGACGAGGGCGCGAAGATCGGGAAGGGAACGAAAGTCTGGCATTTCTGCCACGTCATGCCTGGCGCCGTCATCGGTGAGCGGAGCATCCTCGGACAGAACGTGGTCGTCATGTCGGGAACGCGAATCGGCGACAACGTGAAGATCCAGAACAATGTGTCGGTCTACGAGGGCGTCGAGCTCGAGGACGACGTGTTCTGCGGGCCCTCGATGGTGTTCACGAACGTGATCAATCCGCGCAGCCATGTGTCGCGGAAGAGCGAGTACAAGCGGACGCTCGTCAGGCGCGGTTCGTCGATCGGCGCGAACGCGACGATCGTCTGCGGCGTCACGCTTGGCGAATACTCCTTCGTCGGCGCTGGCGCAGTGGTCACGAGCGACGTGCTGCCGTATGCGATGATGGTCGGTGTGCCGGCGAAACGGCGCGGCTGGATGTGCCAGTGCGGCGAGCGGCTGCCGGACAGCGGGATCGGCCGGTGCGCGGTCTGCGGCAGTGAGTACGAGAAAAGCGGCGACGGCATTCGCCGCGCGAGTGGACCGACGCGATGACGAGCGCGCCGATCGTCGGCCGGGACGTTCGCGTCGCACTCGTTGGCTGCGGGCGAATCAGCGTGAATCACTTCGATGCGTTCCGAAAGATCGATGGCATCGAGTTGGTCGCGGTATCCGACACGGTCGAGGAGCGTGCGCGCGCGGCCGGCGACGCGAACGGCGTCCCGTGGTTCACGTCCTACGAGAGAATGCTCAGCGCGACCGAGTGCGACGCGGTCGTGATCGCGACGCCGTCAGGGTTGCATCCTCAGCAAGGCGTGCTTGCCGCGCGAGCGGGCAAGCACGTGATCACCGAGAAGCCGATGGCGATTTCACTTGCCGCCGCGGATGAACTCGTGCATGCCTGCGATTCCGCGGGCGTGCATCTCTTCGTGGTCAAGCAGAATCGCCTCAACCCCGGCATCCAGCTCCTCAAGCGCGCGCTCGACAAGGGGCGCTTTGGGCGGATTTACCTCGCCAACACCACCGTCCGCTGGACGCGTCCGCAGGAGTACTACGACCAGGCGCCGTGGCGCGGCACCTGGGAGTTCGACGGCGGCGCATTCATGAACCAGGCGTCCCATTACGTCGATCTCGTGCAGTGGCTGGTCGGCCCGGTCGAGAGTGTCATCGCGAAGACCGCGACGCTCGCCCGCCGGATCGAGGCGGAAGACACCGGCATCGCGGTGCTCAAGTTTCGAAATGGCGCACTCGGAACGATCGAGGTCACGATGCTCGCCTATCCAAAAAATCTCGAGGGCTCGATCACGATCCTTGGCGAGAAGGGCTCGGTGAAGATCGCCGGCACCGCGGTGAACAAGGTCGAGACCTGGCAGTTCTCCGACTACGACGATGACGACAAGCTCATCGAAGCCGCGACAACGAATCCGCCGAACGTCTACGGTTTCGGCCACGAGGTCTATTACCGAAACGTGCTCAAGGTGCTGCGCGGCGAGGCAATGCCTGACACTGACGGCCGCGCCGGCCGCAAATCGCTCGAGCTGATCCTCGGTATCTACGAATCCGCGAAGACGGGGCGAGAGGTCCCGCTTCCGCTGCGCGTGACAATCTGATGCTTTACTTGGTCGCGTCTGGCGGACATTCTTCCGGGCTGCCGGGCAGCGCAACTACCAACTATTCAGGCTAGACGATGCCAGTACCCCTGCTGGACTTGAAGGCGCAGCACCAGACCATTCGCGACGAGATGGTGAAGGCCGTCGTCGACGTCGTCGACAGTCAGCTCTTCATTCTCGGTGACCGCGTAAAGGAGCTCGAGTGCGATGTCGCCGGCCTGTCCAACACCAAGTTTGCGATCGGCTGCGCAAACGGGACGGACGCGATCCTGCTCGCCATGCGGGCGCTCGATATCGGCCGGGGCGACGAGGTCGTCACGACGCCGTTCACCTTCTTCGCTACGGCGGGGACGATCCATAACGTTGGCGCGACGCCGGTGTTCGTGGACATCGAGCCGAGAACGTTCAACATTGACCCGGCAGCGATTCGTGCCGGCATCACCAGCAGGACCAAGGCGATCATCCCCGTGGACCTGTTTGGCGCGATGGCGCCGATCGAGCAGGTGAATGCCGTCGCAGGACAGCTGCCGGTCATCGAGGACGCGGCCCAATCGATCGGTGCCCGCCGGAAAGTCGCCGGTAAATGGACGATGGCTGGCGAAACCGTCACCATCGGCACCTTCAGTTTCTTTCCAAGCAAGAACCTCGGCGGGTATGGCGACGGGGGTATGATCGTCACCCAGGATCAGGCGATCGCCGAACGGCTGATGCGTCTCCGCGTGCATGGCGGCGCCAAGCAGTACTTCCACGACGAGGTCGGTTATAACAGCCGGCTCGACGCGCTGCAGGCCGCGGTGCTCAAGACGAAACTTCCGCACCTCGCGGGCTGGAGCGCGAAGCGCCGCGAGCACGCGCGCTTTTACGACGCAGCGTTGAAGGACGTCGCTGGAATCACTACGCCTTACGTCGACCCGGCCAACGAGTCGATCTACAATCAGTACACGATCCGCTCCGATCGCCGCGACGCCTTGCAGGCCTTTCTGAAGGACCGCGGTATCGGGTCATCGATTTACTACCCGCTCCCGCTGCATCTCCAGCCGTGTTTCAGCTACCTCGGCTACAAGAAGGGTCAGTGCGCGGAATCCGAGAAAGCCGCTGGCGAAGTGCTTTCGCTTCCGGTGTTTCCCGAGCTCACCGAGGCACAACTCGACGAAGTCGTGAGCGCAGTCCGTTCGTTCCACGGTCGCTGATCTCGCATTTTTCCCCCCGCCAACCGACATCGTGAAAGACCAGCTCCTCAAGCGCATCGCCGATCGCTCGGCTACCATCGTCGTCGTTGGACTTGGCTACGTTGGGTTGCCCCTCGCCGTCGAGTTCGCGAAGGCGGGCTTCCGGGTGATCGGCTACGACGTGAGCCAGCGCGTCGTCGATCTGCTCATGAAAGGGCAGTCCCACATCCAGGACGTGCCAGCGGGCGAAATCGCAGCGCTGGTGAAGTCCGGAAAGTTCATAGCGTCGACCGACGAGTCGAAGCTGAAGGAGGCGGACGCGATCTCGATCGCCGTACCGACGCCCCTCGCCAAGACGCGCGATCCGGACATGAGCTACGTGATCGCGGTGGCCGAGGCAGTGAAACGCCAGGCGCACCCCGGGTTGCTCGTGGTGCTCGAGAGCACCACCTATCCCGGCACGACCCGCGAGGTCATGCAGCCCAGCTTCGAGCAGTTAGGCCTGACGGTCGGGACGGATGTATTCCTCGCGTTCAGCCCTGAGCGAGTCGATCCGGGCAACGAAAAATGGAACACCAAGAACACGCCAAAGGTTGTTGGTGGAATCACGCCCGCCTGTGTCGAAGTGGCATCCGCTCTCTACCAGACGTGCATCGATATCATCGTTCCGGTGAGCACACCCGAGGCGGCCGAGCTCGTGAAGCTGTTGGAGAACACCTTTCGCTCGGTCAACATCGGGCTGGTCAATGAGATGGCGATCGTCTGTGACAAGCTCGGTGTCGACGTCTGGGAGGTCATCGATGCCGCCGCGACCAAGCCCTTCGGCTTCATGAAGTTCACGCCCGGTCCTGGGATCGGCGGTCACTGCATCCCGCTCGACCCGCACTATCTCGCGTGGAAGATGCGGACGCTCAACTACAAGACGCGCTTCATCGAGCTCGCGAGCGAGATCAACAGCTCGATGCCCGAATACGTGGTCGAGAAGATCTCGATCGCGCTCAACGACGATCGCAAGTCCGTGAAGGGCAGCAGGATCCTCGTCCTCGGCGTCGCCTACAAGCGCGACATCGACGACATGCGCGAGAGCCCCGCGCTCGACGTGATCCGCCTGCTCGAGGAGCGGGGCGCGAAGGTCGAGTATCACGATCCGCACGTGAAGAGCTATCGCGAGGAGGACCACGTCAGAACCGGTGTTGCGCTCACCGATGAAGCCATGTCGGGCGCCGATGCCGTGGTGATCATCACCGACCACCGGGCCGTGGACTACAAGCGCCTCGTTGCGCAGGCGAATGTGATTGTCGACACGCGAAATGCATTGGCGAAGCTGCCCCAGGGCAAGGCACGAATCGTCACGCTCGCCAGGCGTTAGGCATCCCCGCTCAGGCACGAAGAGGGGGCGGACACCATGTGTCCGCCCCCTCTTCGCCTTCTCAGCGCGCGGGCAGAGTGCCCGCTCGAGCGCCTAGTAGATGAACAGCCCGGCGATCGCGTTCACCGTTGCAACATCCAACGGCTCGTCGAACGCCTCGGTCGCCGCGTTCACGCCGGCAGTACCGGCGAGCGTCGAGACGTTGATCGTCGCCTGCGTGACATTATCCTCGGCAGGGTACGTCGAAGCCGGCGAACCCTGTCCGTAGACACCCTGGGCCTGCATCGGCAGCGTGTTCGTGCGGCCAGTGATCCAGCCCTTCTCACCGCGGATGCGGCGGACCTTGGACGCATGACGCGCCTCGATCGAGTGGATCTGCAGCGCCGTTTCCAGCACCGGGACGTTCGAAATCAGGAACTGCGCGCCGCCCTTGTAGGCACGCACGCCAGTGTCTTCAAACGCCTGCGCCAGCGCCAGGAAGGTTCCCGGGTTCGTATAGACATCGGCGAACGGGCCGTTGAACTTGCCGTTCGTCGTCGCGCCCTTGCCGCCAGTAAAGTCGAATCTGGGCTTCGCGACGGCGGCACCGCCGAGTGCCGCTCTGAGCAGGGCAACGTGCGCATTTTCGTGCTTCGCGATCTCGTTGAAGACCGCCTGCGTCCCCGCGCCCGCCCCCGTGAACACCGCGTTCGGACCGGCGTATGTCGCCGGGAATGCCTGACCGGCCGCTCCGGTGGCGATGTTGTAGAACTCTGCCTCGAGATACTCGAGCGTGAGCGCGAAGTTGAGGACGTCGTTGACGCTCGGCGTCGTTCCCTGCGCGCCAGCAGTCTTCGCCATTGCGGCGAGAACCATCGGCAGTGAGCCCATCGCGAGGCCGGCGGTGACGCCAGCCCTGATCGCATCGCGTCGGGCGAAGATCTTCTTCTGTTCCGATGGATCGATCAGATCCATCACGTTTTTAGTATTCATCGTTGCTCGGCGCCTCAGAGTCCGGTGGCAGTGATCGTTTGATTGATGAACGGCTGCGCCGCTGCGAGCACCGCGGCCGGCGACGCCTTGGCATCGAGACCGTTTGCTTCGACCGCGCCAATCGACGCGATGTCCGAGACGTTCGCGAACGCGTCGGTGTTGGGAGAGATCAGGTCGCGGATCGCGGACGCGTGGCGCGCCTCGACCGAGACCACCTTTCCCGCGATCGTCAGCAACCCGACGTTCGCGGCCGACGCCAGGTATCTCGCCGCGCCGTTGTAGGCACTGACGCCGAGATCTTCGAACGTCTTCGCCGTCGCGAGAACCGATGTACGGCTTGCGAAATCCACGCTCGACGGATACTTGGTCGAGAGCGTCGGGGGTGTCCCGCCGTTCGCCGTGATCGCCGCCTTGAAAAACTCGCGGTGTGCGACTTCGTGATCGCGGATGTCGGTCAGGAGGGTGCGCTCGCTCGCGCTGCTGAACGCCGTGTTGAACGACCCGTTCGCCACGACCTTCGTGTAGAAGTCCGCCTCAAGCGCTTCGAGCGCGAACGCATACTTGAGTACGTCGATCGCTTGAGCGAAGTTGAGCGTCACGTTCTGGTTGCCCGGGCCAGTCCCGTTATCGTCGTCACCACAGTTCGCCAGCACCAGCGCACCGCCGAGAAGTCCGGCCAAGCGCATGAACTCGCGTCGACTCCCTTCCGAATGCAGGCGTCCGACCGCCTGTGTAAATATCTGCTCACGTTCCACCAGGACCTCCTTTCTGCCGCTAGCATCTGATTGCCGGTCACCGCTGCTAGCACGCGGGAACCAGCCCCTGAGCGTCGTGGCACAGGCCGACGAGGCCGACCGTCCGGAACACGACACCCCCTCGGCGCTTCCGACGGGACGCACACCACCGAAGCACAACTTGGGCCACTG
The DNA here is from genome assembly GCA_031359795.1 of Gemmatimonadaceae bacterium. Classification (GTDB taxonomy): domain Bacteria; phylum Gemmatimonadota; class Gemmatimonadetes; order Gemmatimonadales; family Gemmatimonadaceae; genus JABFXC01. The sequence continues at coordinate 47,517 of JANMAM010000026.1, forward strand.
TGGTCACAACTGTACGACCAGAGCGGGCTGAATAAATGCGTGTAGTACGTTGACAATGACCAGAGAAGCGATCGCAGAGCTCTTGAGGGGCCGGATTCTCCGAAGTCTCCACGCCCGTGCGCTGGTCTCTGGGGACCGGTTGCCGAGCGCCCGCGAGGTCGGCGCGGAGTTCGATACCGACCATCGGATCGTGCTCTCCGCCTACCGGGAGCTCGCTGCCGAGGGCTTGGTCGAGCTTCGGCAGCGCGGCGGCATCTATGTCGCGCCGCGCGACGACGCGCTGATTCCAACACCTGGCGTCGAGTGGATGGTCGAGACGTTCCTCCAGGGCCTCGGCCGGGAGGTGCCAATCGTCGAGTTCCACGACTGGTTTCGGCGGGCTGTCGATACGCTGCGGATCCGGGCGGTGGCAGTGCAAGGAAGCCGCGACCAGATTTTCGGCATGTGCCGGGAGCTCTTCGACGACTATGGCGTCGACGCGACCGGCCTCGACGCAGCCGAGCTCGTGGAGCCAAGCGTTACGACCATCGCCGAATTGCGGCGAGTGGACCTGCTCGTAACGACACCGGGCTATGAGACGCTTGTCCGTCGGGTCGGCGCGCGCGTTGGTGTCCCTGTCGTCATCGCCGATGTAAGACCGGACCTGCTCGGCGGCGAGTGGCGAATGCTGCTCCGGCAGCCGGTCTACGTCGTGGTGAGCGACGAGCGCTTCGGCAGCGTCCTGAAGAAATTCTTCTCCGATGTCCCGGGCGCGGAGGAGAATCTCCGCATGCTGGTGGTTGGCCGGGATGACCTCCGCGCTATTCCGGCGGACGCTCCGGTCTATGTGACACGTGCCGCGTCCGACGCGCTCGCCGGCGAGCCGATTGGCGGTCGGATCGTGCCGTCAGCGCGCGTGTTTTCGGTGGATGCTGCGCGCGACCTGGTCAGTTTCATTGTTCGCGCGAATGTCGACGCGCTGGCGACAAAAAATCGCGCTGGTCAGCCGGCGCGCGTGGTGACGTAGTCGGCAATCAGCGGCGCGACCCTCTCGAGAAGCTCGAGCTGCCCAGCCGTCCCGATGCGCGGGCGCGGATCGAAGTGGCAGAGTGTCCCGAACGGTTCGCCATCGCGTCTGCGCAGGGGGACCCCGCAGTACGCGGCGTACCGCTCGCGGGCAGGGTGGGTACTTACGCGATCGTCCAGCGCTGCATCGTCTACCGCCAGCCCACGTTTCACCTCGCCGACGATCGAGCAATAGGTCGTCTGCATCTCGACTTCGGCAAACAGAGCGACCGAGGGGTTTTCGCGGTCGAAGATCTCGATGCTGCACAGCAGTGGTGGCGTTAGCCGATACGCGCCCGTGTAGCGAAACCGCGTCTGCGAATTGAGGTAGCCGAGCGCCGCTCGCAACCCCTCTCCCTTGAGATGGGTGGCGAAGCGTTCGACGGTAACATCAAGCCACTCCGAACCGTCCGGCCTGAAGCGCATGTGGCGACCAGTGTCGTCGCTCCACGCGGACTGGCTGGCCGCTGAATTCTCGATTGCCATTTGCGTCTCCATGCGCTCACCTCCACGCCGTCGATGACCGACGCATGGCGGAGGCTGACGTACACTCTCGCAAGGGCCATGCGAGCGGCGCTGCGCATCGCGAATTCTTGCGGCATGGGCTCCGGAACGGTTGCCGGATCTCGCGTGGACGGCGCTGTCACCCGACCGCCTGTCGGCCTGAACATTGCGTTTCGGCGGCGTGTCGAACCGAGCTCCTGATTTCCCGCCGCATCCGCTGTAGTTACATCGCGTTGCGGCGTCGTGTCGTATTCCTAACGAGCAGTCCGCGGCCAACCACGAACACCAGTGCACCGCCAAGCATTCCGCCGCCTTGAAGACCGGACGCGGCCCGTCGCGCGCCGTCTCGCACAACCACTCGTCCGCCAGGGCCACGTCGCGCTCTTGCTCGGTGCGATCGCCTTGCCCGCCTCGGTGCACGGTCAGCACGCGCTCGCTTCACTCCCGTTCGACGACCCCGCTTACGAGGTGCTCGAGGGGCTGGTGAGAACGGGGTGCGCGCCGGCGCGAGTGTCCGCTTATCGCCCATACCTCATCCGCGACGTACGCGCCGCACTGGCCACGGCCGATTCCGATCGATTCTGCGCGCCGAGCCTGGTGTCCGCTCTTCGCACCCGGTTCGCACCCGACACCCTCGACCTGTTCAACGACGGTGAAGGCGCGTTCGGCGGAGGGGCGTCGCTGACGGTACGCGCAACACAACTTTCGAACGGCGAGTTCCGTCCGCTCTGGCGGGG
>JANMAM010000043.1:0-16847 GCA_031359795.1 Gemmatimonadaceae bacterium
TACCTGATCATGCGCGGTGTCGGTTCGGAGCGACTGATCGCGCGCGGCTACGGGCCGGACAAGCCGGTGAGCGGAAACACGAGCGTGACCGGGAGAGCGATGAACCGGCGCGTCGAGTTGACTCGCGTCGACTAACGCGCAGCGTTAGGGCAGTTCCGCAGTGACGAAGGGGAGAGCCGGTTTCCGGCTCTCCCCTTCGTGTTGTTGCGGCTACGGAACTGCGAAGAGCGATGCCGTGCGGTCGCTGGTCAACACGGCGAAGAGAGATGATCGAGGATCCGATAGAGCGAGGAGAGACCAGCGACGAAAAGACGATTGCGGTTACCGGCACACCCGTGGTTGCCGTTGCGCCCAGCCGCTTCTCTCTTCTCTCAATCTCTCGATCGGAGTCTCGATCATCTCTCCTCGCAGTGTCATAGCCGGCCCGCACCGCCTACAACCCAGCTCGCACCGTCGCGGTGAGAGCGGGCGGCGACAGCGGCAACCAGAAGTGGAACGCACTTCCCCGCCCCTCCTCGCTCTGTACCCAGATCCGCCCGCCATGCGCCTCGACGGCGAGCTTGCAGAACGCCAGCCCGAGGCCGGAACTGCGGACGCGGGGAGCGTTAGGCGTGCGGACCTGCTCGAACTTGCGGAAGATCAGCTCCTGATACTCCTTCGGGATTCCGGGCCCGTTGTCGGCGACGGTGAAGAGCACGCCGTTGCTGTCGGCGCGGGCAAGGAGCTGAAGCTCGACCGCCCGGGCGGTATGGGTCACCGCGTTCTGGATCAGGTTCGCGAAGACGCGGCGGAGGAGCGTCGGGTCGGCCTCGAAGACGGGAACGTCGTCGCTCACGTCGACGCGGACGGTGATCCCTTCCTGCTGGAAGCGGAGGCGCCATTCGTGGACGATCTCCGACAGCAGCGCCGCCGGCGCCGTCGGCGCAACCTGGAGGGTGATCGTCGTCTCTTCCAGCCGCGCGACCTCGAGCAGGTCTTCGATAAGGGCGAGCAGGTCCTCGGCCTTCGCCTCGGCGTCGCCTAACGCTCGGCGCTGCTCGGAGCTGATCGCGCCGAAGTCTCCGTCGGTGACCATCTCGAGCGTCGCGAGCACCGTCGTCAGTGGGCTCTTCAGGTCGTGCACGATCATCTTCATCAGGTCGTCGCGGACTTTCTCCAGCTCGCGCATCTTCCGGAACGATTCCTCAAGTGCGTCGGTCGCCGCCTTGAGCTTGATCAACGAACGGACGCGTGCGCCGAGCACGAGCCGGTTGTGCGGCTTGGTGAGGAAATCGTCACCGCCGGCCTCGATCGCGCGCACGCGATCGGTCGTGTCGTTGAGCGCGGTGACGAAGATGACCGGAATACGCGCACTCCGCGGATCGCGCTTGATGCGCCGGCAGACCTCGAAGCCGGTGGACCGGTCGTCGATGCCGAGATCACCCGCCGGCATCGAGACGTCGAGAATGCAGAGCTCCGGATGGTACTCGAAGCACGCAGCGAGCGCGCTCGGCCCGTCGTGGGCCGAGATCGTGCGATAGCCGAGCGTGTGCAGCTGATCAAAGAGAAGCTCGACGTTCGCCGGAACGTCGTCAGCGACGAGGATCAGCGGTGCCAGCGTCTCGGCGCGTTCGGTCATGCGATCAGGGACGAACCGAAACGCCGACGCCAATGGTGAAGCTTTTCTCCGCGGCAATGCTGCGGAGCGCGCGCTGGCCGTAGATCTGGACGAGGGCGCGGTCATACGCGAACGGCGCGCTCAACCCAATGCTGATCGCGTTCTCGCGGACCTGCTCGAAGTCGAACGCCCCACCGGTCGTACCGGTCGGTGAATCGTACGCCAGTTGGCGATGGCGGAAGCCGCCTCGCACGGTGAGCGACCGCCCCGCGATGCGCGGTCCGGGGGTCTCCACTCCGAGCGACAGGCCGAGCGCATCCTGCGGCTTGGAACGAATGCTGAGCGCCGCGAGCGAGCTCCACCCGGTCCAGTCAGCGTTCGCGGCGATCGTCGTGCGCGGAACGAACTCGTAGGTGATTCCGGCGCCGATGCGGTCGGGCACGCGCGCAGTCGCGAGCGTCGTGTCGCGACGGGTGAGCGTGATGTCCCCACCACGGCGCGCCGACAGCGCGATCGCGATCTTCGGCAGCGGACGGAGTGTTGCGCCCGCGGAATAGGCGCTTCCGGAGAAGCGGATGTCAGCCGACTGCCCGTAGGGGCTGAATTCCGAGGTCGAGGTTGTTGTCGTCGTGCGCGGATCATCGCGCGAGAGGACGACCGTCTGGTTGAATCGATCGAGCCCGACGATCGCGTGCGCGCCAACTCCGACGTCGAGCCAGCGGCGGACCCGGAACGCACCGGCGATGCGGATGTCGTTCATCCCGCCGTCCGATGATGATATCTCGTTCACGTAGAGCGACTCGGCGCCGACGAGCCGCCGGTCGACGACGTCCGTGGACCACGTCCGATCGAGGAGCGACGAGAGCGAAAGCGCGACAGTCACCCGCGAGCCGATCGGCAGTGCGGCCAGCACCACCGGCACCCTGTTGACCGCCGTGCGGATCGTTGCGCCATTCGCTTCGGTCGTGCGGAACTCCGGCTCGTACTGGAAGTGGACCCCCGCGTTCCGCCAGCCGAGCAGCGCGGACGGATTGAGCGGCGTCGTCTCATCGAACTCGGTGAATGCGCCGACGCTCGCGCTGGCCCGGGCGCCGAGCTGCCCGGTCGGGTAGCCGAAGCCCTGGGTGCCGGCTGTGCCCTGCGCCGCGACCGGCCCACCGCCGGCGACGCCGAGGAGCACGAGCGTTAGGCCGATGACGGTGCGCCGATGGTTGGCTCGCGGCGACGAGCACGTACGACCTGATGACGTCACGGAATTCCCGGCGCGTTGCGCGGAACGTAGGTGATCTGGAGCGATGGGCGCAGCGCGGCTGCAGCCTCGAGCGACGCGAAGCGCAGCTCGATTGGCGAGATTCCTTCGGATGGGAGCGTGAGCACGATCGCGTGCGGCCGCTTCGCGACGTCCGTTCCGGTCCATTGGCGGAGAATTGGAGAGATTTCGATGCTCCGCGCCCCTGAACTATCGGCCTTGAGCTTCACTGCACGAAGCCCGCTGATCACGCCGTAGAACAGGCGTCGCTCGGGATCGAACGAAAAGGGCTCGTGGAAGAGCGACCGCTTCGTGATGTCGGTAACGCTCGCGAGGGAAGTGCCGAGGAGGATTCGCAGCTCTCCCGTGTCCGCGGCGGTGGCAAGCGGGCTCGCGACCTGATTGAGACGTAGCGTCGCTCGAACGACTTGTGTCGAATCGAGGAGGCGCTTCGGGATATCGAACGTCAGGTAGATCCGGCGGCCGCGGATGCCACCGACCGCGAGCTGCCCGGGAGCGGGCGGATCATTTCCCCTCACGACGAGCGTGTAGTCGATCAGGTACGCTCGCTGCGACTGGTCGTCCACCGGCGTCGCCGAGTTGACGACGAACGACTGGAGACTGTCGGCCTCCGCGGTGTCCGGGGTGGCCGACGGAGCGAAGCGCAGCGTCGGAAACACGCCGCCGTTGCTGGCGATCACCCGGATCGCAGTATTGCCGCCGGATTCGATCCGGAGCCCGATCCGGAGCCGCTTCTTTGCCACGATCTTCGCGAGCACCACCGAGTCACGCAGCGGAATTGCGAAGGTGTCACGCACTGCCTCGGCACGAAGGCGGAGCCGGCCGACTTCGCGATTCGACCTGAACAGCGCGGCGATCGGCGCGACGGCGGTGTCGGCGACCCCAGTCGTGTCGACATCGTAGGCGACGATGGTGACGGAGTCCGTCGGCAGCGGCGGCGCGCCGCTCGTCGTATCGCCAGACACAATCAGCCGGGCGCTCTTGAGCGCCTTGATCTCGTACTTGGTCGTGTCGGCCGTGGCCGCCGCGGTCGGCTTCTTCTTGACGAAGGTCGCCGGCAGCGAATCGAAGCGGAACACGCCGCGTAGATCGAGCGCGCCATCCGTCCTCGTCTGCAGCAGCACGGCAGCTTCGCTGCCGATCGGCGGCCCCGGATAGACGGTCGTGTCGCTGGCGACACCCTGGATGGTGGTGTCGACGATTCCGACTTCCTCGATCGGACACAGCGCCGGACAGGCGCGGCCACTTCCCAATTTTTCGGTGCAAGCGGCGGCGCCAAGCGCGACCGCGAGAAGCACAACGTATTTACGCCAGACTAACACTCTTGCCCTCGACGTCGAAGCAATCAACGATCCCCATGATCACAGCATCCACCGGCCGGTCTTTGGTCACCGCCGTCAGGCGAGCCGAGCTCCCGGTGGCGTACAGCACGACTTCACCAACACCCGCACCAACACTGTCAACGGCGATGACGTAGCCGCCTTCCTTCTCGAGTGCGGTCGTGAGATTCTCGACGACCATCAGCTTGAGCGACGCAAGCGATGGATCCTTCCGCGTCGCCACCACCGTTCCGACAACTTTTCCAAGCTTCATGCGCGTCCCATCGATGCGGGGATGAACGGCCGCGGCAACAATTCCGCGAGCGTCCACCGCGCCTCGTCGCCGCGGGCGAAGCTCACGACGGGCAGATCGGGCGCGAATTCGACGAGCACCTGCCGGCAGATGCCGCAGGGCGGTGTCGGCTCCGTCGCATCGGTGACGACCACGAGCGCCTCGAACGAACGAACCCCGCGCGCGACCGCCGACGTCACCGCTGTTCGTTCGGCGCAGATCGCGGCGCCGTACGACGCGTTCTCCACGTTGCAACCGGCAATGATCGACCCGTCGCTGCCGAGGAGCGCGGCACCCACGCGAAAACCCGAGTATGGCGCATAGGCGCGACTCATTGCCTCTTCAGCGGCCGTGCGCAGCTCGTCGATTTTCGCACGATCGGGCGCGCTCATCCGTTGATCGCGATCGGTGCGAACGACCGGCCGCGGCCGCGGAACGAGATCCCCAGCCAATCCGCGACCGTAGCGCCGAGATCGGAGAAGGTGTCGAGCACGCCGACCGACACCGGACGCACCGCCGGACCAAGCACGAGGAGCGGTACACACTCGCGCGCGTGATCGGTCGATGGCGTGGTCGGATCGTTGCCGTGGTCGGCGGTGATGAAGAGCAGGTCGTCCTCGCGGAGGGCGTCGAGCAGTGATGGGAGGGCACGGTCCAGCTCGCGGAGAGCAGCATAGAACCCCGCGACGTCGTTTCTGTGCCCGAAGAGCTGGTCGAAATCTACCAGATTGGTGAAGCAAAGCCCAACCTCATCGCTTCCGAGCCATTTGAGGACCCGTTCGATTCCCTCGGCGTTGGAAGCAGTATGCGTCGTCCGGATGTTCCGGCCGGCAAAGAGATCGTCAACTTTCCCGAAGCCCGTCCGCGGAATTCCGCGCGCAGCCAGCGCATCGAGGAGGGTTTCGTCGGGTGGCTCGAGGGAGAAATCGCGACGGTTCGCGGTGCGCTGGAATGCGCCCGGCCTGCCGGTGAACGGACGGGCGATCACGCGCGACACGTCGTGCGGCGCGACCAGCATCGCGCGCGCCGCTTCGCACGCGGCATAGAGTTCGGCGAGGGGAACGACCGATTCGTGCGCGGCGACCTGGAAGACCGAGTCCGCCGATGTGTAGACAATGAGCTCGCCGGTTCCCATGTGTTGCGAGCCGTACGTGTCCACGGCCGCCGTCCCGCTCCCGACGATGTTGCCAATGACTCCACGCCCGACACGCGATTCGAACTCGGCGATTACCTCGCGCGGAAAGCCGTTCGGGTACGTCGGGAACGGGCTTGCGAGGTGCACGCCGGCGATCTCCCAATGCCCCGTCGTGCTGTCCTTCCCAGCGCTCCGCGGGCGCATCATCCCGGAGGCGCCGCGCGGGTATGGGACCGCTTCGACGCCGACCAGCGGCTTGATCCGTCCGAGACCAGCCCGTTCGAGATTTGGCAGCGACAGCCCGCCGACCGCGCGCGCGAGGTTGCCGAGCGTGTCGCTGCCAGCGTCGCCATAGTCGGCGGCGTCGGGCGCGTCGCCGATGCCGACGCCGTCGAGTACGAGGATGATCGCGCGGCGCGTCACGTCGCGCCCGGTCCCGGAAGTGCGGCCGCGATCACCCCGCTTCCCCGTAGACGCGCGGGACGCGCGCGCGCAGCCCGGTGAGCAGCTCATAGGGCGAGAGCTCAGCGATGGCGGCGACCTCGGCCACCGTCAGGCAGTCGCTGCCTGACGATCCGACGAGCGTCGCCACGTCGCCCGGCCTGCACGGCACGGTGGTGACGTCGACCATCGTCATGTCCATCGTCACCAGCCCCGCCACGGTCGCGCGAACACCATTCACGAGTACGACGCCCCGGTTGGAGAGTGCGCGCCGGTATCCGTCCGCGTAGCCGATCGCGAGCGTCGCGATCCGGCGCGCGCCGCGCGCCCGCCACGTCGCCTCGTAGCTGACCCCGGCGCCGTCAGGCAGCGTGCGCACTTCGACCACACGGGCGCGGAGGCTGACGACCGGGTCCGGTGTCAGCCGCGCGCCATGGCCGCTCGAGACACCGTAGAGGAAGATGCCAGGACGGACCATCGCGAGCGTCGACCGTTCATCGAGGTGCTCGATCGCCGGTCCGTTCTCGGCGTGGAGCAGCGCCGGGCGCCGGGACAGCATCGCGATCGCCTGATCGAATCGCGCCCGCTGGATGTCGACGCTCGCTCTGTCGGCGCCGTTCTGGTAGTGCGTGCACGCACCGTCAGGCGGGAGATTCGCGACGAGTGGGCCGAGCTCCGCGACGCGATCCCAGCGAATCCCGGCCCTCGCCATCCCCGTGTCGATGCCGAGATGCCAGGCGCCCCCGCCGGACTCGATCCACGCCGCGATCGCCGACGCGTCGCCGAGCACTGGCGTTAGGCGGGCGCTCCGCGCTGCGCCGAAATCCGCGGGGAGGAGCGGAGTGAACACCAGGATCGGACGGTCGACCCCGACATCCCGGAGCTCGCGTCCTTCCGCGGTCGTCGCGACACCGTACCCCCACGGCGACAGGGGCTCGAGCGCTCGCACAGCGGCGACGGCCCCGAGGCCGTACGCGTCCGCCTTCACCATTGGAAGTAGCGGGACGCCCGCATGGCGCGCGATCGCGGCCCCATTTCGACGCAACGCGCCAAGGTCGATCTCGACCCAGGCGCGGCTAGTGTCACTCGGTTGCTCTGTCATTCGACGCGGGCTTAGTATACGGGCGACCCAATGGCCATGCAAGACGAATCCTCGCTCGATGATGCGCTCGCCGTGATGCGCGACCTGCGCGCCCGCTGCGACTGGGACGCGGCGCAGACGCACCAGTCGCTTCGCCCCTATCTCATCGAGGAAGCGCACGAGCTCGACGACGCCCTCCGCGCGGGCGACGACCGCGCAACCCGCGACGAGTTAGGCGACCTGTTGTTGCAGGTCCTCTTCCACGCCGTGATCGCCGAAGAGCGCGGCGCCTTCGCGATGCGCGATGTCGGCAACGCGCTGATCGCAAAGATGCGCGCGCGTCATCCGCACCTCTACGGGGACGGCGAGAAGGTCGCGTGGGAGAAGATGAAGGCAAAGGTGCGCGAATCGATCGCCGACGGGCTGCCCGTCGATCTCCCCGCCCTGCACCGCGCTCACCGCCTGCAGGACCGTGCCGCCGGCGTCGGCTTCGACTGGCCCGATGCGTCGGGACCGGCGCGCAAGGTCGAAGAAGAGCTGCACGAAGTCCGGGCTGAGCTTCGAGGGGACGCTCACGAGAGCGCGACTGCTTCCGCCGCGCGCATCGACCGGCTCGAGGACGAGCTCGGAGATCTCCTGTTCGCGGCGGTGAATCTCTGTCGCAAGGCGGGAGTGCACGCCGCCGTTGCGTTGGACCGCGCCAACATGAAATTCGTTCGGCGCTTTCAGGCGGTCGAGACGCTCGCGAAGGCGCGAGGCATCGACGTCAAGTCGGCGGGGCTCGCGGCGCTCGATGAGCTGTGGGATGAGGTCAAGGCTGGCGGAAACGGTGAGCAGTGACGCCATGCCCTCTGCTGTCAACACCGCGAGGAGAGATGATCGAGGATCCGATAAAGCGAGCAGAGACGAGCGACGAAAAAACGATGTGGTGACCGGCACCCCCGCCGCTGCGGTCGCGCCCGTTGCCGTTACGCCCGTCGCGGTCTCTCCTCGCTCATCTCTCGATCGGAGCCTCGATAACTCTTATCGCAGTGTCATAGCCGGTCGACGCGCGCGGACCTCAGGGCCTGAGCCTGTGCATCATCCGGGCGAACGGGATCGACTCCCGAATATTCGGCAGGCCGCAGATCCAAGACACCGTACGCTCCAGCCCCAACCCGAAGCCCGAGTGGACGAACGTCCCGTACTTCCGCAGGTCGAGGTACCAGCCGTAGGCCTCCATCGGCAACCCTTCTTCCTTGATGCGGTGCACGAGCCGGTCGTAGTCGTCCTCGCGCTGTGACCCACCGATGATCTCCCCGTAGCCTTCCGGGGCGAGACAATCATCGCAGAGCACCGTGCGCGGGTCGTCAGGGTTCTCCTTCATGTAGAACGCCTTCGCCTGCTTCGGGTAATTCATCACGAACACCGGGCGATCGTAGTCGGCGACGATCAGCGCTTCGTCTTCTGCGCCGAGGTCGTCGCCCCACTGCGCCGTGCTCCCCTTCTTCTGCACCAGCGCGACCGCGTCGCCGTAATCGAGTCGTACGAACGGCGGCTTCACCCGCTCGAGCGGCGCGAGGTCGCGTTCCAGCTCGAGCAGGTCTGCCTTACGGCGCTCGAGACAGCGCTGCACGAGGTAGGAAACGAATTCTTCCTGGAGCCGCATGTTCGCCGCCGAGTCGTTGAAGGCGACTTCCGGCTCGATCATCCAGAACTCGGTCAGGTGCCGCCGCGTCTTCGATTTCTCGGCGCGGAAAGTGGGGCCGAAGGTGTAGATTTTACCGAAGGCGGCGGCGGCTGCTTCGCCGTAGAGTTGACCGGTCTGCGCGAGGTAGGCGGTGCCTTCGTCGAAGTATTCGGTCGAGAAAAGCCCACTGCGCTCGCCGATCGCGGCAGTGAGAATCGGAGTGTCGATTCGCAGGAATCCGCGGTCGTAGAAAAAATCATGAATCGCCTGCTCGATCTCGTTCCGGATGCGCATGATCGCCGCCTGCCGCGGACTGCGCAGCCAGAAATGGCGATGGTCCATCAGGAAGTCGACACCATGTTCCTTCGGCTGGATCGGATAGTCGATCGGGCTCGCGCCGAGGATCTCGAGCTCGGTCGCCCCCATTTCAACGCCACCGGGCGCGCGCGCGTCGAGCCGGACTTCGCCGGTGACCGCAACAGTCGTCTCCTGCGTGAGCTCGGCGAAACGGGCCCACGTCTCGGGGGACAGCTGATTCTTGACCAGGACGCTCTGGAGGGAACCACTTCCGTCGCGAAGTACGACGAACGCAACTTTGCCGGAGGAGCGAAGGTGAGTGACCCAACCGCGGACCGTGACGGTCGTGCCGGCGTGCGCCTTCAGCTCCTCGATTCTCGCGAACGTGGGAGATGTCATTTGGTGCTGTGTGTCATTGAGGGTGCGGCTCGAAGCTATTCGGGGCGAGGGGTGTGGTCAACGCTCGCCTCGTGTCGCGGCGTAGCAGTTGCAACGTTGCATTTTCGCCCGCGCACTCCGCGGTGCGCGTTCGACGCCGACGGCGGTGGACGACGCGGCCTCGCAGTCTCACGTCAGACACCGACGACCCCCCTGATCCACACATTGAGCCCGGCGAGCCGCAGGCTGGTACTCCCGGGCGCGCGTCCCACGCGCGCCACCCGGCGCATCGCATGACGATTCGCGCCAAGCTGGCGCTCGCTCTCAGCGCGATCCTGCTGCTGCTGATCGCGCCGGTGGCGATCTCGTATCACTCGCTCCGCGGCGTGCACCAGGCGACGCAGTCGCTTCGCGATCGCGAGTTCGCCGCCTCACTCCTCCTCGGCCGCATTCGATCCTCGGTCGACGACCTTCGTCGCGCCGAGACCGCGTTGCTGTTCGTGCACGATGCAGGGAGCCGCGATGTGATGTCGCGCGCGGTCGACCGGATCGCCGCGATGGCCGACAGTCTCGAGCGCTACGATCTCGACGCCGCGGCGCGCGACATCCGTGCCGCCTCGAAGGACGTTGAGCGCACCGCGCCCGACGAGTATCTCGCGGCCCTCGGTGGGCACGGGGTCGACGCCGAGCGCATCTCGACGACGATGGTCGTGCCGGCGATCGGCCGCGTCGAACAGGCCGTGGCCGTCGCCGAGCGACTGCTGCGCGAGCGGACGACCCAGCGCGTCGAGGAGACCGCGACGTCGGTCGAGGAAGCGGGCCGCGTCGCGGCGCTGGCCGCGCTGCTCGCGATCCTTGCCGCGACGCTGATCGCTGGCTGGCTGCTGCGCGCGATCGGACGGCCGGTCCGCGAGTTCGAGCGCGGTATGCACCAGATCGCGGAAGGAGAGTTCGGCTACAAGCTCGCGGTGAAGCCGACGCGCAACGACGAATTCGGCCGTCTCGCGGCGTCCTACGAGCGAATGGCGAAGCAGCTCGCGGAGCTCGACAAGCTGAAGGCGGAATTCGTCTCGATCGCATCGCACGAGCTGAAGACGCCGATCAACGTGATCCTCGGCTACCTGCAGCTGTTGAAGGATGGCGCCTACGGCCCGGTGTCGAAAAAGCAGGACGAGATTCTCCAGACGCTCGAGTCCCAGGCGCAGAGCCTCGCACGGCTCTCGAAGCAGCTGCTCGATGTGAGCCGGTTCGAGGCGGGTGGTGGCTCGATCGCGCCGCGCCCGATCGAGCTTCGCGCATTCTTCGTCGAGCTCGAGGCGGGATTTCGGGTCCTGGCGCAGCAGCGCGGCATCGGGCTTCACGTCACCTGGAGCGACGACGCGCCCCATGAAGTGCAATGGGATGCCGACCGGATGAGCGAGGTCCTCGGCAACCTGCTCTCGAACGCCGTCAAGTTCACGGCGGCGGGGGGACACGTCGGCCTCAATGCCGAGCGCCAGGGTGAGACGGTGATGCTCGAGGTGCGCGACACCGGCGCCGGCATTCCGGAAGATCAGCTGCCCCGCGTGTTCGAGAAGTTCTACCAGGCCGACAATCAGGACAGCGCGTCGCAGAAGGGTACGGGCCTCGGTCTCGCCATCGCCAAGGAGATCGTCGAGGCGCACGGCGGGACGATCCAGTGCGAGAGCGCGCCGGGCGTCGGGACGACATTCACGATCAACCTGCCGACGCGCGTGCAGGGGCGCCGGCAGTCGAGCCGCCCGGCACCGGTGGCCCAGGGCGCCCTCTCATGATGGATGCAAGGTGGGCATCCCCTGCCAGGACACGGTCGATCGCCCGCCGCCTAACGCTCGCCGCGGTGCTGGCGTGCTCGGTTGCCGCGGGGGGCTGCGTTCGTCGCCCGGCGTTCCTCCGTCCCGCCGCCGAGCGGGAATGGCCCGCCGCCTACCTGAGCGCGCAGGCCGCGGCCGACCGCGGCGCCTTTGGCGACGCCGACCGGGCCCTCAGCGAATTCGCGAGCGCATACCCAAACACGGCGGCCGCGCTCGAGAGCGGATACTGGCGGGCCGTCTACAAGCTCGACCCGGGCAACAAGGATGCGAACACCCGCGAAGCGATCACGGGGCTCGACCGCTACCTCGCCGCGCCTGACGGCAATCACCGCGGCGAAGCGACGACCCTCCGCCGCCTCGCCGGCCAACTCCTCTCGCTCGACCGCGCCCTGAACCAGAAGGCCGACGAACCGGCCCGGGACGAAGAGCTGAAGAAGCTCCGCGACGAGTTGCAGGCCACGAAAGAGGAGCTCGAACGGATCAAGCGGCGGCTGGCGGCACCGAAGACACCGTAAACGGGGGGCCAGGGGCCAGGCGTTAGGCACTCCGGAATTGGCTGGTCCCTACTCCCCGGTCCCTGGCCCCTGGCCCCTTGCCCCTCTCACCCCACCCGGAACAGCTCCAGCGCCCGCGCGAACCTCCCCTGCAGCGCGGCCCGGAGGGGCGCATGCTCGCGCTGTTCCAGTTCAGGGTCCCCGGCGAGGAGGCGGTCGGCGACTTCGCGTGCCGTTTCGTTGAGCGCTTCGTCGCGGATCGGGTCCGCGATCCGGAAGGTCTGGTCTCCGCTCTGGCGCGCGCCGAAGAGGTCGCCCATCCCGCGCAGCGACAGGTCGGCGCGCGCGATCTCGAAGCCGTCCTCGGTTCCGACGAAGACGTTCAGTCGCGCGCGGGCCTCGTCCCCGACGTCGCCGAGCAGGATGCAGTAGCTCTGCTCGGCACCGCGGCCGACGCGGCCGCGGAGCTGGTGCAGCTGTGACAGGCCAAAGCGCTCGGGGTGCTCGATGACCATCACCGTCGCGTTAGGCACGTCGATCCCGACCTCGATCACCGTTGTCGCGACGAGGATGTCGATTTCACCGTCGCGGAAGCGGCGCATCGTCGCGTCGCGCTCGTCGGCCCCGATGCGGCCGTGGAGGAGCGCGAGCCGGCGGGTGGCGAACGGCCCCGCAGCGAGCGACTCGAATTCCACCGTTGCCGCCTTGAGGTCGACCTTCTCGGATTCCTCGACGAGCGGGTAGACGATGTACGCCTGGCGCCCCTTGTCCACCTCGCGCTCGACGAACTCCATGATCCGCTGCCGGTGGCTGTCGCCGCGGAGTGCGGTGCTGATCGGCTGCCGGCCCGGCGGCCGCTCGTCGAGGACGCTGACGTCGAGATCTCCATACGTGGTCAGCGCGAGCGACCGGGGAATCGGAGTGGCCGTCATCAGCAGCGTATCCGGCGCCTCCCCCTTTGCGGTGAGCGCCTTTCGCTGCTCGACGCCGAAACGGTGCTGCTCGTCGATGATCGCCAGCCCGAGCTTTCCGAAGATCGCGCGCTCCTGGACGAGCGCGTGCGTTCCGATCGCGAGCAGCGGCTCGCTGCTCGCAATTCGCGTCTCGGCTTCGCGGCGTTCCGGCGCAGAGAGGCTCCCTGTCAGCAGCACCGGTGTGCTCCCTAACGGCGCAATGAGCCGCGAGATCGTGCGCAGGTGCTGCTCGGCGAGCAGCTCGGTCGGTGCCATGAACGCCGCCTGGTAACCGTTCTCCATGGCGAGCAACGCGGCGAACAGCGCGACGATGGTCTTGCCACTGCCGACGTCACCCTGGAGGAGGCGGTGCATCCGACGCGAGCTCGTCATGTCGCCGACGATCTCGCGCAGCGCGCGCATCTGCGCGTCGGTCAGCTCCCACGGCAGCGCCTTGCGCAGCGCGCTGGTGAGCTGCCGCCTGTTCACGAAGGTGATGCCCTGCCGTTCCGACCGGGCGATCGCGTTGGCTCGGCGCTGAAGGATCTGTACGAAGAGCAGCTCCTCGTAGGCGAGCCTGGCCCGGCCGTTCATCGCCTCGCCTAACGATGCCGGCCGGTGCACCATCCGCAGCGCCTCGGGCAGCGGCGGCACGCGGGCCGGCGCGAGCACGTCGGGGGGAAGCGTTTCGGATACGAGCGGAAGCAGCGTGTCGAGGTGGGCATCGAGCAAGCCGCGGATGACCTTGAAGCCGAGCCCCTCGGTCGCGGGATAGACGGACAGCACCCGCCCCGACGCGGTGCCTTCGTCCTCGTCGCCAAGGTTGACCATCTCGCGCGGGAGTAGCTGCCGGCCGTGGAAGAAGCGCACCTGTCCGCTCAACAACAGGACGTCGCCCTTCTCGATGGTCCGGTCGAGATAGGGCTGTCCCGGCCAGGCCGCCTCGATCAATCCGCTCGCGTCGCGGACGACCGCCTGAAAGATGCGCAGTCCCTTTCTCGTCGGCAGTACGCCCTTCGAGATGACCCGGCCGATGATCGTCGCCTGCATCCCCGGCTCGAGCGACGAGATCGGCGCAACGGTGCTCGCATCTTCATAACGGTGCGGGGCATGATAGAGCAGGTCGCCGGCGGTGACGACGCCTAACCGTCGGAGCGCCTCCGCCCGCACCGGACCGACGCCCTTGAGGTACATCACGGGCGTGTCGAGGGCGATGCGCGCTGCTCCGCCGGGCCGCGCCCGCTCCCCTCCGATCGACCGGCGCGGATCAGCCACGACTCAGCCGCGCGGCATCAGCTGTCGGCGAGAAGCGCCGCCGAAAAATCCGCTGCGTCGAAGGGAGCGAGATCGTCCGCCCCTTCGCCGGTGCCGACGAACTTGACCGGCACGTCGATCGCCTCGTGCACCGCCACGACGACGCCGCCGCGCGCTGTCCCGTCGAGCTTCGTCACGACCAACCCGGTGACCGGCACGGCTGCCGAGAACGTCTTCGCCTGTGAGATGGCGTTCTGGCCGATCGTGCCGTCGAGCACGAGCAGGGTTTCATGCGGAGCGTCAGGCAGGCGCTTCGCGACGACGCGCGCGACTTTCTTGAGCTCCGTCATCAGGTCGTCGTTCGAGTGGAGCCGTCCAGCCGTGTCGATGATCGCGACATCGACGCCGCGCGTGATCGCGGCGTCGATCGCGTCGAACGCCACGGCCGCCGGATCGCTTCCCGGCTTGCCGCCGACGAACTCCGCGCCCGTACGCTCGGCCCAGACGCGGAGCTGGTCGATTGCGCCGGCGCGAAAGGTGTCGCCGGCGCCCACGAGCACCCGCTTGCCCTGCCGCCGGTAGCGCGACGCCAGCTTGCCGATGAACGTCGTCTTGCCCGCGCCGTTCACCCCGATCACGAGAATGATGGTCGGTCCGGTCGTTGCGGCGCGGAGCACCGGGTCGCTGTTCCCGCCCTGGAGCGCCTCTTCAATGCCCTGACGGAGCGCCTCGCGGAACTCGTCTGCGGTTTTCACGAACCCCCGCTGCGCGGCGCGCTCCACATCGGCGACGAGGCGGAGCGTGGTCGGAACGCCGAAGTCGGCCTCGAGCAGCATTTCCTCGAGCTTCTCGAGCGAGCCGACCGACACACCGCCTCGCACGATGACAGCGACGTCGGTGAGGGCGACGTCCTTGATCTTTTCCCAGAGCGACCGCCTTGGAACGTCACCAGACTTGCGAAGAAGACGCATTCGCTGAAGTTAGCGCCCGCCCGGAAGTCAGCGTAGGCCGGCGCGCCGGCGAATAACCCATTCCCCGCAGAGCGCGGTGATCGCGAGGACGTACGCCCACCAGCGCTCGCGAAGCGGCGGAGCCGGGAGCCCGCCGGGGGCGGGACCGCTCGCAATGACGTGCGCGATCGGCCGCGCCGGCAGCAGCTCGCTCCCGGCATTGACGACGAACGATACCGACCCGCCGCGCATCGCCGCCGTGTAGCGTCCGGGCGCGAGCGCGGGCGTCGTCGTGCCTCGGGCGTCGCCGGCGAAGCGAAGGACGAGCGGCCGCCCCGGCGCATCGCCCGCGCCACGATCCGAACGGAGCTCGACGTCGACCACCGAGTCGGCGCCGCTCCGGATCCACCCGATCGGTTCCTCGGCGCGAAACCAGCGCCTGGCGGGGAGTGCCGGCCGCGCGTCGACAGCGGCCGTCGTCGTCCAGTCGGCGATCGCGCCCCAGAGCGCGTCGAACGCGTCGCGCGGCGGGCCGCCACGGGCCCGCCAGCGCCACAAACCGCCCGCGGCGACCACTACCCGCCGTTTCCCATTCGTCTCGCTTCCGGCGACGATGGCGCGGGCGGCGAGGCCAGGGCTGCGCGCGGAGAGGCCGGTCCAATCGCCCGCTGGCGGCGACGCGGCGATCTCGATGGGCGGGATGCTGTCCCATGCGATCCCGGCGAGGGACGGCGACAGCGGTGACGCGTCCGCCGAACTGGCGCGCCACTCGGTCTCGGTCGCGTCGCCCGGGACGAGGAGGACGAGCGCCCCTCGTGCAAGCCGCGAGGGCGGGCCAAAAATCAGCGAGTCACCATGGATCACCAGCAGCGGCGCGCTCGCCGCGGCGCTCCGTACCTCGGCGGCACCGACTGCGCGCAGCGTCGAGGCGTCGCGCCAGGCGCCCGGCGCAACCAGGTAGTAGCCGCGCGGCGGCGCGACGAGCGCCCCCGAGAGCGCCTCGAGCGCGGCGCGCGCGTCGGGATCGGGGGACGACGACACGAGAACGGCCGACGGAACGCGCGTGATCTCGACGATGGTCGCCAGCGAATCGTTGCGCGATTCCGAGTCGCCTGCGATGACGACCGTCGCCCGCAGCAGCTGCTCGCGCTCGCCGCGCGGCGCGACGAGTCGCGCGCTCAGCTCCCGTTCCGAGAACGCCGCCATCGGACCCGTTCGCGCGACGGCAGAGTCCCCCCCCGCGAACGCGAAGGCGACCGTCGCCTCGACGATGGCAACCGGGCCGGCGCGGAGCGTCGCCCGGAGCGCGAGTGTATCGCCGGGCGCCGCTCGCATCGGCGCCGTGAAGCTGGCGAGCGCGGCGTCCGGCGCGGGCGCGGCCGGGATCACCGTTAGGCGCGTGCCCGCTGGCAGCACCGCGGCATCGGTGAATTCCCCATCGCTGACCACGGCGAGCGGGCGCCGCTCGTCCCGCGCGACGTCGAGCACCGGGCCGAGCGACGAGCGCGAGTCGGCCGGGGCGCCGGACAGGGGACTCGCCGGGCGGAGCGAGTCACCGAACAGCCAGAGCGTGTCGCTGCCGGCCAGCTCCCGCGCCAGCGCGACCGCGCGGGTCCAGCGAGCCGCTTCCCGGTCGCCGCGCGTCCAGCTGGCCGACGCGTCGAGCGCGACGAGCGCGGGGCGCGGGCGGCTCGGGCCGGCCGGCGCGCCGAGCAGCATCGCCGCCACGACCGCGGCCGCGACGGCGCGGAGGAGCGCCGCCGCGTTAGGCCTTACGAGTAGCCGGCCATAATGCAGCGCGGCGATCATCAGACCGATGATCGCCGCGATCAGCCAGCGCGTCACACCCGCGCGCCGATGGTGCCGGACATCGGCTCAGCGCAGC
>JANMAM010000049.1:0-10397 GCA_031359795.1 Gemmatimonadaceae bacterium
ATGCTGGTCGGCGATCCGCTGCCGCGGATCTGTTAGGCAGCTCCCGGGCGCAGCGTCACGAGCGTGAGGGAACGCGAGGAATACGACGCGATAGTGGTTGGCGCCGGGCCTAACGGTCTGGCGGCAGCGATCGTCTTCGCCGAGCCGACGCGCTCAGGCCTGCTTCCGTTCTTCCTTCTGCTTCGCGACCCGCGCGATGGCCGGGTCGGCGACGATCTTGCCACCACGGACTGTCGCACCGACGACGATCGCGGCGGCGATGAGGACGAAGTTCTTGATGATGAACTGTCCCTGGAGTGTCGGGACGATCGGCGCCCGCGTGAACGTTTCCCCGGGGAAGAGCGCCAGCGGCAACAGCGCTCCCATCATCTGCGCGAAGAGGAGCAGCAGCGTTAGGCGCATCGCCTTGTGCGTGAGCAGGCCGAGCCCGATCGCGCATTCCCAGGTGGCGAGCAGGACGCGGCTGATGTTCGGCGGCATCAGGCCGAAGGTGATCGCACTGATCGTCCGCGTCGCCATCGCTTCCTCGGAGCTGACGCCGGGAAAGAACTTGAGGAATCCGAACCAGAGGAAAATGACGCCGAGGGCGACGCGGAGGATCGCCACGCCATGGTCCGCCATCCAGTGCGTGATGTGACGATCGGCAGCGGCGAGCGACGAAGGCATGGCAGGCGTGTCCGTCGTAGCGGGCATGATCGCATCCCTTTCAGGTGTGGCCGGCCGGCAAGACCAGATATTGCACCTGGTGCTGGCAACCGGATTCGGCTCCTCTCGCCGGGAGCAAATGTAGGGCCGGGCGGGAAAGCCATCCGACCAATTGCTTCGGTTGACCGAAGCGAGTTTGCAGCGGATCACACCGGCAGATAGTATCGAAGTTCTCGCCTCGAGGAGCATTCGATGGGGACAGCAACGGCACCAAAGGTCAGAGGCGGACAGCCTCCGATTCCGGAGACGATGCCCGAGGACAAGCCGCAGCGGCTGCCCCTTGGTCCGCTGAAGAACATCCACGTCTTCTGGATGGCGGGGATGAGCTGCGATGGTTGCACCATAACGGTCGCGGGTGCGACGAACCCGGGCATCGAAGGGTTGCTTACCGGGACGGTCCCGGCGATGCCGAAGATGCTCCTGCATCATCCGGTGCTCTCGGTCGAAGCGGGCGCGGAGTTCATGCAGTCGTTCAAGGACGCGCACGCCGGCAAGCTCGAGGATCCGTACGTCGTCGTCTTCGAAGGATCGGTGCCTGACGAGCGAATCGCCGCCCGCACCGGTGGCTACTGGTCGGCGATGGGCTCCGAGCTGATGTCGGGCGAAGCCGAGGGCGGCCGGTCGAGCATGGTGCCGACCACCGAATGGCTGAGTCGCCTGGCACCTGGCGCAGCAGCGACGATCGCGATCGGCACCTGCGCGACGTGGGGAGGGATTCCGTCGGCCGAGGGAAATCCGACCGGCGCGATGAGCGTCATGGATTTCCTCGGCAAGGATTATCGGAGCGCATTCGGGTTGCCGGTGATCAACATTCCCGGCTGTGCGCCGCAGGGCGACAACTTTACCGAGACGGTGTTCGCGATCCTGCTCTTCCTGCAGGGTCTCGGACCGCTGCCCGCATTCGACGAACTGGGACGGCCGTCGTGGCTGTACGGCGAGACGGTGCACCGCGGCTGCACGCGCGCCGGCTACTACGAGGAGGGCGTGTTCACCAAGGAGTACGGCGGCAAGGAGTGTCTCGTCGAGATCGGTTGTTGGGGGCCGGTGGTGAATTGCAACATCGTCAAGCGCGGCGCGATCAACCACATGGGCGGATGCATGGAGGCGGGCGGTGTCTGCATCGCCTGCACGATGCCCGGCTTCCCGGACAAGTTCTCGCCGTTCTACAAGGCGCCACCGGGGGGACTTGTCTCGACCACGATGTCGCGCGGTGTTGGCGGGGTGATCCGGCGCCTTCGCCGGCTGAGCAACCGCCATGTGAGTCGCGAGCGACGCTGGGACGTGGAGAAGGCAGTGCCGAGCGGGTGGGCCAACCTTCCGAGCACGACCGGCGCACTGAAGGTGATGGAATTTTTTTATCAGCGGTGGCAGCACTGGGGCGCGAGAAAACCGGGGCGCCGGCCCGGCGAAGAAGCCTGGCTGTGGGGCGCGAACCGGCCCGGGAAGCCAAGCGACTACCACGACACGAGCGTATCGGAGGGGAAATGACGGACGCGGAATTCCTCGCGTCGGCGCGGCTGTGGATGGCGCTGGCGCTGGTCATCGTCCTCGTTGCGGCCGCGCTCCTGATCATCATCTGGCGCACCGCACGTGGAATCCACACCGAAGCAGTCCGCGCGCTCGCGGCGGCCGAAAAGATTCGGGTGAACACGATGCCGATCTGGGCGCTCGAAACCACGAACGAAGTGGCGACGGCCATGCTGGAGACGGTGCAGCACATCGAGAAAAACGGTGGCGCGCTCGCCGCCGCGCTCGAGTCACACGCGGGGGCGCGATGAGCGATCTCGTGGTGCATCCGTCGGCTGACATGATCCGCACGGTCTGGACGGTATCGCTGGTCATCTTCGTCGCAGTGCTCGGCGTGGTCGCTGTTCTGTTGACGCTCATCCTCCACACCGCGAAGCAGATCAAGGCCGGTGTCTCGCTGATCTGGAACGTCGGGCAGCGGGTGGCGAACAACACGATTCAACTTGTCTTGCTCGAGAAGACGAACCTCGCCGCCACGAGAATTCTCAAGTCGGCCGTTGGCATCATCGGCGCGACCGGCGCGGTGCAGGCGCACGCCGCTGACTGCCGAGGATGTCCCGCGTGTGTCCTCGGACCGCGGTGGAGCCGATGAACCCGTTCATCGTGTTGATGGTGTTGTCGGTGCTCGCGGCGTCGGCGCTGTTCATCGCGCTCGCACTCTTTCTCAACGCCATCGCCACCGAGCTGGAGAAAATCGGCGGCGAGGACAAGGGCTACGGACTGGCGGCGAGCTTCCTGTCGAAGATCCGTGTTGGGGTCCGCGCGATCGAGGTCGAGACGGGGATGATCCCGACGCAGGTGACGAAGCTCAACGGGACACTGACGCAGGTCCGCGACGGGTTGATCGTGGTGGACAGGAATCTCGCCGGCGTGATCACTGCCGTCTCGGCGCAGGTGGCCCCATGAACGGGACTGTCATCCCTGGCGCGGTCTTCGTGCTCTGGTGGATCGGGCTCGGCCTAACGCTCGTGGTGTTCGTGCCGCTGGCGGTGACGCTGCTGCACCGGACGTGGGTCGCCTCGCGCTCGGTCCAGCGATATGCGGCCGAGGCGCTCACTGCCGCGGCCGGAATCGCCGGGAACACGCAGCACATCCCCGCGCTCGACTCGACCATCGCGGTCGGCGGCGCGATGATTGGCGTCGCCGGGCAGATCGCCGCCAAGCTCGACACGGCCGCGACCGTGCTGGCGCAGCGCGCCGAATGAGGAGCCAACGATGCTGCTGACCCTGACCCTGGTCACCGCCGCCCTCGTCGTCATCGCGCTGGCAGGGTACCTGATCGCGATTGCCTGGGCCCTGGTGCAGGCAAAACGGAGCGTCGCCGCGATCGCCGATGGACTCGAAGCGGTTGCCGGCCATACCGCGCCGCTGCCGGAGAAACTCACGACGATCAATGGCGCGCTCGTGCAGCTGTTGACCGGTCTCCAAGCCGCCGACCGCCACCTCGGTCGTGCCGCCACTGTCTTCAAGCTCGGCTGACGCCATGTGCTTCAAGAATCTTCCGATCGAGTTTGACGCGCAGGGACGGGCGACGCTCAAGGAAAACGTCCCGAATCCCTACGCGACGACGATGGCCGGTCCGCCCGGCGTGCCGAAGCAGCTCGACCACGACAAGGTGCTCGAGCTGGTAAAACGGAACGGCCACATCAAGGATGTCGACTTCGATCCGGTTACCCGCGTCGCCGGCGCGCTGGCGTTTCACACGGTGGCGGACGTCGAAGCACGCAAGGTCATCGAGGCGCGCTCGGTCGCGACGCTGTTCCGCGGCTACGAAGTGATCATGATCGGTCGCGACCCGCGCGACGCGATCTACATCACCAGCCGCGCCTGCGGCGTCTGCGGCGGTGTGCACTCGACCTGCTCGGCGCTCGCGATCGAGATGGCGATCGGCTGCCAGCCGCCGCCGTTAGGCGTGCTCATTCGAAACCTGGCGCTGTCGCTCGAGTTCCTCTACGACAACCCGCTCCACCTCCACCTGCTGGCCGGACCGGATTTCTCCGAGGCGATCGTCAAGGGGACGAACCCGGGGATGATCGAGAAGGCAAAGGTGACCGAGGCGGCGCACGCCGACGTCCACGGCTTCCGGACGATGTACGACCTGATGGTGGACCTCAATCCGCTCAGCGGCAGCCTCTACCTCGAGGCGCTGCACATGACGCGCGTCGCCCGCGAGGCGTATGTGCTCATCTGCGGGAAGTACCCGCACCCGCAGACGATCGTGCCCGGCGGAATGAGCTCGACGATCACGCTGTCGGTGATGAACGAGATGTACGTCCGGATGAGCCAGTTCTTCGATTATGCGAAGAAGATCGCCGGGATCTGGGAAGACCTGACGAATTTCTTCTACGACTACAACCCGGAGTACAAGAAAGTCGGCGCCCGCCGGGCGAACATGATCGACACCGGCATCTTCGACGATCCCAGCGCCTACGACACGACCTACAAGAACGCCAACGACTGGGGCAACAAGCGCTGGGCGACGCCGGGCGCGATCGTCGATGGCAAGCTGCTGACGACCGACCTCCACACGATCAACATGGGACTCGAGGAGTTCATCGAGCACTCGTACTACGATGCGTGGACCGGCGCGGGACAGAAACAGCACTTCCCAACCGACCCGTCGGGCAATCCGCTCTCGCCCTATCATCCCTGGAACAAGGTCACCAAGCCGAAGCCCGGGGCTCAGAGCTGGAAGGAGAAATACACCTGGGACACCGCGCCGCGGTGGGATCATTACTCCATGGAAGCGGGGTGCTACGCGCGGCTCTGGAACACCGCCGTCGCCCGCAAGATGCCGGACAACCCGTTCATCGAAGCGACCGGCCACTCGCTCAAGATCCGCCTGCCGCGCGGCAAGCTGCCGGAGACGGAGATCGAGTGGAAGGTGCCTGACGTCTGGAATGCGTTCGAGCGCAATCGCGCTCGGGCCTACTGCGTCGGCTGGACGGCGATGATCGCGATGAACAACTGGATGGCGGCGATGGAGCTGCTCAAGGATGGCGACACCAAGACGTCGACCAGGTTCGAGATGCCGAAGAAGGGCGAGCAGATGGGCGTTGGTTTCTGGGGCGCGGGTCGCGGCTACCTCACGCACCATCTCGTGCTCGATCGCGGCGCCGTGTCGAACTACCAGATCGTGACGCCGTCCACCTGGAACGCCTCGCCGACAGACAAGTGGGGACAGCCGGGCCCGTACGAAGAGGCCGTCATGAACACGCCCCTCCTCGAGGAATCCACAGACGCGGCGAAGTTCCGCGGCATCGACATCCTCCGTGCGATCCGCAGCTTCGATCCCTGCATGCCGTGCACGACGCACATCCAGTCGGAAGCGGGGATGATCACGCGTGAGGTCAACACCTGTGCCTGTGGGCTCGACGACTAGCAGCCCGAGCCGTCAGGCAATGCGGGTGGTGATCGGCGGGATCGGCTATCGCAACCTGCGCGATCATTCGCTCGGCATCGTCATGAGCGACGAGCTCGAGCCGCTCGCTCGGCCGCCGGCGCTGCTCGTCGAAGATCTCTGCTACGGCCCGGTTGCGGTCGGACAGTGGTTTCTCGACGAAGCCCGCGAGGCGCCAATCACCCGCGCGGTGTTCATCACCGCGATCGCCCGCGATGATGGCCGCCCGCCCGGCACGATCAGCGCCTACCGCTGGGATCACGTGCTTCCCTCCGACGACGAGATCCAGCGCTGCGTTGTCGACGCCGTTACTGGCGTGATCTTCCTCGACAACACACTCATCGTCGTCGAATGGATGAAGGCGCTGCCCCCCGAGACGATCGTGATCGAGGTCGAGCCGCTCGAGCACGCGTTCGGCGACGAGATGAGCCCGGCCGTCGCCGACGCCTACGCGGAAGTGCG
The DNA here is from genome assembly GCA_031359795.1 of Gemmatimonadaceae bacterium. Classification (GTDB taxonomy): domain Bacteria; phylum Gemmatimonadota; class Gemmatimonadetes; order Gemmatimonadales; family Gemmatimonadaceae; genus JABFXC01. The sequence continues at coordinate 6,095 of JANMAM010000049.1, forward strand.
GCGGCTGGCGCTCCACTACGCGACTCACGAGACCGCCGCCCGCACCCTCCCAGTGTCGCCGTTAGGCGGCGAGTGGTCGGCCGTCGCATCGCGATGGAGCGGCGCGTGATCGGCGAGAGCGCTGGGGTCGCTCCGGGCGTCGCATCGCCGTCGGAACTCGTCACGGCGACTGATGCCGGCATGGCCGATGCCTCGACCGATCTGTTGGCCGCGGCCGAGCAGTTGATGGCGACGCTTGCGGCCCATCCCGACCCGGCGGTTGGCGCGGCGGCGACGGCGCTGCTCGAGTGCATCGATACGGTGCATCGGACCGCGCTCGGTCATCTCATGGGCGCGATCCAATCGATGGCCGGCGACGCCTTCGTGAACCGGCTGACGGGAGACCCGGCGATCCGGCTGTTGCTGATGTCGTACGACCTGCTCGCCGTGGATCGCCGAACGCTCTGCGAGGAAGCGCTCGACGCGGTCCGTGGGCACCTCCACGCGCACGGCGTGGATGTCGAGCTGGTCGAGGTACTCGGCGGCGTAGTCGCGGTGCGAATTCACGGAGTGACGAGCGACGACGCATCATACGCCGGTGTCATCCGCGACATCGACGAAGCGTTGCGCGAAGGACTGCTCGGCTTCCAGGAGCTCGAGATCCGCGATGGCAAGGGCGCGCGGCCGGCGGCCGATTCGGCTTTCCTGCCATTGAAATCGCTGCAACGTGCCTTCCGTCCTGTCTATCGGGACGTGTGCGCCGTTGACGAGATCGCACCCGGTAGTCTGCGCGGTGTCATCGTCGACGGTGTCGCCGTGCTGCTCGTTCGGGTGGATGAAGAGCTCTTCGCGGTGAAGAACGCGTGTGGCGGAAGCCCGCTGCCGCTCGACTACAGCACCCTCGACGGGGCGGAGCTGCGCTGCAGCTGGCACGGCTGCCGTTATGACGTCCGCACCGGCCATCGGCTCGACTGGCCCGGTGCGACGCAGGATGACTATCTCACTGTCCTGCCGGTGCGAGTGCACGAGGGTGTCGTGCAGGTCGTCGTTGGAACGACGCGCGTCGGCGCCGACGGAGTGCAGGGGTGACGCGCACGCTGATCGCCGGCTTCGGCAACGTCCTTCGCGGCGATGATGGCTTCGGCGTCGAAGTGCTTCGGCGCCTCGGTGAGCGCGGTGTCGCGAGCGACAGCGTCGAGCTGCTCGACGTCGGCACTGGCGGCATTCGCCTGGCCCAGGCGCTGATCACAGCCTACGACCGGCTGATCATCATCGACGCGGCGACGCGGGGGAGTGCCCCCGGCACGGTGTACTGCCTGATCGTCGACGGGGTGCTGCCGACGCGCGAGATCGACATGCATACGACGGTGCCATCGCGGGCGCTCGAGGTGGCGCAGGCGTTTGGGCCGCTGCCGCCGGAGATCTATCTCGTCGGCTGCGAACCGCAATCGGTCGATGAGCTGACCACCGAGTTCACACCGGTGGTCGCGGCCGCGGTTGACGAAGCGGTTCGCCGTGTCGAAGCGCTGCTCGCTGGCCGGCCGGCGGTGACCGATACGCCGCTGCCTGTGCCGCCGAACGCACCGTCAGGCAACGGGGCCGGTGGCGACATCGCCCGCGAGGACGAGCTGCTCGAGCTGCTCTACTGGTTCGAGGGCGAAGGGTTTGGCGGCGTCGCGTCGATCGAGGGGATCATCCGCTTCACCAACCTGTCCGAACAGCTCGTCCGCCGAACGCTCGACCGTCTCGAGTCGCGCGGCGACGTGACGCTGGACGCCAGCCGCGGGGCCGAGTATCGTCTCACCGAATCCGGGCGCCGTGAGGCGGCCCGCCGGTTCGCGGCCGAGTTCGCGCCGCTGCTCAGCCAGGGCCACGGCGAGTGCAGCGATCCCGATTGCGACTGCCACTCGAGCGAGGGCGGTGCCGCCGAGTGTCACGGGCGAACGCACAAACACTCCAGTCCGGCCTGACACCGAGCGTCAGGCAGGCGGGCCGGCTACATCACGAGGCAGGAATGCGCATTGCGATTGCAGGAAAGGGCGGAACGGGAAAGACGACGATCGCGGGAACGCTCGCCCGCGCGCTCGCGCGTACCGGGCGCGAGGTGCTCGCAATCGACGCCGACACCAACCCCAACCTGGCGAGCGTCCTCGGCATACCGCGCGATCGCGCCGACGCGATTGTGAGCCTGCCCCGCAACCTGATGCAGCGGCAGACGAGCGAGGATGGAACGACGCGAACGGTGTTCACCGCCGATCCCGAGCAGCTGATCAACGAGTTTTCCATTCGCGGGCCCGACAAGGTGCGGCTGATGGTGATGGGCCGCGTCGGTCACGGCGGTGCTGGTTGACTGTGCAGCGCCCACGCCACGGTCCGTGGCTTTCTCGGTGAAGTGGTTGCGCGCGCTGAAAGCGACCGGCATGTCATCGTCGACATGGAGGCGGGGCTCGAACACCTGAGCCGCGGGACGGGAAAACACGTCTCGCGACTGGTCGCGGTGCTGGAGCCGTACTATCGCTCGATGGAGACCGCGCGGAACGTCGCCGCGCTCGCTGCCGAGCTGGGAATCACGGATGTCGTCGTCGTCGCGAACAAGGTGCGCGACGCCGCCGATCGTGCGGCGATCGCCGAGTTCTGCGGCGCGCACGCCATGCGCCTGGTCGGTGAGGTGCCTTACGATCCGGCACTCGCCGATGTCGAGCGCCGGGGCGCCGCGCCCATCGATGACGCGCCTGGATCGCCCGCGGTCGTCGCGATCGAGAAGCTCAGCGGCCCGCTCGCGAGCGACGCGCCGATGGGGTGACGGCGGGGGTTTCCGGCGAAACAGCGAAACGGCTATTAGACCACCGGGGGCACAGGGGGCACTGGGGGCGCGGGGCTTTTTGCTGTTGCTGGATTGAGCTAGCCCGCATCGGGTGCGACTGGCGATCTTTCCGGGGTCCGCCTTCCTGTTCGCTCCGTGACTGGTGCCTCCAGCATGCCCAACCTACTGCCCGCGCTTGCGCGCCTTGTCGCGCTGTGCTCCGAAGCGCGCGCGCGCGCAGCGGCGGTTGGCCGAGGGGTGCTCGTCTCCATGGTAGAGCCGGTGCCCCCGACCGGCGCGCTCGACGAGCTCGACGCGCTCGAAGCGATGGCGCTGTCCGTCGAGGGGCGGGCGATCGGGGGAGCGGCGGCCGACAAGATGTATTGGACGCGCCCGGCGGATGGTTTTTCGCTGGCCGGGTTCGGTTCGGCGGTCGTGATGCACGCCGCGGGCGCGACCCGCTTCGCGTCGATCGACCGTGAGTGGCGCGCGCTGATCGGGAGCGCCGTGCTCGGCGATCCGTCGGGGGGCGCTCCCGGCGCCGGTCCATTGCTGATGGGCGGATTCGCCTTCGACTCGGACGGTACGGCCGACAATCGGTGGCGCGGATTCCCGGCTGCGAGGTTCGTCGTCCCACGCATCCAGTTGGCGAGCACCGTCGGCGGACAGTGGTTGACGATGAACATGCTGGTCTCGCCCGATGGCGAGCCTGATGTGGATTCGCGAGCACTCGTCGCGCTCCTGAACATTCTCGCCGACGGTCGGGCGAGCAACGGGGCGCGGACGGTGCGCGCATCCGCACCAGCGGCGGTCGAGTACACGGAGTCGCGATCGGCATCATCGTGGCGTGAATCGGTAGCACATGCGGTGGCAAACATTCGCGACGGCGCGCTCGAGAAAGTGGTCCTGGCCCGGGAGGTCGTGGCCACGGCGCCTCGCGAGTTCGATGTCGCGGCGACGCTCCGGTATCTTCGCACGGCGAATCGCGACAGCCTCGTTTTCGGGTGCTGGCAGGAGGGGAGGGAGAGTGCATTCGTTGGTGCGAGTCCGGAGCTGCTCGTCCGTACCGAGGGGCGGGACGTGCGTTCCAGCAGCCTCGCGGGATCCGTGTCGCGCGGTCAGACAGCGGAGGAGGACGCCGGGCTCGCCGCGGGACTGCTGTCGAGCGCGAAGGATCGACTCGAGCACGAGATCGTGCGCCGCGAGCTCAGTGAGGGGCTGGCCGACTTCTGCGATGATGTCGTCGCCGATGGCAGTCCCTCGCTGTTGACGCTGCCGCAGGTGCATCACCTGCACACCGACGTACGGGCGCGATTGCGTCCGGACCATTCGTTGCTCGAACTGGTGGGACGACTGCATCCGACGCCGGCCGTCGGCGGCGCACCGCGCGAACGGGCGCTCGCATTCATTCGCGATCACGAGCAGATGGAACGTGGATGGTACGCCGGACCGATCGGATGGCTGCAGCGCGAGCGTGGCGAGTTCGCGGTGGCATTGCGTTCCGCGCTCGTGACCGGGAAC
>JANMAM010000075.1:0-52219 GCA_031359795.1 Gemmatimonadaceae bacterium
CGCAATCCGGTCGGCATGGCCTGGGTTCCCGAGACCGGTGCGCTCTGGGTGGCAGTCAACGAGCGTGATGAGCTCGGAAGCGACCTCGTTCCCGACTACATGACAGCCATCCGCGACGGCGCGTTTTACGGATGGCCGTACAGCTACTATGGCCAGCATGTCGACGCGCGCGTAAAACCGCGCCGTCCCGACCTCGTCGCAACGGCGGTCGCGCCGGACTACGCACTGGGCGCACATACGGCATCGCTTGGACTCTGCTATGCGCGTGGCACCGCGCTCCCGGCGCCATTCACGAACGGAATGTTCGTCGGCCAGCACGGATCGTGGAATCGCAAGCCGCGAAGCGGATACGAAGTCGTCTTTGTACCGTTCGCCGCGGGCGTGCCCTCGGGCCCGCCCATCGACGTTCTCTACGGTTTCCTCGATGGCGAGGGCAAGGCGATGGGCCGGCCGGTCGGGGTGGTGCTCGACGCGACTGGTGCGCTGCTCGTCGCTGACGATGTCGGAAACACCGTCTGGCGCGTGAGCGCGTCGGCGCGGTGATGCGTTTGATGCGTGGGCGGCGGTGTCACGGGTGCGGCCTCTCGGCGACTCCTCGCGGGTAGCGCCACGCCCCGCGGCGCGTAGCTTTGGCGGATCGCAGTCACTCGCCACGCTCGAGGAGATCTGATGAATCGACGCCAGCTGTCCGTCCTCGCCTTCGCAGTCCTGACCGGTGCATGTCGTTCCGCCGGTATCGGGACCTCGCCGACCGCGCCCACGCCGTCCGTCCGCGCGACGCCATTCGGCGGCGCGCCACAGCTCGTTCCGGCGCCGGCGTCGATCGTGATCGGGAGCGGTGCGGCGTTCACCATCACGCCGGCGACCAACATCGTCGTCGACGGCGGCGCCGAGGCCACCCGGGTCGCCGAAGCGTTAGGCATGCTGCTGCGCCCGGCAACGGGGTATGCGGTCGCGGTCCTGGTCGGTGGGGCACCGCCGGCCAGCGGCGCGGCACCGGCGCCTTCGCCGAATATCGTGGCGCCCGCCGGCGCTCCGACCGGACCAATTCATCTTTCTCTCGCCGCCAATCGCTCGTCGCTCGGGGACGAGGGCTACGAGCTGGCAATCAGCGCCGATTCCGTGCGGCTCGTCGCCTATCGGCCCGCTGGACTTTTTCGCGGAGTGCAGACGCTGCGGCAGCTGCTGCCGTTCAAGATCGAATCGGAGATGAACCTCGAGCAACCGGCGTGGAGCATCCCCGCCGTCACCATCGCCGACCAGCCGCGCTTCGCGTGGCGCGGCGCGATGCTCGACGTCGCTCGACACTTTTTCACGGTGAAGGAGGTCCAGCAGTTCATCGACATCCTCGCGCTGTACAAGATGAACGTGCTGCACCTGCACCTCGCCGACGACCAGGGGTGGCGGATCGAGATCAAGTCCCGTCCCCGGCTCACCGCGGTCGGATCGGTATCACAGGTCGGTGGCGGCCCCGGAGGATTCTACACGCAGGACGAGTACGGCGAGATCGTCCGCTATGCCGCGGCGCGCTTCATAACGGTCGTCCCCGAGATCGACATGCCAGGGCACACCAACGCCGCGCTCGCCGCGTATCCCGACGCGGCGTGCAGCGTGCGACCCTCCGGTGTCTACACCGGGACCGATGTCGGCTGGAGCACCTTCTGCGTCGACAAGGAGGTCAGCTACGCGATCGTTGACGACATCGTCCGCGAAATCTCGGCGATCACCCCCGGTCCGTACTTCCACGTTGGCGGCGATGAGGTGCACACACTCACCGCGGCACAGTACACGAAGTTCGTCGAGCGGGTGCAGACGATCGTCACCAGCCACGGCAAGAAGATGATCGGCTGGGAAGAGATCACGAAGGCGCGACTGCTGCCAACCACCGTCGCCCAGCAGTGGAAGAGCGACTCGGCCACCGCCGCGCTGCAGTACGGCTCGAAGCTGGTGCTGTCGCCCTCGCCGAAGGCGTATCTCGACATGCAGTACACGCCCAGCACCGAGCTCGGGCTGCACTGGGCGGCCTACATCGAACTGCGCGACGCGTACGACTGGGACCCCGCGACCTACATGAAGGGCGTTGGCGAGAGCTCGATCCTCGGTGTCGAAGGCGCGCTCTGGAGCGAGACGATTTCCAACATCACCGCGGCAGAGTATCTCATTCTGCCGCGGCTCCCGGCGCTCGCCGAAGTGGGCTGGACCCCACAGGCCGGGCGTGACTGGAACAGCTTCCGGGTCCGGATCGCGGCGCAGGCACCGCGGTGGAATCAGCTGGGGATGAACTGGTACCGATCACCCCAGGTCGAGTGGTGACCGGCGATCACGGAAACGGTCGCGGCCGCGGCCATGGCCAGGGCCACGGATCGAACGAGTTCTGCCCGGCGAGTCCGCGCACCGCCGCCTCGCGCACCCTCGCGTCCTTGGACTCGAGCAGCTCGTTCAGCGCGTTCTCGGAACGTTCGCCCGACTTGAACATCGCGCGGATCAGCGCGCGGCTCACGTCCTGGTTCTGCTCCGTCCTGAGCGCGGCACGGATCCCGGCGAGGGCAGTCGTGTCGCCGATCTGACCGAGCGCCCACGCCGCCTTGAGGCGAGTATCGGAGCTCTGGTCTTTCAGCGCCTGAATGAGCCCGGGAGGCGCGTGACCCTCGTCGTCCTCAAGCTCGCCCACGCCCCACGCGGCGGTGCCGCGAACGCGGGCGCTCCTGTCGCTCGCCGCGACCTGTCCGAGCACGCCGGACGCGGACTGATCGCCGATCTCGGCGAGCGCCCAGGCCGCCGTCTCGCGCACGTCGTCGTCCGCATCGCTCCGCACCGCCTTGAGCAGCGCCGGCGATGCGCTGCGATTCTCGATGCTGCCTAACGCCCAGGCGGCCATCTCCCGAACGTCGGCGTCGCGGTCCTGCGCGAGCACGCCGCCAAGCGCGTCCACCGCCTCGCGCACTTCCAGCTGTCCGAGCGCCCAGGCGGCGACTCGGCGCACCGGGGCCGCTTCGTCCTGCTTCACGACCCGGATCAATGCCGCCGCCGCGCTGCCGGAATCGGTGCGTCCAACCGCACCCACTGCCGCAACCCGCACTGCCTCGACTGGATCGCGGAAAAGACCGATCAGCGGTGCAAGCGCCCGTCCATCCTCGATCCTGCCTAACGCCCAGGCGGCGTTGGCGCGCACCCCCGACTCGCTGTCGCGGAGACTCGCGATCAGCTGGGCGCCCGCGCTTTCGGCGCCAACGAGGCCCAGCCCGAGCGCGGCGAGCTCACGGAGCGCCGTATTGCTGCTCTTCAACCGCGCGACCAGCCCGGGCGCGACGACCGAGTCGTCCTCACGGCCGATCATCCGGATCGAGATCTCGCGCACGCAGGCGTCGTCCGACCCCAGCCCCTCGAGCAACCGCTCGACATCCGCCGCCGAGAGGAAAGCGCCGGTGCCGCGGCCTTCGTCTCGATCATGGCGGCGGGTCCTCGGGAGTGTCACCCGAGGCAGTGGCGAAGCGGGCGCGTCGTTCCAGCTGGTCCAGCCCGAGTTGCGCACGGCCTGACCAGCGAGCGAGCAGATCATCGGTGGTGCGCCGCGCGCCGCAGCGAGAAGCGCCGCGACGTCGAGGTCCTCCGCCATCGTCACCGGCGCCCTCGGCGTCTCGATGATGCCGTCGAAGGCGTGCATGCCGCGCGAGACAGTCACGGCTTCATCGACCGTGAAGGCGGGACCACTCCCGGTCAGTGAGACCACCGTCGCAGCGAGGGCGAGCGAAAAGAACCGTTGCATGACGACTCCGATGTTGTTGGTCACGTGTGGACCAGGTTGTACGTTGAAAAATCAGCATCAACCGGCGAAAGAACGGGCGTCGTCCTGACGCCCGTCTCGACTGTTGCGACAGGCGGTCAGGGGTAGGGACGCGGCTCTGGCCACGGCCATGGCCACGGGCCAGCGGCGTCGCCCCCGGCGAGCGCCCGCACCGCCATCGACTTCACTTTCGGATCCGACGACTCGAGCAACTCGCGGATGGCATCGACCGACTTCTCGCCCATCGCCGCGATCGCGCGGATGTAGGAGATCTGGAGATCCTTGCTCGTCTCGACCTTGAGCGCGGCATTGAGCGCCGACGCCGCCTGCGGATCTTCGATCTCGTAGAGCGCCCACGCCGCCATTTCGCGGACCTCCGGGTCCTTGTCCTTCAGCAGCTCCATCACCTGCCGCGGCGCTTCGCGCGGCTCGGCGTTCCCGATCGCCCAGAGCGCGCGGCGGCGGACTTCCGGGCTGGCGTCGCCCAGCGCCGCAAGCAGCGCCGGAACTCCCGCCCGGCTGCCCATGTTGCCTAACGCCCAGGCCGCGGTTGCCCGGACCTTGACGCTGGCGTCACTCTTCAGCGCCCCCGCCAGGGCATCGGTGGCGGTGCTGCTCCGATCGCTGCCGTCGCCTAACGCCCACGCGGCCATCTCGCGAACGTTGACGTCCGTGTCACGACCGACCGCGTTCGCGAGCGCATCCACGGCGACATCGGTGTCGGCGTACTCGGATAGCCCCCACGCCGCGATCCTGCGCAATTCGGCGCTGCTGTCGGTGCGGAGAATCCTCGCCAGCAGCACCGGGCGGTCATCCGGGCCCTTTGCTTTGCGCGGTGCGCTCGCCAACTGGCGCAGCTGGTCCGCCGCTTCCGCGGACGATGCCGCGGACGCCATCGGCACGACCTGCTGCGTGACTCGCGGAACGACTTCGCCGACGATCTGCTGCGCGATGCGCTCGGTGCGCATCTCATCCACGCTTCGTTCAGCCATACGCTCGGTCTTCTTCTCGAGGCGCTGCTCGAACCTCGTTTCCAGTTTCTGCTCCTTCCGGTCGCCGCCAGGCGCCGAGCGCTGCTCGAACGGCTGCTGGACGCGCGCGGTGTCCGTGCCCTGCTGCCCCTCGACGCGACGGGCGGGCGCGGCGGCGCCGACGACGAGCGCGATCACCGCCAGTGAACCGACGAGCACAGCCGACTGCGTGCGGCTCGGGCTCGAACGCCGGAGCTGTGGATCCAGTATGGCGAGCATGCGGCCCTCGAATTCCTTGCGCCGCGCCATTGCCAGCGCGACCGATGGGGTGACGTCACGACGGACCGAGGTGACGATGTCGAGCAGGTGTTCAGCGTAGTCCGCGGCCCGAGTGCCGCACGACAGCGCCAGATCGTCACAGGCCCGCTCACTCTCCGAGCGAAGCTCGCGCGCGGCGGTCCAGACGAGCGGGTGGAACCAGTAGAAGGCGCAGGCGATCCTGCCTAACGTGTGGCCGACGAGGTCGCGGCGACGAACGTGGGCCAGCTCGTGGAGCAGCACCGCGCGCCGGCGGTCGAGCGTCCAGGCATCGCTCTCGGCTGGCAGCACGATCGTCGGGCGGAACACGCCGCACGCGAATGGCATCTTCGCCTCCTCGCTTCGCAGCAGCCGCGGCGCATCGTCGAGCCCGAGCCGGTCCGCGACTTCGTAGAGGGGAGCCGTCCAGTCTTCGCTGTCGAGCGGGCTCGCCTGACGAACGAGCCGGCGCACGACCAGCGCCGACCAGCCGAGCGAGGCGGCGATGAGAAGCGCGACCGCGCTCCAGATGCCGAGCATGATCGACAGTGCGCTCATCGCCGAGATGCGGGCCGCGAGCGTGGCACTGCCCACGACTGGGGCGGCGCCCGCCGGTAGCTGCGCCGCTGCGGCCAGGCCCGGCGTGGCCGACGATGCGGCCTCGCCGCCGATCTCGTCCTTGACCCCCTTCCCTGCACTCTCGGCGACCCGATCGACCTCGCTGCTACCACCGCTCGCCGGCGGCAGGATCTCGAAGCGAAGCGGTGCCCAGGCGGTCAGGACCGGAACGATCAGCAGCGTGCCTAACGCGACGAGCCAGACGAGGTGCCGCGCTCCCGCCGAGGCGCGCTGCATCGCGACGGTGATCCCGAACGCGGCAAGGAGGATGATCGTCGCCTTCATCAGGAGCACCAGCATCGCGAGATCGCGCGCCGACAGGTCGCTGATGCTCGAATAGAATTGGGGAAGCATCGCCGTCATCTCCCGTTCTGCCGCGCGCGGCGGATCGTGTTGCGGAGGCGCTCGATCTCGGCGTCGGGCATCTCGACGTCGGACATGCGGAGCAGTGCAGTCACCGCCTGCTCGGGGGAACCGGCGAAGTAGGTCCGCACGACATGCGCGAGCACATCGTCGCGAGCCCGCTCGGTCGCCTCGGCGGGATAGTAGACGTAGCGCGGACCGTCCTCCTTGTGCTTGATGAGGTCCTTCTCGCCGAGAATCCGCAGCACGGAGCGGACCGCCGAGTAGGTGGGCGGGTCAGGAAGGTCGGCCATGATCTCGGCGACCGTCGCGCCGGTTCGGCGATGAAGGATGTCCATCACCTGTCGCTCGCGGCGGGATAACGCCGGCACGTCGGACTTTTTCGTCATATCGCTGCGCTGGAGACCGGGCGACCCGAGAGCCGCGTCTTGTGCTGAAAAATCAACCGTGTTGATATTTCAACATTCGAGTCGATTTGTCAATAGGGGATTTTTCGGCGCCTCGGCTCAGGGGAGGGCGGCTTGCGACGGGCCGGGTAGCCGCCGACCTTCGCGGATGGCCTCACCCCAGTTCGCGCTGATCGGGGCGATCGCGCAAATGACCGTGGTCGGCGACCCCGCCCCGCCGCCAGTGCGCTACTCGCTTACGATCGATTCGGCCGCCGCGAGCAGCGTCCGGGTCGAGATGCGGATTCCCGCCGCGCCCGATACGCTCCGCCTGGCGATGGCGGCCCATCCGGAATACGACGACAGGTTCTGGCGGTATGTGCGCGATGTCCGGGTCGAGCGTGGTGGAACGGCCGTGCCGGTGGCACGCGAGGACAGTTCCATCTGGCGCGCCGTTGGGCGGGGCGATGCGGTTGTTCGCTACCGCGTCGAGCCTCCGACAGCGGAGGAAGGGCGCGGCTCGTGGGTTGGATATCTGTCGCCGACCGGCGGGCTGCTCGGCGGACCGCACAGCTTCATGTATGTCCTCGGGGGCGAGCGCGCGGCGGCCCGGGTGACGGTCCGCCTGCCTAACGGCTGGTCGCTCGCGACCGGCATGGCCCCAGCTCGCGGCGGCGCCTTCGTCGCCCGCAATGCACGGGACCTCATCGACAGCCCGATCATGGTTGGCCCGATCCGGCGCTGGCGCTTCACAATCGCCGGCGTCGATCACGACGTCGCCTACCTGCCTGCGCCGGGCGGCGTGCAGTTCGATACGATCGCGATGGTCGCCGGGCTCGCGAGATTCGCCCGCGCCGCGCACGGCGTGTTTGGCGTGTTCCCGTATCGGCGATACACCTTCCTGGTTCAGGAAGGTGCGGGGGGCGGGGGGCTCGAGCACGGAACATCGGTCACGCTCGGGCTGTCGACACGCGACATGGCCGCCGGGGGGAGCGACTTCTACGCCGACGCGTCGCATGAATTCTTCCACGCGTGGAATGAAATGGCACTCCGTCCTCGCGGCTGGGGTGGGCTCGGCTACAGACCGTCGCCGCCGACCCGTGAACTCTGGTGGATGGAGGGCGTCACGATGCACTACGCCGACGTCCTGTCACGTCGCGCCGGGCTGCCGCTCGAGGACGCGACCCGCGCCGAGGATCTCGCGGTGGACATCGGCCGTTACCTCGACAATCCCGCGAACCGCCTCGTTTCCCCGGAAGACGCCAGCTGGTGGAGCGGTAATTCGACACCGGCTCCCGGTGGCCTCACCCCCGACCTCTACCTCCAGGGAAAGCTGCTCGGCGCCGCGCTCGACCTCCGGATCCGGGCCGCCACTCGCGGCCGACGTTCGCTCGACGACGCGATCCGGCGTCTGTTCACGACGCACCGCGAGCCGCGCGGCTATACCGGCGCTGACATCGAGCGGGCGGTCACCGCGACGTGCAGCTGTCCGATGCGCGCCTTCTTTGATTCGACCGTTAGGCGAGCCGGTACGATCGACTTTGACGCCGCCCTCGCCGCCGCTGGTCTGCGGGCCGACGTCACGCTCGTCGCCGCGGCCGACGGCGCGGGGGTTCCCCGTCCCGACATACGCGTGTGGGCAACGGTCCCGGGTGACGCCACACGGTTGCGCCTGTCCGTCACCCAGCCGGACGGCGTCTGGGCCGCCGCTGGTCTGCGCACCGGGGACGTAGTGCTGGCCTGGAACGGTGACTCCATCACTACGATCCGCGAGCTTCGCACGAAGCTCCGCTCGCTCCACACCGGGGATAGCGTTGTCCTCGACTACGCACGTGGCGACAGCGTAGCCCGGGCCACAGTACAGGTCAGCGGATATTCCGAGCACCGCGTCAGGCTCGTCTCCCTGCCAGGCGCGAGTCGCGAAGCGCTCGCGATCCGGCGCGCCGCGTTGCTCGACATCGACCGTGCCCCGAGGTAGCGCTACGCGGCAGCGCTATCGCGACAGGAGCAGGCTGCAGCAGGTGACGCCGCCTTCCGCCTTCGCCAGTTCACCCGCCGGAACAGTGACGACCTTGATCCCCGCGCGCTCGAGACGCCGGCGCGTCCGCGGAAACTCGTCGGCGTGGATGACCGCATTGCCGATCTGCACTGCGTTCGCGGCGAATGGCTCGCTCGGATCGACCGCGACCGTACGCAGCCCGCCGAAGGCGGCTGCATCGACCCATTGTGGGTTGATGAGCACCACGTCGTCCGCGACGAGCGTCGCGGCGGTCTTGAGATGCAGGCACCCCGCGAACGGAATGGCTTCGACGCTGTAGCCATCCGCCCTCACCAACTGGGCAAGCTGCCGCCGACCCTCCGCGTTGCTCCGCGGTCCATCGCCGACCAGCAGTCGCCGGCCCGCGCGCAGCACGTCCCCTCCATCGAGCGTCCCCGGCTCGGTGATCTCGCTGACCCGCCGGTAGGGCTCGAGCGCCTCGCGCACCGCCGCAGTCTCGCGGCGCCGTGATGCCGCACCGGGCCGCGTGATGATCGCGATCTCGTCGAGCACCACCGCCGTGTCCTCGATGAAGACCGAGTCGGCCATGTCCTCGCCCGCCGTTAGGCGATGGACGCGGCACCCGAGCGCGCGCAGCGCGCCCTCATAGGCTTCGTGCTCCTCCCGAGCCCTGGTGAGATCGATGGGACTGCGAGCGAGGTGCGTGAGCTCGCACTCGACGATCCGAGGGGAAATCTCACGCGTGAATGCGAGCGTTGGTGCAGTGCGCCTGATCTTTGTCAACCGCGCTCGTCGCCGTTATGAATCGCCAGCAACCGCGGCGGCTCTTCGAGCTCCCGCGCATTGGCCCTGCGCGCGAGGACCAGCGACCCCGTCGCTGCCACGAACCCGAGCCCCGTCGCCACCAAAGCCGGCCCCGCCTGCCGAAACAATATCCAGCCGAACACCGCGGCCGGAATGGCGCCGAGCAGGCCGAACTGCAGCGGGTTGATGTCCTCGAGCGTTCGGCGGCGGGCAGAGGTCGTCAGCAGGAGTGCGAAGCCGGCGCCGCTGACGAAGCCGGAGATGCCACCGGCCAGCGCAAATGCGGCCATCAGCAGCGGGACCGGTGGGAAATGCCCGCGAAGCATCAGCACCGCGGAGGTTGCGAGCCCGCCGATCAGGCCGGCGGCGATCGCCCAGGTGACCCCCCAGGTGAGGGCGAGGCCGAGCGCGCCGCGGAGGCGGCGAATGTTCGAAGTGGGCATCTGACTGCTCGCGTGGCGGGAGACAGCGTACGGGATACCCCTCCCGTACGCCGCGAATCACCCCCGGGATTCAGCCGGGGTCCGGTGCATCAGGTTCGCGGGGTGCCGCAGCTGCCTCCGCCGGGGAGCTCCGGAGATTGTTCCCGCATCATCGCCTCGATCTCCGCGACCTCGCGCGGGGCGCCCTTCGAGAGCCACTCGGTCCCATCGGCCGTGACGGCGTAGTCGTCCTCGATGCGGACACCGATCGATTGGTAGCGGGCGATCGCCTTGGCAAGATTGGCCCGCATCGCGCGGTTGCGCGGGGTGTCAGGAAGGCTCGCGACGAAATTTGGATCGACATAGATCCCTGGCTCGACGGTCGTCACGTCGCCCACCTTGAAGGTTCCTCCCTGCCCGTAGTACTGCGCCGGATCGTGAACCTCGGTGCCAATGCCATGTCCGCCGTAGTTGTGCCATGCGTAGAGCGCACGCTGCGCGCACCCCGACGGCGGGCATCTCATCCCCGCACCCCCGTCGAACATCGCGGTGTCCGACTCGATCAGGCCGAGCCTGACGAGCCCCTTCGTCACGATCACGCGTCCCGAATCGGATGCGACCGAGGCCTTGACCCCTGGCCGGATCTGCCGGACGTACGCCTCCTGAGCGTCGAGAACGATCTGGTAGATCTCGCGCTGCTCCGGAGTGAACTTGCCATTCACCGGCAGCGTGCGCGTGACGTCGGACGAGTAGTGGTCGAACGACGCGGCGGCATCGATGAGCAGCAGCTCGCCGTCGCGCATGACGCGGTTGTCTTCCATGTAGTGGAGGATCGTAGCGTTAGGCCCCGAGCCGACGATGCTGCCGTAACCGGGCCGGTCGCCACCGAGACGCCGGAAGGTCCCCTCGAGCACCGCCTGGATCTCGTTCTCCCCGCAGCCGGGGGCGGTCGCCTTCATCGCCTCGATGTGCGCGCGCACGCTGATCTGCGTCGCCCGGCGAAGCAGCGCGATCTCCGCGGGAGTCTTCCTCGCGCGAAGCCGCCTGACGACGCTGTCCAGCGACACGACCGCGAGCGAGGGACGGGCCGCGCGCAGCCGCGCCACGGCTCTCGACCCACGCGTGAGCGAGTCTTCCGCCGCGTAGTCGGAGGCCTGTATGTCGGGGATGACGTAGAGTGTGAGACCTCCCGCGAGCAGTGAATCGAGCGCTGCCTCGAGACCGGCGATTTCGCGCCCGGGAATCCCGATCGCGCCCTGGAGCGCGGACGGCGGCGTGCGGCTCCCGACCCATCGCGCCTGGGCGTAGCTCCGCGTCGGGACGAACATCGCCGAGTTCGTCGTGCCACCGCGCTTCACGATCACCAGCGCGGCGTCGGTCTCGCCGAAGCCGGTCAGATAATGGAATGCGGGCAGCTGGAAGAAGGTCGGCCAGTAGTGCACAGGCTCGACCCCGCCATAGGCGACGATGATTCCGGAGTCGATCGCCGCGGCGAGGGCGCTCCGGCGCGCCGCGTACTCGCTCGCCGCGACCTGGGCCCCGGCCTCGCGCGACGCGGAAAGCAGCGCGCTGCCTAACGCTACGGCTGTGATCAACCCGGATGAAAGGCGCATCTGGCGAGCCATGAGAGGTCTCCGGTGGGAAGCCAAGCTGCTGCCCGCGTGACGGCAGGGCGGCGCGAGGCCAAAGTCTGCAGCCGCTGCCGGTCCCGCACAAGCCGCGCGTTCCCGCCCGGCTCGAGGGCCACCGCTGTTGCCTCCTCTTCCGGGCGGGAGTCCACCACTGGGACTCGCGGCGAGCGCGGGCCGCGGCACTGGAGGCGAGGACGAGTGGAACGCGACGGCGGATCTGCGGCGACGAGATACATCCCGACCCTCGACGGGTGGCGCGCGATTGCCGTCCTGCTCGTGTTGTTCAGTCATGCCGGTCACGCCTACGCGCGCCAGCTGCCCAACGAGAGCTGGTTGGATCACATCGGCACCGGCACGCAGGGCGTCAACATCTTCTTTGGGCTGAGCGGCCTGCTGATCACGAGCCGCCTGCTCGAGGAATGGGCGCAGCACGGCAGCATCTCGCTCCGCCGGTTCTACATTCGCCGCGCCTTCCGCATCCTCCCCCCCGCCCTGCTGGTGCTGGCGGTGATCGCGCTGCTTGGCGCGATCGGCAGGCTGCCGGTGGTTCCTCGCGAGCTCGTCGCGGCGGCGCTGTTCTTCCGCAACTACCTGCCGGCGCTGCTCACGCCGGATTTCGCCGGCTTCTTCACGGCGCACTACTGGTCGCTCGCCGTCGAGGAGCACTTCTACCTCGTCTGGCCGGCGCTGCTGCTGGTCTGCGGCTCGCGCCGCGGACTGTGGGCCGCCATCGCGATCGCGATCGGTATCGCCGCGTGGCGGCGTGTCGAGCTCCTGCACATGATCGCGACGCGGCACACCGTCGATCCACTCTATTTCGTTCGCACGGACCTGCGCATCGACTCGATCATGTGGGGCGCGGCGCTCGCGCTGCTGCTCGCACGGCCCGGAGCGCGACGCTGGATCGAAGCCAATCTCACGCCGCTGGTCTGCCTCGCGGTCACCGCGCTCTATCTGCTTGTCGTTCGCGGCTTCGACGGTCGGCCGACGATCTGGGAAGCGCTGCTCGTTCCCCTCTTGATCGCGACGACGATGCTCCGACCAGGCTCGGTCGTTGGCCGGCTGCTCGAGACCTCACCGATGCGCTGGCTGGGACGGCTATCGTACAGCCTCTATCTCTGGGAGCTTTTCTTCGTCTTCCGCGGCGTGCCGCAGACGCTCGGCGTCCTCCAGACCTTTCCGCTCAACCTCGTCCTCACCTTCGCCTGCGCGATCGCGAGCTACTACTTTGTCGAGCGGCCACTGATCCGCGTCGGCCATCGTCTCACGCCGCGGGCGGGACCGCGGCCCGAACCAGTCGCGATCCGTGTCACGCCTGACGGCCCGGTGCTCGCGACCGACGCGGCCTGATCGGGGTCGGCGTACGTGAACGCACGACGTTTTTCATCCCCGGCGACGGTGTCCGCGTCTCGCGCTCACAGGCGCATCCGCTCGACCAGCGCCGCGAATCGGGGATGGCCGCGCATCGGATCGAGCAGCGGATTCACTCGCAGGTATGCGAGCCATCCGCGCCGGTCCTCGAGTGAATGTTCGGCCCAGTCCAGCGCGCGCTCGATGTCCCCGAGTCCGATCAGGATGGTTGCGAACGCAGCCGGCGAGACATATTCAGCGTCGGCGCACTCTTCGAGTTCCCTGAGCACGCGCTCCGCTTCCTCGCGGCGCCCGCCACGAGCGAATGCGTATCCGAGCGTGGCGCGCGTGTACGTGCCGCTCCCCGGCATCGTCACGGCATCGCTCAGGACGCGGATCGCCTCGTCGAGCTCTCCGTCGATCGCGAGCGTCAGGCCGAGCACGCGGTAGTTCTCCTCGGCGTTCGGGTTCATTTCGATCGCCCGCTCGAGATGATAGCGAGTCTGGTCATAACGGCGCGCGTAGTAGTAGTTCCAGGCGAGCGAGCGGCGCGCCGACACGGAGCCGGGGTCGAGCTCGACGGCAGTATGGCCCTCGACCAGCGCTTCGCCGAACGATCCGCGTGACACGAGCAGGAATGCGTACCACTGGTGTGCCGTCGCGTAGCGCGGATCGAGGTCGATGGCCCGGCGGAATTCGCGCTCGGCACCATCCCAATCCCAATCGTAGATGAACAGGCTCCAGGCGAGCGAGGCATGCGCCTCGGCGAGCGAGTCGTCGAGGGCGATGGCCTTGCGCGCGTATTGCTCGGCGGCGACAAATCCGTCGACGACCCGCATGCTCCGGTAGTCCACCTGCAGTGCGTAGCAGTCGGCGAGCCCGGTGTAGGCGAGTGCGTACGACGGATCCTCCTCGATCGCCTGCTCGAAATAGCGGATGCCGGCCGCGACGCCCTCCTGGTTGCGGCGATTCCACTCGTAGCGCCCCTTCAGGTAGAGCCGGTATGCATTGAGGTTCGTGGTATGTCGGCGAACCTGCGGGGGGGTGGACAGGTCCGCGAACGACGTCGCGCGGAGCGTGTTGACGATCGTCCGCGCGATCTCGTCCTGGATGGCGAAGACGTCGGCGATCTGGCGGTCATAACGCTGTGACCAGACGAGCGCGCCATCCTCCGTCGAGGTGAGCTGCGCCGTGATGCGAAGCTGGTGGCCGGCCCGCCTGACGGTTCCTTCGAGCACCGCGCTGCTGCCGAGCAGCGCTCCAATCGCGCGAACGTCCAGTGGCTTCCCCTTGAGCGCGAATACCGAAGTCCGCGATGCGACGCGGATCCCGTTGACCTTCGCGAGTTGGTCGATCAACTCGTCGGTAATCCCGTCGCTGAGGTATTCGTTCTCCGGATCCGGGCTGGCGTTCACGAACGGGAGCACGGCAATGCTTCGCGCAGTTCCAGCGAACACGTGACCGCGCGACGCCGTGTCGACAACGAGCGACGCGGCAAATTCGGCGACCGACGAAAAGCGTTGCTCCGGCTCCTTCGACAGCGCGCGCGCGACCGCCTCATCGATCGACGGCGGCACCTCCGGGCGAATCGCGCGCAGGCGTCGCGGAATCTCGGCCACGTGCTTGGCGATGGTTGCCCTCGCCGACAATCCGCTGAATGGCGGCGCGCCGGTGAGCATCTCATACATCACGCAGCCGAGGCTGTAGACGTCGCTGCGCAGATCGAGGTCGGGCTCGCTCGCTGCCTGCTCGGGACTCATGTACTCGGGCGTACCGACCGCGAACCCCGACCCCGTCACCCGTTCGACGGTCTCGCCCCACACCGCGCGCGCCAGTCCGAAGTCGGCGATCAGCGCGAGCCCGTCGGCGAAGAGGATGTTCTCGGGTTTCACGTCGCGATGGACGAAGCCGGCGCGGTGCGCGAAGTCGAGTCCTGCCCCGACTTCAGTCGCGATCCGCACCGCGTCGCTTATCGGTAGCCGCGGCTCGCGGCGGAGCCGATCACGCAACGAGCCCCCGGGGATGTACGCGAGGACGTAGTAGAGAAGCCCGCCCGCCTCACCCGAGTCGATGAGCGGGACGAGGTGCGGGTGCGACAGCCGCGCCGCGATCCCGATTTCCCGGAGAAACCGCTCCGCGCCGAGCACCGGCGCGAAGTCGGGGCGGAGCACCTTGATCGCGACCGTGCGGCCGTGCTTCACCTCCTCTGCCAGGTACACCGTCGCCATCCCGCCGCGGCCAAGCTCGCGCTGCACCCTGTAGCGCGAGCCGAGCAGCGCCTGGATGCTCTGCATCGCCTCCGGCAAATCTACTGGGGCCAGAGCCACGCGAAGGTTGCCGCTGTGATCGCCGCGTAAATCAGTCCGTCCACAGTCGACTTGATGGTCGTGGTCAGCGACCGGCGGTACCAGATCGACATTTGCCAGAGCGCCATCGCGTAGCCGAGGAACGCGGTGACGCCGACGGTGTGAATGACGGCGTGCGAGTCGGCGGCGCGCGGCAGCGTCGTCCCCGCGACGGCCGCGGCGGCGAGGGCAACGACGAGCAGGTAGACGAACCATTTGAAGAGCATTCCACCCATCTTCATCACGCCGTTAGGCATGACGGTCATCATCAGCACCGGTCCCTTCGTGAGGCGATCGACGTACGCGGGGGAACTGAGTTCCTTCATCGATGACGGCTTGGGGAGGGCGTAGTCGCCGGGCGGGATGGCCAGCGGGCGCAGCGCGGCGACGACCTGCTCTTCATTTGGAACGCTGCGGTAGTCGCTGTTGTGCCAGGGGAGCGCCATGTGGATGATGGAGCTCGCGAGAAAGACGAAGACGGCGGAGAGGAGTATGGGAAGCCAGAGCGCGGCGATGTGGGTCATTGGTCCTCATCGGGGGGTGGGGGGCGCGTCGGTCCCGGGGGAACGTGCGGTGGTCCGGCGACGAGTGTCAAGTTTGCGGCAGCTGCGGGCCTTGAGTAAATGGACCTCTCATCGTTACCAATCCTCGGTGACCGTTGCCTCCGATTTTTCCTTTCGTGTCGCGAACGAGCAGGGCGCCGCGCGGCGTGGCTGGTTTGCCACGCCGCACGGCGTCGTCGAGACACCGGCGTTCATGCCGGTCGCGACGCAGGGGACGATCAAGGGACTGTCGATGGACGAAGTGTCGGCCGCCGGCGGGCAAATGGTGCTGTCGAACGCGTACCACCTCTACCTGCGGCCGGGCGACACGATGGTGCGGGCGCTTGGCGGGCTGCACGCATTCGCGCGATGGGACGGGCCGATGCTCACGGACTCGGGCGGCTTCCAGGTTTTCTCGCTGGCGAAGCTGCGCACGGTCAGCGAAGACGGGGTGCGGTTCCGCAGTCACATCGACGGGTCGGTGCACGAGTACAGCCCCGAAGCGGTGATGCGGATCGAGCGGAATCTCGGCGCGGACGTAATCATGCAGCTGGACGAGTTGATCGCCGGACAGGCTTCGCTCGATGCATCCCGGTCGGCGATGGAGCGAAGCCTGCGCTGGCTGGGGCGCTGCCAGGCGGAGTTCGACCGGCTGTCCCGGGACGGCCGCGCGCCGTTAGGCAGGCTTCCGTTCGTGTCGGACACCGCGGGGCCTGATGATCCTCCGTCGCTCCTGCCGGACGATTCCGACGCGGAGCGGCGTGCGCCGGCGCAGGCGTTGTTCCCGATCGTTCAGGGAGGCACGCATGCCGCGCTGCGGCGGCACTCCGTCGCTGGGATCCTCGGCGCCGGCGACTGGCGCGGTGTGGCGATCGGGGGCCTCTCGGTCGGCGAGTCGAAGCCGGACATGTACGCGATGGTCGAGGTCTGCGCGCCGCTCATTCCCCGCACGCTGCCGCGCTACCTGATGGGCGTGGGATTTCCGGACGACCTGATCGAGGGCGTGCGCCGCGGCATCGACCTGTTCGACTGCGTCGCACCGACGCGGATGGGCCGCGACGGCACCGCGTTCACCCCCGATGGCAAGGTGCAGATCCGCCGGGCCGGTCATCGCAGCGACCGCCGTCCGCTCGTCGAAGGCTGCGGCTGCCCGTGCTGCACACGTTATGATCGTGCCTACCTGAGGCACCTCTTCGTCAGCGAAGAGATGCTCGGCCTGCGGCTGCTCGCGCTGCACAACCTGACGTTCCTGCTCGACGTCATGCGCGATGCGCGGCTGGCGTTGAGCGAGGGGACGTTCGAGTCATGGAGCGAGGCGTGGCTGGCTCGCTACCGCGGTGCAGCGACTTCTATGGCTTCTTCCTGAGCGCGTCGAGCGCGCGTTGGGCCTGCTGGTCCCTGGGGTCGAGCATCAGCGCGTGCTGGTAACCGGCGATCGCCGCGGTCGTGTCGCCGGCGGCGAGCTGCCCTTCGGCGACATTGCGGAAGGCCGAGGCCGACGTCGGTGAGAACTCGGTATCGAGGACGTAGAACTTCACCGCATCGGCGAACTTCTGCCGCGCGCGAAGCGCCTGGCCGACCTGCGCCAGTGAACCCTCGCCGAAGTCATAGGACGCGCGGCCGTAATACCGCTGCCGCAGCGCGCGGTACGCCGCGATCGCCGAATCGGCACCGCCGGCGTCGTAGGCGGTCAGCACCACCTGTTGCAACGGACGCGGTTCGCTGAGCCCGCGGTGACACGTCATGCAGGTGACTACGACCGGCGGCTCTTCCCGCTCGGCGAGCCTCGGCAACTGTTCGCCGTTGATCGCCGCGACCATGCGCAGCATCACGCGCGCCTTATCCTTCTCCGGCTTCTTGTCGGATACAAAGTCGAAGCTGGAGAGTGGCTCGCCCTCGTTTCCCACGTGGCAGAACGTGCACCGGACGCCGAGCGCTCCCGAAAAGGCGCGCATGCTGTCGAGCAGGGCGCGAACCGGGATGTTCTTCGGGAGCACCTTGAGGTTCTTGAGCGTATCCGGGGGAAACTTCTGCTGCGCCGATGCGATCGACGACGTCGCGACCAGCGCGAAGAGGCAGGCGAGCAGGCGCCGCATCATGTCCTCACTGTCGGAGTATCAGGGGAATCGGTCATCGGCGTGATTGAGCAGATCGAGCTCGCCGGCGTGAAACTCGGCAACCCAGAGCTGCCGCCCGTCGTCGGTCGCATGCTCGATCAGGTAGAGGTCATCGCCTAACGATCCGACGACGACGCCGACTTCGCCGACCCGCGGCTGCGGCGGATTCGCTGCCGGCCCATCGACGTCGCGGCTCGGTATCGCCAGATGGTTGATGCGCACCACGTCGGAGAGTTGCAGGTCGGTCATCGGGCCAGGTGGAGGGGCGGATCGGTGGTAATTGGCGTCGCGGGAGGGGGAGCGCAAGATGCTCGTTTCTCGATCCTCGAAACTCGATGCTGGGAGCGCGAGTATGCGATGCGGGACCCACGACGCGCGAACTGACTGATGCTGGGAGGGCGAGTCCGCGATTCACGATGCGCGAAAATTCTCCCCCCACGAGGCAACTCGCGGCAAGCGCAGTTTGGTTGCAGGTTCCTCCATCCCGCTGACCTCACGTGTCTCGCGCATCGCCCGTCTCTCACCCCCCCACCGCAATGGAACTGCCCATCATCGTCGTCAACTTCCTGTACGCGATTCTTGGCGTGGTGCTGATGTACTTCAGCTACCGCGCCATCGACGCACTCACGCCGGGGATGGATTTCCGGGAGGAGCTGCAGAAGGGCAACATCGCCGTCGCGATCTTCATCGCGGCGCTGTTTCTGTCGATCGCGATCGTCGTCGCGGGTGCGCTGAATTGAGCGTGAGTGCGTGGCAGTATCGCGTTGCGTGGAGCATCGCCGCCTCTGCGGCGATCCTGCTCGCCGTGCCCGCCGCTCACGCGCAACAGGTCCAGCAGGTGCGGAAGATCGGCGCGGCCCTGAACCGTGCGGATTCCACGCGCGCGAAGGCGCGCGATGACTCGCGATACGACGAACACTTCAAGAAGTACTCGAAGCGCTACTTTGGTGCGCCGTTCGACTGGCGCCTGTTCAAGGCGCAGGGGATGGCGGAGTCAGAGCTCAACGCAAACGCGAAGAGCTACGTCGGCGCACGCGGCATCATGCAGCTGATGCCGGCCACATTCGCGCTGATCGCCGCGAAGCGCTCCGACTTCCGTTCGATCACCGACCCGGAGCACAACATCGCCGCCGGGATCATGCACGATCGCTGGCTCTGGACCGTCTGGTCGAAGCGAGTCCCCGACGATGAGCGCCATCGCTTCATGTTCGCCAGCTACAACGCCGGCGAAGGCGCCATCCAGCGCGCCTGCATCGCCGCGCGAACCAGCAATCTCAGCGAAGCGCAGTGGACGAGCATCGAACAGGTGGCGCCCAAAATCGAACGATGGCGCTATCGCGAGACACTGGGCTACGTCAGGAAAATCGACGCCAACTACTCCAAGCTGAAAAAGACCCGCTAGCCCCGAGTTGGCAGCGCCCTGGCACCCGGCCCCCGGTCCCTGGCCCCTGATCGCCAGCCCCCGCACCCCGGCACGCGGAATGCCTATATTCCCCTCTACCACCCCCCTCACCAGGACCACCGATGTTCCGCGGCCTCCTCCCTGAATCGATCTTTCCCCGCAAGCTCTCCGAGAACGCGGAACGCCGCGTCCGGCTCGCGCAGGCGCGGGCCGAGGAATCGGTCATCCGCGCCCATGTCGACAACGCGCTGATGTTCGTCGACACCCTCGCCGAGGATCTCTCGTTCGACCGGGCGATCGACAATTACGTCCGCGTGATGGGAATTCCGGAACCGCTCGCCAGCGTCGTCGCGACACGGACGCTCGTCGTGCTCGGTCAGGACCTGGTGCCGTATCGGAAGCGCGCGAAGGACGACGTTCGTCCGGAGGAGCCGCAGCGCCCCGCACTCCGGATCGCACGCTCGCGCTGACAGCCGCCTGACGATGCGCGGGCGGCGTCAGCCCGCGGTGATCGGGGCAGTCTCGTCGTACGGCCGGGTTTCGCGCCAGTCGAGCACCGCGACGACGAGCAACGCGACCGCGAGGAGCGCGCTCACCACGCACCACTGACAGATCGCGTGGATGACGAACAGCTCGAGCCAGGTGAGCCAGAGCGAGAACAGCGCACCCCACGCGGTCAGCAACACCAGCGCGAGCGGGATCCTCGGCGAGGCTTCCCATCGCTCGGTCGTCCCGGCGAACGCGAGCGCCAGCACGACGACGTAGTAGCCCACCCCCCAGGCAGCGACCGGGAGGCCGAGGAACGTCGCCCATTGGCTCGTCTGCACCGTCTCGCACGAGCCGACGGCGCAGACCAGTTGGCCGACGATGCCGACCTTGAAGAGCGTCAGGTAGATCGCGACGAACAGCCCGACCAGCGCGAGCAGCGCGGCGAGCATCCGCTTGGTCACGGACGCGGTCCGCCGGCCGGTGTCGTGGCGGCGGGCGCACCCGCGTTAGGCACGCTCGCGCCAGGGAGGGGCGATTTGGCGGGGAGCGCCGCCGACTTCAGGGCGTCGTTCGCGTACTTCATGAACTCGTCGAACGACACGGCGCTCGGAACCAGCTTGTTGCCAATGATGAACGTCGGCGTGCTCCCGATCCGCCGACGCTCCGCCTCGGCGCGGTTGGCGGCGATACGCGACCGATAACGGTCGGCGTCATAGCACTGCTCCCACTTGGGCACGTCGAGTCCGAGTGATTGCGCGTAGCCCTTGAGCGCACCCTTCGGATTGCTCGTCGCCTGGCCGTTCCAGCGGTCCTGGTTGGCGAAGAGCATGTCGTGCATCGGCCAGAACTTGCCCTGCTCGTCGGCACAGGCGGCGGCGTTGGACGCCTGCCAGGTGTTCTTGTGCATTGGGAGCGGGTAGTCGAAGTACCGGTAGCTCGCCTTCCCCGTCTCGATCAGCGCCTTGCGCACATCGGGCTCCGTCAGCGTCGCGAAGTTGGCGCAGGCCGGGCACTCGAAGTCGGCGAACTCGAGGATCTGGAGCGGTGCGGTCGAGTCACCGAGCAGGTAGCCTCGTGCCTGCGCCGGATCGGCCCGGAGATCGACCTCGCTCACGCCGGGTTTGGGCCGCGTCGCCGACCAGGCCAGTGCCAGCACCCCGACGATGGCGATCACGCCTAACGCGATCACGAACGGCCGGTTCGACCGCCGCTGCTCGCTCACCACTCGGGATCGTCTTCCTCTTCCGGAGTCCACTCGTTTGGCTGCCATTCGGCGTCTTCCTTCTTCTGGGCGTCCGAGACGATGCGCCGGTTTTCGGCGACCTCGGGAGTATCGTAGGTTGCGCGCACTTCGTAGTGAAACAACTCGCTGCGGACCTCGCCGATGAGCCGCGTCAGCTCCGGCGCGTGCTGGAGCAGCGTTCCCGCCTCGTTGAGCTCGCGAATGCGTTCTGCGAGCGCGAGCAGCAGCGCCTGAAGATTGTTTGCGCGCCCTTCGTCGTACGTCTGATCCGACATGCGGGACGAAAGTTAGAACGGATGACAGGGTCGCGCCAACGGGATCGACCGCTTCTCAGGACAATTTGCGCTTGACCCTGACGGGGCGTCCTGTGAGCATTGTGGCAACGTGTGCCAACTCGCGGCTGTGCATTCGCCGGCACGCTCCGGCCGTCCCCTCTTACCCAGCGCTTCCCATCGACGCCGATCTCCTCCGCGTCCCGGTTGGTCCGGGCGCGATGCACGTCGCCCGCTACGGCCACGGCGGCCGGCCGATCGTGCTGCTGCACGGGCTGGGAACGTCCAATTTCCTCTGGCGCGAGGTCGCACCGGAGCTCGCGCGCACGAGCCACACGGCGTTTGCGGTCGACCTCTTTGGTCATGGCGAGTCGGATCGGCCCTTCGACGGGGAGTACGGCATCGCCGCCCAGGGCGACTACCTCGACCGGGTGCTTACCGCGCTCCGCGTTCCGCGCGCGACGGTTGTCGGATGCGACCTCGGCGCGCTCGTCGCACTGCGGCTCGCGGCCTCATATCCCGATCGCGTCGAACGGCTCGTGCTCGTCAGTCCCCCGGACCTCGACGAGATTCCCGGCGAGGACGTGAAGCTGTTCCAGCGGGCGGTCCGGCGCGCTCCGATCCGGCAACAGCGCGGTGTGATCGGCGCATTACCGCTGCTGAGGCCCCTGCTCGAAGCGAGCGTCGCTGAACCGCAAGCGATGCCGGAGGGCCTGGTGGCCCGCTATCTCGCTCCATTTGTCGGGCGGGACGGGGTCAATCAGCTCCACATCATCATGCGGTCGATCCGCGCCCAGGATTTGCACGAGGATGATCTGCGCGCGATCGCGGCGCCAACGCTGATCATCGCGGGAGAGCGCGACCGCTGGCTCGACGCGAAAACCGCCGAACGCCTCGCCGGGACGATTCCGGAAGCGCGTCTCGCGCGAGTGGCAGGGGTCGGCCGTCTCATCCCGGAAGAGGCGCCTGACGAGCTTACTGAGCTCATCATTCGCTTCGAGGAAGGGCGGTAGCCTGACGACGAGAAAGACGTCGCACGCAGCGACCCCAGGAGGGTGTGCGGTGTATCAGTTGGACCAGCACGAAAATCGCGTTACGCGGTAGGCAGTCAGTGTCGTGGCGCACGAGGCACTTGCCGACCCTGTTATATTTCAGTTTTCCAAACCCCGGACCCTGATTCATGGCCAAACCAGTCAGAAATAACACCAGACCGAGCAGACCAGCCGCGGCGGCTCCGACCCCGTTCGAAGAAGCGCGCGACGAGATGTTCCAGCACATCATGCAGTGTGGCGTCGTTGGCGCCGAAGCTCCGGATCAGACAGCGTGGTTCGACGAGACGATGGGTTACCTCGTCGCGCGCTATCCAGAGCTGACCGAGGTAGAGCACACGCAGCTCCGGACTCTTGGCGAGCGCTTCGCGCAGCCGCCCAAGGCCCGCCAGCAGCAGACCTCCGCCGCCTGACGCAGCAGTGATGAAGTGATAAGCGCCCCTCGTTGTTCGAGGGGCGCGTTTTTTTTGTGGGGGTCAGCGCCAGTTCTCCATCGCGCGCCGAAATCCGATGCCGATCCGCACGCCGCCGCCGAGCCCCGCTTCGAAC
Organism: Gemmatimonadaceae bacterium; assembly: GCA_031359795.1. Classification (GTDB taxonomy): domain Bacteria; phylum Gemmatimonadota; class Gemmatimonadetes; order Gemmatimonadales; family Gemmatimonadaceae; genus JABFXC01. The sequence continues at coordinate 22,634 of JANMAM010000075.1, forward strand.
GCCGGCACCCAGCCGCCGCGCTGCTTCAGCTCGACGCCGGCGACCAGTGCCAGGTAGCCCCGCACGTGAGGACCGTCACGGCCGAGCAACGAGAGGCCACCGCCCAGGTAGACCCCGTGCGTGTGTTGCTTCAGCGGGTCCAACTCGAAGCGGACGATCGCGTCGCCACGCCCGGCTTTGCGGACGAGGTCGTATTGCCGGGTGAGTCCGGCTCCGGCGGTGAGCGCGAGGCGCACGTAGGTGCCGATCGGAATCACCGCTCCGGCGGACAGCTCGAGCCTCGGGATGTGTGCGGATGTCGCGTCGAGCCGCACCTCGGGGACGACCCTCGGGCGCCGCTGCGCGGCAAGCATCGATGGCGCCGCGAGCAATGTCGCGAGCGCGAGCGCGCCGAGCAGGAGCCTGCTCACGCCGCGGTGCGGGCGCGCCGGAGCGCGAACGTGTAGTCGATGATTGCCCACACCGAGAGCACGCCGACGAGAATAACCAGCGGCCGAACGAATCTCGGCGCGAGCGGCACCGCGAGCAGCACGAGCAGCTGCACCGTGGTCGTGATCTTTCCGGACATGCGCGCCTTGAACGTCGCGCCTTGCAGCGATGGCACCGCGCGCGCAACGAGGAATCCGATCGCGGTGGCGAGGTCGCGGATTATCATCGTGAAGTACTCGCCGGTCGTGAGCGCGCCGATGAAGACATACGTCGCCAGCGCGACGATCACGAAGACCCGATCGGTGATCGGGTCGAGCAGCGCGCCCCATTTCGACGCAGTGTGTCGCGCGCGCGCGATCCAGCCGTCGAGAAAATCGGAGAGCGCGGCCAGACCGATCAGCGCCGCCTGCGTGACTGGGCGCTGCGCGAACGGAAAGAGCGCCGCGAGAACGACGCGCGACATCGAGAGCATGTTGGGGAGGTTCATCACCCGGCGGTCGGTCGCGCCTTCAGCCATGCGGTGCAAGCTAACGGCGGTTCTTCGCCTTGCCAGCACTCCGGGCGGCTCCTAGCTTGGCTTCTCGTACGCTCGCATCCCCGACAACCGGCCGACGATGGCGATCATTGAGCTGCTGCGGAACGTCTCGATCTTCCGGGACCTCGATACAGGGGAGCTGGCGCGCGTCTCGGAAGTCTGCCGCGAGCAGAACTACATCTCGGGCGAGTACATCTTCCGGGAAGGCGAGGCGGGCAACCGGCTTTTCCTGATCGTCGACGGAGACGTCCGCATCAGCCGTGAGGTGCCGGGCAGCGGCGAGGAAGCGCTGGCGATTCTCAAGCCGGGTGCGCTGTTCGGCGAAATGGCGGTGTTCGACCGGAGCGAGCGGTCCACCGACGCGATCTCCAATGGCGGCACGAAAGTCATAACGATCAGCCGCTCGGATTTCGAGCTCCTGCTCGACTTCAACCGTGACATCGCGTACAAGGTGCATTGGGCGGTCGTTCGTCTGCTCTCGCACCGCCTGCGCTCGACGAACGACTCGCTCAAGTCGTTCCTCGCGATGTCGATGTTCTGAATACCCTCCGAGTGGCGCCATTCGTGTCGCAGTCGAGCGGACAACCGTATACGCACCTCACCGCCGACTTCCTCGGAGTTCCGGCGGCGAAGCTGAGCGATCAGTCGTTGGTCTCGGGGCTCGTCATTGCCGCCGCCGGCGCGGTCGGGCTCAACCCGGCTGGCTCGCCGGTGGTGCGGCCGCTGCCTGACGGCGTCGTCGCGGGGCTCCTCATGATCGACGGCTGCCACATCGTCGCGCATGCGTTCCCGGGGCGCGAGCTGCTGCTGCTCGACATCCTCGCGACCGCGCAGCACGACACCCAGAAGGCGGTCGAGGTGTTCACGCGTCGGCTCGGGGCCCGCGAGGTGCGCAGCGAGATTCGCCCGCGGGGATGAGCGCCGCGCTCGCCCAGCTGCACGTCGCAGCGGTTGTCGTCATCCTCGCCTGGAACCTGTGGATGACGAGCCGGATCGCTGGCGCGCGGATGCTGCCGCGGCGGTTCGTCGGGATCACCGGGTTGGGCGGCCTGCTTCTCCTGCCAGCCGTGATCGTCGTGCTTGCGACCGGCTCGCTCGAGTACGGGCGCGCACTCGGGGCCGTCTCGTGGCTCTGGGCCGCGACGCTCGTGGTCTTCGCGGTGCAGGCATGGTACGCGACGTCCCGGGGCTTCGTGCTCCCGGCGATGGGAGTGCCGATCGCGGTCTATGACACGCTGATCGCGGGCTCGGCGATCGTGCAGCTCGCCGTTCGTTACGGCGCGACGCCTCCGGCATTTCTGCTCGCGCTGGTCGCCGCGCAGTACGGCGCACTCGCCGCGACCGCGTCGCCGCTCGCGCTGTCGTCATCGTTCATCTTCCACGTCCCGCTGTTCGCGCCGGCCTTCCCGGCGCGCTACCGGTCGAGTGCAACGGTGCGCGTGATCCTGGCCGGCTGCGCCGCGATCTGGGCCGGGTTCATCATCGCCAAGCTCTGGCCCGGCGGCGCGGCGGTGCGGAGCTACGACCGTTATGACCAGTTCCGCATGCGGGAGCGCCCCGACGGGAACTTCGAGATCGGCGTCAAGCTGTTCCCGGTGCTCCATGCCGGCCCCCCGCCCGTCGCGATCCGCGAGGACCTCGCCCTCGTCGACACCCTCGACGCCGACGTCATCGCGATCACGATCGCGCCGGACGGCGTTCGCCGCTCGACGCTCGACTCGATCGCCCGCGTCCTCGAGTCGGCGCGACGCGACAGCACGCTGCTCGTCGTGACGTTAGGCAACGCGCGCCCGTCGCTCATTCCGGGACGGCCCTCCCCGCTCGACGCCGAGCATCGGATCGAGGCGGTCCGCGCGATCGCCCGTCGCCTCCGCCCCGACTACCTGCTGCCGGTCGCCGAGCCATACGGCCAGGCCGCCGTCGTCTACGGGCGGCTGCCGGTGACGACGTGGACGCACTACCTGGCACGCGCCTCTGCTGCCGCACGCCAGGTGAGTCCCCGCACGCGCGTCAGCTATGCCGCGGCCCGTTACGACGCGAGAGACAGCGCTTTGTTCGCCTGGTCGGCAGCACCAGGTTCGCCGATCGACGCGCTCGGCTTCGCTGTCTCGCCCTCCGATCAGGGAGCGCGGGGGCTCGACGCCGACCTGTTCGCGGCGGACCGGTTCCTTCGCGCAACGCGTTCGCCGAAGGAGCACTGGGTCTGGAGTGCGGGGAGCTATCCCGCCGTGCACGGGGAGCACTCGCAGGAGCGGGCGCTGTGGGCGGTCCTGTCGTGGGCGACGAGCCGGCCGGCGATTCGTGGAGTGATCGTCGCGGAGGCGGGGGACTACGATACGACCATCGGCTTGAGGGCGGCGACGCGGCGACTGCGCCCGGCCACCGGTACCGTTGCGCGTGCGATCCGCGCGCTACGTGAAAACCGCTGACGCCCCACGTTGCTGTCCCGCTTGCGAACGCTGATGCTGCCGGAACGGGCTACACCGTCTTCGGAATGCCCCGGACGATGCCTTCGACTCGTCTCGTCGGGTCGAAACAGCGTTTCGCCACCTCGAGCATCCGATCGGTCGTGACAGCTTCGATCTCTGTCTCGAACTCGCCGAGCTCGGCGAGGGAGCCAAAGGTCCACGAGTCGAGCACGTCGCTGAGAACGGCCGACGAGCTTTCCTGGCGGATGGCGTGGGTGCCGATCGCGTAGCGTTGCGCGCGGAGGAGCTCATCGGCGGTGACCGGCGATTCGCGGAGCTTGGCGAACTCGTTGAGGAGGCCGGCGCGGGCGACTTCCTCTTTTTCGGGGCCGGTCGCGATGTACGCGACGAGCAAGCCGGCAGCGCGTCGGTCCACCCCGAACAGGTTGACCGTGTAGGCCAGCGACTGGCGGTCGCGCAATTCGTCGAAGAAGCGGCCGCCCAGACCGCTCGCGACGCTCGCGATCAGGGCGGCGACATAACGGTCAGCGTCGCTCCGGGTCGGCCCGGGAAAGCCGATCGCCAGCGCGGTCTGCGCCTTCTCTCGCGAGTCCGCGGTCGTCACCACGCCATCGGGCCACGTAGGTGCCTCGATCGGTCGTGCATCGGTCCAGCGCAGCTGCGCGAACTCCGTCGCCAGCATCGCGGCGGCTTCGTCGGGATCGACGTCGCCGACGAGGCCGATCGCCATCGGGGCCTCGAGCACGCGCGCCGTGTGCCACTCGAGGGCGCGACGGATGCCGACGTTCCGGAGCGTGGTGTCGTTGCCGCTCGCCGGCTGGCCATACGGGTGGCCGGCAAACGCCTTCTCGACGAGGAGGCGCAATGGGTAGCGGTACATGTCGTCGCGGAGCATCCGCGCGTCGGCCAGCGCGACCGAGCGCTCGTTCTCGAACGCGTCCTCGGGAAGCGAGGGCCACTGCACGACGTCGGCGAGCAATTCAGCAGCCGCCGCGGCGCGCCCGTTAGGCACGCTGATCGACCACCCGAAGCTCTCCGCTCCGACCGACGCGCCGAGCGCGCCGCCGAGCATCTCGGCCTCTTCCGCCAGCTGCGCCGCGCTCCGGGTCGCGGTGCCCTTGAGCGCGGTCCGCGCCATCAGCATCGTCAGCCCGGCTTCATCGGCGTCCTCGTCGCAGGCGCCGCCTAACGTCATGACGCCGATGCTCGCCAGCGCAGCGCCCGGTTTCCGGCGGATGAGGATTGGAATCCCGTTCGCCGTCCGATAGACGGCAACACCGTGCTCGTCGCGGTCGCGGGCCGGGGTCGCGGTCACGACACGCGCCGGCCGGGTGAGCGCCTCGACATTGGAATCGAGCGGCGTCGCGCCGAGGCCGAGCTGCTGCCGCATGTCCGCGGCCGAGTGAACGATCGGCGGAGCGGACTGCGGGCGGTAGACGACGATCGCCGCCTGCTCCGTGCCGAGATGGCGCCTGACCGCGTCGCGCACGTCGCGCGGCGTCGCCGACATGATCTGGCGCAGGTACGCGTCGCCGGTCCGCCAGTCGCCCATCGCCTCCCACTCGGCGAGATAATTCGCCTGTCCCTCCATCGTTTCGAAGCGGCGAACCCAGCGCGCCTCGTAGAGTCGCCGTGCCCGCTCGAGCTCGTGCTCGGTCGGTCCGTTCGCGCGGAGCTCGCCGACCTGCGACCAGATCGCACGTGCGGCGAGCAGCGTGTGCTCGGGCTCGGTCTCGGCGTGGACCACGAAGACGCCGACCTCGGTGGTGCCGTAGTCGTACGCGCTGACCGAGGCGGCGAGCCCACGCTCGCGCACCGACCGGTAGAGCCGGGAGGCGCGCCCCGCGCCTAACGTCGTGGCGGCGAGGTCGAGCAGTGCGCTGTCCGGGACTCCGGCGCGGACGGTGCGCCATCCGATCACGAGCTGCGTCTCGGCGACGTCGCCGGACATCTCGCGATAGCGGAATTCCGCCTCGTCGCCCTCGGACTGGCCGATCGACCGGGTCACCCCGTCGTTGGTGAGGCCGCCGTAGAGCCGCTCGACGTGCGCGATCGCTGCGTCCACATCGACATCGCCAACGATCGAGAGAATCGTGTTGCTCGGCCGGTAGAAGTTCCGGTAGAACCGAACCAGCGCATCACGGGTGAGTGTCCGCAGCCCGGCTTCGTGCCCGATTCGCCAGCGGCGGATGCGATGGCGGTCGTGGAGCAATTCGTAGAGCGTCTCGACGGCCAGTGCCGGCGGGTTATCGGTCTTCCGCTTCGCTTCCTGGATGATGACTTCGAGCTCCTTCGCGAGCTCCCGTTCGTCGATCAGCGAGTTCGCGTAGGCATCGGCCTGCACCTCCAGTCCCTCGACGAAGCCGCTGGCCGGGAGGACTGCGTAATAGCTCGTGTGATCGTAGATCGTGTGCGCGTTGAGGTAACCGCCGGCCGCCTTGGTCTGCTTCGCGATCTCGCCGACGCCGCGCTTCGCGGTCCCCTTGAAGAACATGTGCTCGAGCACGTGCGCGATGCCGACGATGTCGTCCGTTTCGTCGAAATAGCCGGCCTTCACGTACGTGACGATCGCGACGACCGGTGCCGACGGGTCGCGGCGGATCAGCGCCGTCAGGCCGTTAGGCAGGGTGACCCGGCGAACCGTTGCCGGCGCGAGGGCCGGCAGCGTTCGCGGCGCTGGAGTGGAACGAACAGTGGCGGTCATGTCAGGTCGCGAGAGGGCGTCGCTTGAGGATGATCAGTCCGAGCAGGAAGCATGCGACGCCGTAGGCCGCCACCGCGATGAGGGTCTTCCCCTCGACGGGATCGACGGTCCGGATCAGCTCGATCTGCTGGGAGATCTTCCAGAATGGTGGCAGGAGCTGGAGCCACGCGGCGCCAGGAAACTCGGCGGCGAGATAGAGCACCGCGCCAAAAGTCGCGACGGACGCGAGCCAATCGAACCGCCAGATCGCCGAGAAGAGGAACCCGATGCCTCCGACCAGCACGTAGCTCGTGACCAGCACAATCAGGGCGTCCTTCATCGTCGGACCGCTGATCGGCACCAGTCGCGTCAGTGCGGCGAGGCAGATGGCGTTGCAGATCATGAAGCCGGCTCCGTGCAGCGCAAAAGCCTGCGCATAGTATCGGAGCACGCTGACCGGCTTCGCGAAGAGAAATCGGAACCGTCCCGTCGTACGGTCGTTGGCGCTGATCCCATGCACCGCGATGAGTCCACCGAGAAACCACACGAAGCCGAGGTGTTGCGCGATGACGCGGGCGCCGAAGGCGAGCGCCTCTCGTCCGCCAGCGGCGATCAGCCGCGCGCTGCCTTCATTCAGGTTCTCGTGCACCATCCAGACGAAGAGGGCACCGACGATCGTGATCGCCGCCGCGCGCTCGAACACGAAGTCGCGCAGCTGCCATCCCGCGTAGCCGCCGAGTCTCGCCTTCATGCGTCGCTCCTCACCGCCTGGCGGAACTGCTCCTCGAGCGTGGAGTACGATGGCGTTGCCGACGAGATGAGCACGCCGCGTGCGATCAGCGCCGCCAGCCCGCGGTTCAGCTCAACGAGTCCGGTGACGCTCACCTCCGCCTCATCCGAGCCGACCAGCGTCGCGCCCGGGAACGCCTCACGCAGCGCGCCCTCGTCGCCGCGGAAGGCGATTCGATACCGCGTCACCGCCGACTCGCTGACCGCGCCCCGCATCTCGACGATTCGCACCAGCTCCCCGCGGTCGACGATCGCGACCCGGTCGGCGAGGCGCTCGAGCTCGTCGAGATTGTGCGAGGCGATGACGATCGCCCGGTTGGGGCGACGCAGCGGTGGCACCAGCGCGCGAAACGACTGCGTCCAGAGCGGATCGAGGCCATGCGTCGGCTCATCGAACACGATCACCCGCACCGTGTCGTCGAGCAGCGCCTGCGCGAGGCCGACGCGCTGCAGCGTCCCTTTCGACAGCTCCTTGATCCGCTTCTTCGCGTGTTCCTCGAGTCCGAGCAGCGCGAGCAGTTCGCTGACGCGCGTCGCCATCGCGGCGGAGGGAATTCCAGCCAGCGTCGCGAAGCGCACCATCGCCTCGTTCACGCGCCAGCTCGGCTTGATCCCGACCAGCTCGGAGAGGTAGCCGATGCCCTCGCTCTCGACGAACTCGCGCGGACGCTGGTTGTCGATCGTCAGGCGACCCTCGCTCGGCGCGAGGAAGCCGAGCAGCATCGAGATCATCGTCGACTTTCCGGCGCCGTTAGGCCCGGCGATCCCGAAGACCTCGCCGGAGGCGATCGTGAACGTCATTCCCGCCACCGCGCGGACGGGCGTGCCGCCTAACGGCGAGTAGGTCCTGCCGACGTTCTCGAACCGGATCACTTTGCTCGCACTCCCCGCGGGTAAGGCGGGAAAAGCTAACGCGGCGCCGCCGGTGGCGCAGCGTTGGCGCAGGCCGACCAGTCACCCTGGCCCGCGCGGGCGAACCAGGTCCGGGCCTCGCCCGGCCGGCCGGTCCGCACCAGCGTGCAGCCGAGATATCCGGCGGCCTCCCGATCGCCCGGGCTGACCGTCAGCGCCCGCACGAAGAACTGACGCGCCAGGTCGTAATTCCCCTCGAGGAACAGGAGCTTCGCCATCTCCTTGAAGGCGGGGCCGCTCTTCGGGTCGCGGCGGATCGCCGCCTGCAAGTACGCGGTCGCCGAATCGTAGCGCTGCTCGTCGCGGAACATCCGCCCGAGGTACACGAGTGGCAGCGCCGAGCTGGGGTCGTCGCGCGCCGCTTTCTTGAAGACATCACGCGCGACCTCGCGCTTCCCCTGGTTGAGGAGCTGCACCCCGGCCTGGAGGTCGTCGTTTCCGCCGCGATTCAGCGCCCACCAGGTGCCCATCGCGATGAGAACGACCACGGCCAGCGCGATGCCGATGAGCGCGACGGGAAAGCGGCGGCGGCCGACACGCTCGATCGTGTCACCGCTGACCATCGGACGGGTCGCCGCCGAGCTGGCCGCGGTCTGCGAGACGACCGGCGCCGGTGGATTCACCGAGGCGAGCAGCCCGGACTCGAGCTTGAGAAAGCCGTCGCGAGCCGCGGAGATGTCCGCCGGCGACGGCCGATAGTTCGTGCTCTGCGCGCGGTCGCGCGCCGCCTGATACTCGGCGAGCGAGTTCGCCTGCTCGAAGGAGAGCATCTGCCGCTGCCGGAGCTCGCGGATCAGTGCCTGGCCGCCTAACGACGAGCCACCGACCAGCGAACGGAGCGCGGTCTCAACCGCGCTCCAGCTCTCGATGAGGTCCGCCGCCACGTCCTCGCTGTTTCGCGACGCATCGAGTCGCGCGATCACCGGACGCGCAATGTCGAGCGCGGCCAGCGCCGACCGCTCCGCGGCGCCGGCCATCAGCGCACGATCCTGAGCAGTCCCGCGTCCGCGCTCCCACGAATGAAGCTCTCCGCGTCCACCGTCGGGATCTTCACGCCAGTGAGGGAATACCCGCGCCGCGCCTCGGCGACCATGTAGTCGTGCATTGACCTTGCCGTGTTGCCGTTGGTCTCGCGCATGCGCTGGACGATCTGATCCCACGTTCCCGCGTACTGCCGTCCTTCCCGGGTCGTCACCGCGTGTTCCGCGCTCGGCACCGCGTCGGGCACGTCGGTCGTTTCGCCGCCGCCGTCCCCGGTCCGATGGCCGGCGAGATCGGCAAGCAGCGCGCCGAACAGCTCGAGCTGGCCTAACGCTGCCCCGCGCGCCGCATCCAGCTCGTCGGCGACCTTGCCCTCGATCTCGGCGAGCATCTCGTCGATGTCATCCATTTCGCCACCGAGCTCGCCGAGGCGCTCCTCCCATGGCTTGAGCTCCGGATCACCCTCGACGAGGTTGAAAAGCGACCGCTTCATCTCGAGCAACCGCCAGATCGCCAACTCATCCCAGTGGTCCTCGGGTCGCGTCTGCTCGAGATGGTACAGCGCCGCCTCGTAGTCCCCACGATCGTAGAGGACGTTCGCAAGATAGATCCTCGCTTCGTGGTACTCGCTGTCCGTCTGCAGCGCGCGACGCAGCGTCGCGAGCGCGGCTTCGTCGTCGCCGAGCCGGTGCTCGACGTAGCCGATGCAGCTCTGCACTTCCGCAGAGTCGGGGGCGTGGCGCAATGCGGCGTCGAAGTACTCGCGCGCCTCGGCGACCTCCCCCTCGCGAAAGAGGGCGCGGCCGATCTGCAGCATCAGGTCGATGTCATCGGCGTAGCCCAGTTCCAGTGTGCGGCGCATGCAGCGGAGCGCGGCGTCACGCTGGCCGAGTTTGAGCAGCGTCTCGCCAAGACCGGCGAGCGCGTCCTCATGCTCGGGCTCGAGCACCAGTGCCTCCTCGAACGAGCGGCGCGCCCAGGCGATCTCCTCGCGGGCGAGCCTCGCGTATCCCACGCCGATGTGGAGCTCGACGGAGTTCGGGTACAGCGACAGCCCCTCGCGGAGCACGTCGAGCGCCTCGTCGTATTGCCCCTCGCTGTACAGCTGGTGAGCTCGTTCGTCGTACTCTTCCGAGCTCAGGAAGGGGTTGGCCATGGGAGCGAAATCCTCCACAGATGAGGGTTCAGCTATTGTACCATCCGGACGACACGGAGTTCAATCCTGTCGCCGGGTGGTGTTCGTGCATCGTTCCGAGCGCGACCGCGATCTCCGCGGCGAGCGCGGCGTTCCGCTCGAGCAACTCCAGATTAACGACGAGCGAACCGCCATTCGTTTCACGCTCGACCGCGGCGAGCAGCGCTGGGGTCATTGCTGCGCCACGCAAGCCTCGCTGTTTCGCGTCCGCCACAGCGTGCGCGACCGCACGCTCGACCTGCTCGCGCGGGAGCGCAATTCCGGCTGGAAGCGGTTGCACGACGAGCAACGCCTCTCTCCGCCCGAGTGACCGGTGCGCAATGAACATCCTTGCAATTTCCTCCGCACCCTCGGCGCGCACGCTGAGGCGCAATCCCGTCTCGGCGGTGAAAAATCCCGGCATTTCGAGCGTCCGATAGCCGACCACCGGCACACCGAGGGTCTCGAGACGCTCCAGCGTCGCCGGGAGGTCGAGAATGGACTTCGCACCGGCACAGACCACGATCATCGAGGACCGCGCGAGCTCCGGCAGGTCCGCGCTCTCGTCGAATGCCGGCTCGCGATGCACGCCGCCGATCCCGCCGGTAGCGAAGACGCGAACCCCGCCGAGCGTCGCGAGGGCCAGCGTCGCGGCAACGGTCGTCGCGCCATCGGCTCGCTGAGCGATAGCGGGACCCAGGTCGCGGGCCGACACCTTTCGAACGCCGTCGCGTGCGAGAAAGCGCGCGAGCTCGTCGTCGGTGAGACCGAGGGTTGGGGTTCCAGCGACGACGGCGGTGATCGCGGGCGTAGCCCCGCGGGACCGCACAGCCCGCGTCATCCGCTCGGCGGCTTCGCGATTGCGCGGGATGGGAAGCCCCTGCGCGAGGACCGAACTTTCGAGGGCGACGACCGGTGCGCCGCTCGCGAGAGCGGCAGCAACGTCTGGGAGAATCCGCAGCGGAGAAGTTTCGGACACCGCGCGGGAATTTACCGCGGTGACTGCTCCGCGTTAGTGGCCACACCAACGGCGCGAGCCCGCCCGACCGGCACCGCGCGGAGGATCAACCGATCGGGCGCGCCGCCGAGGTATCCGATCGGCCAGCAGGTCGTGAGAGTGAGCACCTCGCCCGGCTCCGTCCGGATCACCGGCGCCTCCCGACTGACGACCTTGCGCCCTACAATTGTCCAAGTGACGCGAGTATTGATCGTTTGTGTCTCTACTGTGTCGCCAATTATCAGCTCTCCGAGCCGTTTGAAATGGCGATCCCGGTGAGCAGAGATCACTGCGTTTCCCTTTGAGCCGGGAAGCGCCGACCCAGGGAGATGTCCCGGCCCCCCGTTCAAGGCGACCGGGGTGACTCCCTCGAGAACGATGTCGTCGAGCCCGATTTTCGGGATGAGCAGCCGCGCGACCGGCGCCCCCTCGGCCGCCCCACCCGGAGCGGCCGACCCGTTGGCGAGCGCCCGCCCGCGCTCCACCTCGGCGCGGGCGACGCGCTGCTCCCAGGCGCTGCGCGCCCGCTCCTGCGACAGCCAGCCTCGCGCATACGAATTGCCGGCCCACGCGACGAGCGCGGAGCCGGCAACAACGAACGCTACGCCTGCTGCGACCCTAGGACGCACGGGGCGGTCTGACCGCCGGAACCGGCGCTTCCCGACGCCCGGTTACCAGCAGCCAGCCGCCGAACAGCAGTGCGCCGAGTCCGGCGACGAGGAGGAAGGGCAATGGCGACGCGGTATCCGGGGCGCGCACGCCATCGGCGAACCGGGTCGTAGCCGGCGCTTGCTCAACTGGCGCCGGGGTGCTGTCAGTCCCGACGACCACATCGCCCGCGACGCTGTCGCTGACGATCGCGGACGGTGCCGGAACCCCGGCGACCGAGTCGACCCACGCCGACATCGCTTGAAGCGTCGCCCGTCGGCCCGTGTCCCGCGGGACCTCGGCCTTCGCGGCCGCCTCGGCAACTGCCTGCTTCTGAGCGGGCGGCGGCGCGACGACGGCCGTGAACTGAGCCCCGGCGGTGAAGGCGGGAACGAGGAGCAGTGCGCCAAGCGCAAAAACGTTTCGTGTCTTCATGTCCAAAGGCCTCCTGATGGCTACCGCCGTTAGGGGCATACCGCATGCCGCCCTGCGGAATTCGGTCACATTGGGTCAACTCGATCGTCCATGCCGCAGAGGAAATGACCGAGTGACTGACGAAGCATCCCCATGGGCCGCGATTCGCGATCCGGAGCGCCTCACGATGCTCCGGCGAACGCGCCTGCTCGATGCACCCGCCGAGCCAGCGTTCGATCGGCTTACACGCCTCGCGAGCCGCCTGTTGGCTGCCCCGATCTCGCTGGTCACGCTGATCGAGGAGGACCGGCAGTTCTTTCTCAGCTGCGTCGGGCTTCCCGACTCGCTCACCGAGCGACGTCAGACTCCACTGTCGTACTCCATCTGCAAGCATGTCGTTCCAACCGGCGAGCCATTGCTCGTCGCGGATGTGTCACAGCACCCGCTCTTCCGCGACGATGCGATGATCCGGTCGTTCGGAATCGTCGCCTACGCGGGAATTCCGCTGCGCACGGCGACAGGCCACATCCTCGGCAGCTTCTGCGTGCTCGATCGCAAGCCGCGCAACTGGGCGCCGGACGAAGTGGACCTGCTCGAAACGCTCGCCGCGTCCGCGGTCGCGGAGATCGAGCTTCGGTCATCGCTCTCGCGCGAAGCGCTCCAGGCCGCCGAGGTGCGAACCGTCCGCGATGAATCGATCGCGCATCAGCATCGCCTCAATACGCTCGTCGAAGGACTCGATGCGACGGTGTGGGAAGCCAATCCCGCGACGCTCGCCTACACGTTCGTCAGTGGGCACGCGACCGCGTTGCTCGGCTACTCGGCGGCGCGGTGGACCACCGAGCCCGAGTTCTGGCGTTCGCTGATTCACCCCGACGACCGCCCGCTGGTCGAGGAGTTTCGCCGCTCCGCTGCGCGCGGCGGGCGTCATCGCGTGCTCGAGTACCGGCTGATCGCGGCCGATGGGCGCATCGTCTGGGTGCGCGACCATGCTTCGTCGGTGATGGGGCGCGACCCGGGCGAGATCGATGCGCTGCGCGGGGTGATGGTCGACGTCACGTCGCGCAAGGCAGTCGAGGTGGAGCTCGATACCCGCGCCCGTCAGCAGGCGGGCGTCGCCGCGCTCGGACTGCTCGCGCTCACGCCATCGTCGCTGCGGCAGATCTTCGACGAAGCGTCGTCACTCGTCGCCGGAACGTTAGGCACCGAGTGCGTCGGCATCCTCGAGCAGTCGAGCGACGGCGCGGCGCTGCACCTCCGCGCAGGGCGCGGCTGGAAGGAGGGGCTGGTCGGGCAGATCGCGATTCCGGCCGGCACGGGCTCGATGGCCGGCTACACTCTCGCCGCCGGGATGCCGATCGTGAGCGAGTGCCTCAACAGCGAGAAGCGCTTTGCCGTCGTGCCGACCCTCGCCGACCACTCGATCGTCAGCGCGGCGTGTGTCGCGATCGGCGGCGCGGGCGGGCGCCCGTACGGCGTCCTCGGCGCGTACACCCGTCACGCGAGGCGATTCAACGAAGACGACATCAACTTCCTCCAGGCGATGTCGAATACCATCGCCGCGGCCATCGAGCGGCGGAGCGCGGAAGAGGCGTTGCGCCTCTCCAACGAAACGCTGCGGGCGCTCATCGATTCGTCGCCGATCGGGATCATCGTCACCGCGACCGACAACACGGTCACCCTCTGGAATCCCGCGGCCGAGGCGATGTTCGGCTTCCCCGCCGCCTCGCTGATCGGCAAGCCGTTCCCCGATGCGCTGCGTGGCGACGACGCCGAACTCGCGATGCTGACGGCGGCGATCGACGCCGACGAGCCAGTGAGCGGCTACCCGACGCGCCGCCGTCGCGCGGATGGAACACCGATCGACGTCGGCCTCTGGATCGTGAGGCTTCGCGACAGCGCGGGCCGGCCAGGCGCGGTGCTCTCGCTCGTCTCCGACATCACGCAGCAGCACGTGCTCGAAACCCAGCTCCGTCAGTCGCAGAAGATGGAAGCAGTCGGCCGCCTCGCCGGTGGCGTCGCGCACGACTTCAACAACCTGCTCACGGTCATCCGCGCCAACGCCGACTTCGTCCATGCCGACCTTGCGCCGGACGACGAGCGCCGCGTCGACGTCGAGGAGATCCGCAAGGCGGCCGATCGCGCCGCCGGACTCACCCGGCAGCTGCTCGTGTTCAGCCGCCGCGGCGTCGTCCAGCCGAAAGCGCTGCTGCTCAACGACGTCGTCAGCGGAATGGAGCAGATGCTCGGCCGGATGATCGGCGAGGACGTGATCCTCGCGTCGATGCTCGCGCCATCGCTTCGCACCGTGCACGGCGACCAGGGGCAGATGGAACAGGTGCTGCTCAACCTCGTCGTCAACGCGCGCGACGCGATGGCCGACGGTGGCGCGATCACGATCACCACCGACAACGTCACGTTAGGCGAGGAAGCCGCCGGCTGGCCGATGCCGCTCAAGCCCGGCCACTACGCGGTGCTGACCGTTGCCGACACCGGTTCGGGGATGTCCGAGGATGTGCAGGCGCACATCTTCGAGCCCTTCTTCACGACCAAGGAACCGGGCAAGGGTACCGGGCTGGGGCTGTCGACCGTCTACGGCATCGTCGAGCAGATGGAAGGCTCGATTCGGGTGCGCAGTGACGTCGGCCGCGGGACATCGTTCGCTGTCTATCTCCCGGCGCTCGCGGGCACGGTCCCGGAACCACCGGCGGAGCCGGCGCCCTCCGAGCGCATTCGATCGGGCGAGACGATCCTTCTCGTCGAGGACGAGCCGGCGGTCCGGCGACTCGCCCGCCGCGCGCTCGAGTCGCACGGCTTCCGCATCTTCGAGGCGGGGAGCGGCGCCGAAGCGCTGGAGATCTGCAGCAGCCACGGCGACGAACTGGACATGCTGCTCACCGACGTCGTCATGCCGCAGATGAGCGGCGTCGAGCTGGCGACACGCCTGACGGCAAGGTACCCATCGCTGCGCGTCCTCTACATGTCGGGTTACACCGAGGACGCGCTCGGCCAGCGCGGCGTGCTCTCGCCGGAAACCGCATTCCTCAACAAGCCCTTCACGCCCGCATCGCTGCGCGAAGCGGTGCGGGCGGTGCTCGACGCGGCGAAAGCCTGAACGACTTTGGGGGCAAGTGGGGTGAGACCATCTCCCCCACTTGCCCCCATGCAGTTCGCGCCGCGGCCCGCAGCCGCTACTTCGCGTCTTCGAAGTCTTCGCCCTTTCTCGACTCGATCAGCTCGCGATCGGCGGACGTCGGGTCCCAGAGCGCGAGGATCTTCACCGCCTCTCCGTTCCAGCAGTCAAAGGCCTTGCCGACACCCTTTGGAATCTGGATCTCGTGACCGTCCTCGAAGCGGAGCATGACGTGCGGGTAATCGTTGTTCACGTACTGCTTGCGGAGCTTCTTCGATTCTTTCATCGGGCTCTCTCGGGGAAGCGGGAATGAAGCTCAGGTAACTACCGCGGACCGGCCGGCATGACGCCGCCAGTCACCACGCTCGATGATCTGATCGATTTCGCCGACGACGAGTTCGAGCTCGTCGTCGGAGGTGTAGAAATGCGGTGCGACGCGGATCCCCGCGCCCGGTCTGTAATCGACAATTATCTCTCGCTCGAGCAGGCAGCGCGAGACCTCCAGCCCATGCGGCACGTCGAAAGCTACCGTGCCGCCGCGCCTGCTGCTCGCCAGCGGCGCCGCGACGGGGTATCCGCGCGCCTCGGCGAGCGCGATCAGCGCGGCGGTCTGCCGCTCGCTCTTCGCCCTGACCGCGGCGATTCCCGCCTGCCGGATGATCCGCGGTCCCTCGGTCGCCGCATAGAGCGCGGGGATCGATGGCGTCCCACCGAGCCAGCGCGCAATCCCCGGCGCCGGTGTCATCGTTGCCTCGAACGCGAAGGGCCGGGCGTGTCCCTGCCAGCCGCCGAGCGCGGGGGCGAGCGTGTCGCGTACCGACGGCGCGACGTAGACGAAGCAGCCCCCCGGTCCCCCGCACAGCCACTTGAGGACACCGCCGGTGAGGAAGTCCGCGTCGATACCTTCACGTCCACCGGAAGGATGCCCACGGAGTGGAAGGCATCGAGCGCGAACAGCGCCCCCCGCTCGTGCGCTGCCCGCGCGACTTTGCCGGCGTCGATGATCCAGGCCGAGCGGAAGAGCACGTGCGAGATCGCGACCAGCGCGGTTCGCTCATCGATCGCGGCGATGATCGCTTCCTCGCTCACCGACATCCCGTCCTCGCTCGGGACCACGACGACCCGCGCCCCGAACTTCGCGGCGAGAGCGTCGCTCACGTAGCGAACCGAGGGGAAATCGAGGGCGGTCATCACGATCGTGTCGCGTTCTCCGCGAAAGTCGATCGCCGAGAGGATGAGGGCCTGCGCCGCCGTGACGTTAGGCACCATCGCCACCTCGCCGGCGCCCGCGCCGATGAGCGGAGCGATCTCGTCACCGACCGTCACCGGCATCTCCCACCAGCCGCGTGCCCACGCCTGCACGCCGTCTGTGGCCCAGCGCCCGGCGTATTCGGCCAGCCGGTCCGGGACGTTGCGGGGCATCGCGCCGAGCGAGTTCGAGACGAGGTAGGTCGATGTCGCGAGAATCGGAAACTCCTCACGCCAGGCGAGCAGCGGATCCGGGGCGAGAGTTCGGGCGCCCGTCATGCCGGCGTCTCCCCCTCGATCCCCGGCGCTGGCCGCCGCCACCCGGCGATGCGCGAGATGCCGAACAGCACCGATGCCAGGGCGAGGATGATCGCGACCAGTGTCCATTCGCCGAGCGTGATGCTCGACAGCATGAAGAGGATCATCCCCGCCGCGAGCAGGTGCACCAGCGGGCCGGCGGGAAGCCGCAACGGCTTCCTCGTATCGTCGGAGCGGACGCCGCGGCGGCGCAGCTCCCAGGCGGCGGCTACGCAGCCGAGGTACAGCAGAAGCAGCGTCAGGTTGGCGATGATCAGCAGCCGCTCGAATCCGCTCGCCAGCGCGATCGCGCAGACGAGCGCGGATTGAACGATGAT
This sequence comes from Gemmatimonadaceae bacterium, assembly GCA_031359795.1. Classification (GTDB taxonomy): domain Bacteria; phylum Gemmatimonadota; class Gemmatimonadetes; order Gemmatimonadales; family Gemmatimonadaceae; genus JABFXC01. Next base: position 39,641 of record JANMAM010000075.1, read on the forward strand.
CGCGACCCATGGCGTGTGGAAGCGTGCGTGCACCAGCGCCAGTTGACGCGGCAGCACCCCGCTCTCGCCGAACGCGAACAGCGCCCGCGGCATCGCCAGCGTCATCCCGCTGACGTTGCCGAACATCGAGACGGTCGCGCCGGCGATGAGCAGCGTGCGCCCCCACCCGCCTAACGCGATGCCGGCCGCGGCGGCGAGCGGTGCCGCCGCGTTGGCCGGGTCGCTGAGGGAGGCGCCGAGAATACCCTGCACGACCAGCTGGATGGCGACGTAGAGCGCCACGACGCCGATCGTGGCGATCGCGAGCGCGCGCGGCACCGTCCGCGACGTGTTGCGCACCTCACCGCTCGGCACGAGCGCGCTCTCGGTCCCGGCGAAGGCGAAAATGAGGATGATCGATGCCCGGGCGAGCGACGAAGCGCTCGGAAGTTCCGGAATCGCCACGTTCGCCCCCCGCACCGCCGGCAATCCGAGCACGATCAGGAGGAGCAGCGGGAGCAGCTTGGCGATGCTGAGGGCGTTGTTGACGCGCGTCCCCTGGCGGACGCCGCGCACGTTGACCCAGGTCAGCCCGCCGATCAGCGCGAGGAGGACGGCTGTCCGCCCCGCCGTGTCGCCTAACGCCGGGACGCCGGCGCCGAGGCTGCCGACGAACATGGTCGCTACACCCGCGGTCGCGAGCGTGCCGGTGAGCCAGAGCAGGACCCCGGCGAGGAACCCGGCGAACGGCCCGAACGCGGTTTCGATGTATGCATACGGTCCACCGGTGCGCGAGACGCGACTCCCCGCCTCGGCGAAGCAGAGCACGATCAGTCCGATCCCGACTCCACACACGAGGAACGCGATCGGTGCGGCCGGGCCCACCAGTCGCGCCGCCAGCGCCGGAAGCACGAAGATCCCGCCGCCGACGACGATGTTGACGATGCTCGCCGCCAGCGCGGGCACGCCGACCACGCGGACGAGCGCGGGACGCGCCGGCGTCGTCACCGGCATGCCCGCCTGCTCGGTCACCGCGTTGTGATCCACAGCCTAACGCTTGAACTCGGCGGCCTTGTCCCACTGTGGCCAGCCCGGGTCGTTCGCGAGCTTGAGCCCGAGCCGGAGCACGATCTGCGACAACTGCGTCGCGCCGGCCAGGTCGAACTTCGAGTCGTACTGGTCCGATGGCTGATGGTACCGGTTCTCATTGTACGCCGCTTCCTGCTGCGCCCCCCAGCCCGCCGGATGGTCGACGTAGTCGTTCCCCGAGCCGACCGACACCGCGGGAATGCCGACTTTGGCGAATGAGAAATGGTCCGACCGGTAGAACGCACCGCGCTCGGGGTGCTCGTCGGGCGAGAGCCGCATTCCCATCGGCTTGATCAGCGCCGCGATCATCGGACCGAGTGAGCTCTTCGTGTCGCCCAGGACGGTCAGGTCCCGGGTCCGTCCGAGCACGTTGCCGCCGTCGACGTTGATGTTCGCGACGATCTGGCGCTTCGGAATGGTCGGGTGCTCCCCGAACCACTGCGAACCGAGCAGTCCGCTCTCCTCGGCGGTGACGAACACGAAGAGCATCGACCGCTTCGGGGCGGCGCCGGCGGCAGCAGCCCGGGCGACGGCGAGCACGTCGGCGACGCCAGAGGCGTTGTCCTCCGCGCCGTTGTAGATCGTGTCGCCGTTCACCGCCGGCCCGATCCCGAGGTGGTCCCAGTGCGCCGAGAATACGACGTACTCGCTCCTTGCCTTCGCGTCGCGCCCCGGTACCACGCCGATGACGTTCTGCGAGTGCATGTGGGCGACCTTGTTCCGGAAGCTCGCGTCCACCGTGATCCCGGTAGCCACCGGCTTGAAGTCGCGCGACGCGGCCTGCGTGCGGAGCGATGCGAGGTCGAGCCCGGCGCGAGCGAGGAGCGACGTCGCCGCGCTGTCGGTGATCCAGCCGCGGATGCCTAACGGCGCGGGAAGCGATGCGTCGCGGGGCAGCATCCGCTGTTCCTTGGCCCACGAGCCGACGACGGTGTGCCACGGGTAGCCGGCCCGCTCGGTGAGGTGGACGATCAGCGCGCCGGCCGCGCCGCGACGCTCGGCCTCCTCGAACTTGTACGTCCAGCGGCCGTAGTAAGTCATCGCCTTACCGCCAAAGAGCGCCGGCTCGGCGGCCGGCGCGGGGGGATCGTTGACGAGGATGAGGAGGACTTTCCCCTTCAGGTCCATTCCCTTGAAGTCATCCCACTTGTTCTCGGGCGCGCTCACTCCATAGCCAACGAACACGATCTCGCCGCGCATCGCGCTCGAGTCGGCTGCCGAGCCGGCCCACATGACGACGTCCTCGGGATAGCGCAGCGTCGCCGGTGCCTTGCCGCCGGTCACGACACGGATCGTCGACTGGTCGGCACCGACGACGTCGATCGGGACATCCTGGAAATACGAGCCGCTCACTCCCGGCAGGAGGCCCGCCCCGCGCAGCTCGGCCGCGATGTACTCGGCGGCAAGCTGGCCGCCGCGCGTCGCGGGGGCGCGCCCTTCGAGCAGATCGGAGGAGAGGAATCGCAGGTGGCCATCGATCTCCGCCGCGGTGATCGGCGCCGCGGTGCGCGCTTGCTGCGCAACCAGTGTGAGCGGAGTCACCGCGAAGCTGGCAACCGCGACGGCGCTGGCCGCAAAACTGCCGAAAATGAGAAGAGCGGAACGTCGCATGGTGTCGAACCGGTCGAATTGAGGTGCGATTCCCGTCACGGGGCTCGCTCCGCTATCTTAGTGAGTTGACGTCGGTCGCTGCCAGTGCGGCCTCACCCTTCGGAGGTATTCCATGCGTCGTATCGCCCCGCTCTTCATTCTCGCTGCTGGCGCGCTGCTGGTGCCCAGCGTCTCGCGCGCGCAGGCCATGCCGACCGATCGTTCGCCCTCGGCGCTCGTCGTGACGGCAAGTGTTGCCGGGCCGATCGGTCCGACACTCGATGGCGCGACCGTTGGCATCCGGCACTCCGTCGATCAGGCGGCCACCGCGCCCGCGAACGTCGGCGCCGCCGTGCAGAATGGCACCTCATCCACCGCGCTCATGATCGTCGGCGGCGCGGCCTTCCTCGCCGGCGCGATCATCGGCGACGACGCTGGCACGATCATCATGGTCGGCGGCGCCGCGGTCGGACTGTACGGCCTGTACCTCTACCTGCAGTAAGCACAGCGGCGGTACGGCGCGGATTCGTTCGGTCTGACGACGTTGGATTCGCTGCCCGCGAACGACGAGCACCCGCGTCCGGTCGCTCGGCCGGGCGCGGCCGTCGCCACGGAATCCCGCGCGCGCGGTGGCGTCGCGCGCTACGCGCTCGCGGTCGGGCTCACCGCAGTCGCGTTAGGCGCGACGCTGCTCTTCCAGCCCGTTCTGTCGCGCGCCACGTTCATGTTGTTCTGGCCCGCGGTCCTGTTCACCGCGGTGCTGGCGGGATTGGGGCCCGCGATGCTCGCGTCGCTGTTGTCGGTGATCGCGGTGGATTTCTGGATCCTCACGCCGCGCCACTCGCTCGCTGCCGCCGATCCCTTCGACCTCGTGCCGCTCGGACTCTTCGTCCTCGCGTCGGGAATCGTCAGCACCCTCGCCGATCGCCACCGCAGCGCTGAAGCACGGGCGCTCGATGCCGCGCGAGAGAATGGCTACCTCGCGTCGCAGCTCGAGAACCAGACCATCGAGCTCGAGTCGCAGCTCGAGGAAGCGCAGGTGATGTCGGAGGAACTCGAGCAGACGAGCGTCGAGCTGCAGGAGCGGAGGCGTGAGGCAGAGAAGGCGGCGGCCTTCTCTCGCGGAATTCTCGAGAGCATCAGCGATCCCTTCGTCGTGCAGGACGCCGAGTGGAAGTTCCGCTACATCAACGCCGCGGCCGCTCGCGTTTTCGCCGGCTCGGGCAACCTGGAACCGGAGTCGCTCGTCGGTCGGGTCGTCTGGGAGGTCTACCCGACGCTCGCCGGCAGCGCCTTCGAGCGCGAGATGCGCCGCGCCGCGAACGAGCGGGTGCTCGTGCGCTTCGAGGCATTCTACGCCGAGTCGGGGACGTGGGCGGAGATGTGCTGCTACCCGCTGGAGGATGGCGGGCTGGCGACTCAGTGGAAGGACATCACCGCGCGAAAGAAAGCGGAAGAAGCGCTCGATTATCTCGACCGCGCGACCGAGCTGCTGATCGCACCGCTCGATCCGGTGCAACGGCTCAATGACTTCGCGCATCTGGTCGTGCCGCAGCTCGCCGACTGGTGCGCGATCGAGCTGCTCGACGAGAACGGCAAGTCACATCAGGTGGCGGTCGCGCACGTCGACCCGGAGAAGGCGAAGTGGGCACGTGAGCTCAATCGTCGCTACCCGCCGCGCGCCGACTCGCCGACCGGCGCGCCTAACGTGCTGCGCACCGGGGTAGCCGAGATTTACGCCGAGATCAGCGACGAGATGCTCGTTGCCAGCGCGATCGACGAGGAGCACCTCCGGATCACTCGCGAGCTCGGCCTGCGGTCGGCGATGATCGTCCCGCTCACCGATCGCGGACAGACCTTCGGTGCTCTCACGCTCGTCTCGGCCGAATCGCGGCGACGCTACACCAGCGACGACCTGTCGCTCGCGACCGAGCTCGCGCGCCGCGCCGCGCTCGCGATCGATCGGGCCCGGCTCTACGCCGCGTCCGGCGTTGCGCGCGAAGAGGCGGACCAGGCACGCGCGCGCGCCGAGAGCGCCGCGCAGCACGCAACGCTCCTCCAGAACCTCACCGCCGCGCTGTCCGGAGCGCTCACCACCTCCGACGTGGCGAATGCGATGCTCGACCACGGACTTGCTCCCGTCGGCGCGGTCGCCGGCGTCGTCTGCCGGCTGAACGAGGACGCGACCGAGATCGACCACGCCTGGGGGCGCGGCTATCCCGCGGATGGACTCGAGCACTTCCGGAAAACGGCGCTCCACCTCGCCCTCCCGCCGCGCGACGTCGTGCAGACCCGCGCTCCGGTGTTCATCGAGAATCCGGACCAGTGGGTCGCGCGCTATGTGCCGCCTTCGACCGGGGCGCCCGTCGCGCCAGCGGCGGCGGCGGTTCCGCTGATGGTCGGCGAGCGATTGGTCGGCGTGATGGTGCTCAGGTTTCCCGAGCCGCGACACTTCAGCGCCGACGACCGCAGCCAGATCCTCAGCGTCGCAAGCCAGTGCGCGCAGGCGCTCGAGCGGGCCCGCGCGCACGAAGCGGAACGCGCCGCACGAGTGCGCGCCGACGAGGCGAATCGCGCAAAGAGCGAATTCCTCGCGACGATGTCGCACGAGCTGCGCACGCCGCTCAACGCGATCGCCGGCTATGCCGAGCTGCTCGACATGGAACTGCATGGCCCGATCACCGAGCCGCAACACGACGCGATCGCGCGCATCCAGCGGAGCCAGCGTCACCTGCTCGGCCTGATCAACGATGTGCTGAACTTCGCACGCATCGAGGCGGGACACGTGACCTTGGACCTGGCGGACGTCCCCGTGCACGAAACGCTTGCGACGCTGGAGACGCTCATCGCGCCCCAGATGCAGCGCAAGCAGCTCAGCTACTCGTACGAGGGCTGTGATTCGGAGCTGATCGTCCGCGCCGACCCGGACAAGCTGCAGCAGGTGCTGCTCAATGTCCTCTCGAACGCGGTGAAGTTCACCGAGACTGGTGGGCGAGTGACCATGGCGTGCACGACGGACGACAACACTGCGCGCATCGCGGTCACCGACACCGGGCGCGGTATTCCGGCCGACAAGCAGGACAGGATCTTCGAGCCGTTCGTGCAGCTCGATGCCGGGCCGACACGGGCCCACGAGGGCACCGGGCTCGGTCTCGCGATAAGTCGCGACCTCGCCCGCACCATGGGGGGCGACCTCACCGTCGAGAGCACGGTGGGTGTTGGGAGCACCTTCACGCTGACGATTCCCCGCGGCTGAACGCCACGGATTGTTGGAACCGCGGGGTCGTGTTTCCGGGCAATACCTATCAATAGAGCCCGTGAGTGATCGAGGTCACGCGCGAGTCGGTGACGACCCCCTGACCGGCCTCGTCCTTGTGGCATGTATAAGCTGCTCAAACACGATGCGACGAAGAGTGCCGCGCGGGTCGCCGTAGCGGCTGTCTCCAGCGCTGCCGCTCTCGTCTCCGTGCTGAGCTTTGCTCGCACTTACGGCATGATCGGCAGCTCGGCCTCGCACCTGACCGTTGGCGATCTCGGTGCGGCCTGGGTGGGCGTATCGCCGACCACCGACACGGTGACGGCGGTCGGTGACACGATCCATCTCGCGGCGACCGTCACCGACAAGAGCGGCAGTGTGCTGGTCGGCGCATCGCTCGTCTGGAGCAGCGACAACCCGCGCGTCGCCAGCGTCGAGACCGACGGAACGGTCATCGCCCGCGGCACCGGCACCACGACCATCGTCGTCACCGTCGGTGAGCGCGTCGCGCGCTCGCGGGTGACCGTCAGGCAGGTCGTGTCGACCATTCGCGTGAACGGCGACTCGACCATCTCGATCTCCGATGGCGAGCAGGCGCCGCTCGCCGCGCGCGGGCTCGACGCCCGCGGCCACGTAGTCGGGCAGCGCGCCGTCGTCTGGCAGAGCGCGAACCCGGACATCATCTCGATCGACTCGTTAGGCATCGCCACCGCGAAGATGCCCGGCTCGACCACGGTCGGCGCGACGATCGAGGGCGTGACCTCGTACGTTCCGGCTCGCGTCGTCGCGGTACCGTCGGCGCTCGAGCTGGTCGCCGGCGGCGATCAGCGCGCGATCGCCGGGGCAGGAATTCCGCAGCGCATCGTCGTTCGCGTCCTCTCGAAGCGGGCCCGCCCGGTTGCCAACGCGTCGGTCCGATTCCGTGCTGAAGACGGCGCCGGCACACCCGACCCGTCGGTCGGCAGCACCGATGCCGACGGTCGGGTACGCGCCTCCTGGACGTTAGGCGCGATGCCCGGCCGGCAGCGCCTGTACGTTTCCGTCGATCACGTCGACAGTGCGCTCGTCGTCGTCGCCGAGGCCGAGCCGGTCGCGGCGAACACGCGGGCCGCGCAGATCGGCGAGCCGCCAACGGCGAGCGTCGGGGCGATTCTTTCCGACCACATCGGCGTCCGGCTCACCGACAGCACCGGCCGCGCGCTCTCCGACATTCCGCTCGCCTGGGTCGCGCTCGATGGCGGCAGCGTCAATGGCGGCGCGTCGCGCACCGACAGCCTCGGCGAAGCGCGCGCGCGCTGGACGCTCGGCACCACCGCCGGCCGGCAGCGCATCCGCGTCCAGATCGGCAGTGGACGCAGCGTTCCGCCGGTGATGCTCACCGCGATCGCGACCGCCGGGGCAGCCGCAACGGCGACTGTGTCGAGCGGCGACGACCAGCGGACGACCGTGAACGCGCTGCTCAGAAAACCGGTGACGCTCCACGTCGCCGACAAGCTCGGCAATCCGGTGCCCGGCGTCAGGGTCGCGCTCTCGACGGAAACCGGTTCGGTCGCGGACACCGCGGCGGTCACCGATTCATCGGGGAACGTCACCGCGCGCTGGACACTCTCGCGCACCGCGGGACCGCAGCGCCTGACGATGCGCGTCGAAGGCATCGACCGCCGCGTCGACGTCGCCGCGAGCGCAATGCCGGCATCCGCGGCGAATCTCGCGCTGACGAGCGAAGCGATGAGCGGCACGACGGCCAAGGCGCTCGGCGCGCCGATCGTCGCGACGGTGACCGACAGCTACGGCAACCCCGTCGCCGATGCACCGGTCGTGTTCTCGGCGAAGTCCGGCAGCACCTCTCCCGTGCGCATCATCACCGATTCGCACGGCCGCGCCCAGACCCGCTGGACCCTCGGGCGCACCGCCGGCGAACAAGCGCTGGTCGCCGTGGTAAAAGGACATGACGTCCGCGGCACGCTGACAGTCCAGGCCAATGCGCCCGAGATCAAGGCGAAACCGAAGACGCCGGCCAAGCCCGCAGTGAAGCCCGTCCCGAAGAAGAAGCATCGTTAGTCATGCCGTTGTTCGGCATGCTTAGCTTTGCAGTTGCGATCAACGCCGCGTGTCTTGGGGGCCAGGGACCAGGGGCCAGGCACCGCGCAGAAGCAATTGCTGGCCCCCGGTCCCTGGGCCCCAGTTGAAGAGTCCGAGGATTTCCCAGTGAGCACCACTCCCAGAATCGCGTTGGTCCTCGGCGGCGGCGGCCTCAAGGGGTTCGCCCATATCGGCGTGCTCCGTGCACTCGAGGAGCGCGGCATCCGGCCGGCGCGGTTCGCGGGCACGAGCATCGGGGCGTTCATCGCCGCGGCACACGTCGGCGGGATGTCGATCGACGAGATGCAGTCGCGAGCGGAGTCGCTGGCGCGGCGCGATCTCTTCCGGATCGATCACGTCGGGATGCTCGTGCAGCGCGTGCGCACCTCGTCGATCTACCTCGAGGAACCACTCCGCACGCTCTGCGAGTCGGTTGCGCCCAAGGGAACGTTTGCCGAGCTCTCGACGCCGCTGCTCGTCAACACCGTCGACGTCGAGCGGGGAACGCAGGTGATGTGGGGTCTTCCCGGGTTGAAGGACGTATCCGTCGCCGATGCCGTCTACGCATCGTGTGCGCTGCCAGGGGCGTTTCCACCGGGGAAGGTCGACGGCCGCATCTGCGTCGACGGCGGCGTGATCGACAACCTGCCGACGTCGGTCGCCGCGTTAGGCATGGACGCGGTCATCGCGGTCGACGTCGGCAGCTCCGATCTTTCGCCCTCGACCGATGTCACCCGCCGCGGATTCGGCGCGATCTACATGCGCTCGGCGACGATCATGATGCACGCGCTCCAGGGCTGGCCGCTCACTGGATGGAATGGCCCGCCGATGGTGCTCGCCCGCCCGAGGCTCGGGCACGTCGACTGGCTCGGGTTCGGCAACACCCGTGAGGTGATCGCCGAGGGCTATCGCGCGGCGTCCGAAGCGCTCGACAGCCTGCCGCTCGCGCTCAGCGAGCACGGGTCGATCTACCCGAAGCACCCGGTCGAGATCAACGTCAACCGCGAACGCTGCGTCGGATGCACGATCTGCGTGGCCCTCGCCCCGCACACGATGGCGCTCGACTCCGAGGGCAAGGCCTACCCCCTCGCCTCGACCCGCGAGTGGACCCCCGCCGACGGCGACTTCATCCGCCACTGCCCCACCGCCGCCATCACCGTGAGGCGCCTCGATGTCGCCGATGACCACGCGGCGGAGATCCTCGACGTCCCCACTGCCCCCGCGCCGGCGGAAGCCGCCTGACTTCGGCGGTGATGTCAGTTGCAACACGGGCCTCAGCCCGTCTATAGCATATGCCCCTCCCCCACCACGGCGAGACAGGTCCGTCGATCGGCATGAGCCGGTCGACAGCGACCGTGCCGGTCTTCGAGCCGATGACGCGTCCGCGCGCCATTGCGCCGTGGGTCGTCGCATTGCTTGGTGTTGCCTCGGGGTCGATGTGGACCGCGGCGATCGCGCTGCGGGGCGAGGAGACGTACGCGACCGTGCTCGGATTGGTCGGCGTCGTCTGCACCACGCTCGTCGTCGCCGCGTGCTTCCGGATGCGAAGGGTCCTTCACGTCCGTCGCACCGAGAAGTTCCGCACACGCGCGGACACGGGTCGCGTCGCCGGATTGCTCGAGAGCGCGCGCGGCATGACGGCGCAGAACTCCGAGCCAGCGGTCTACGAGCAGCTCAAGATCCACGCCGAGCTGCTCGTCCCGCACGATGACTTCGAGCTCGCGGTGTTCGACGAGGCCGGGGGGCTCGCCGGCCGCTACTCCGCCGCCGGCATCATCGACGGCCTGAATGCGACGCCGACCGACGCCGAGCTCGCCGTCGTGAAAGGCGGCACCGCGATCATGGGCAACGGGAAGGGCCGCACGCCCCTCGACCTCAACGCCGGCACGTCCACCGTCAGGCTCGACGAGGTGCGCGAAGCGCATGTCCCCGTCTACGCGGGACAGACCATCGTCGCGGTGACGACGCTGCGCCGCAAGCTGCCAGGCTTCACCGCCGAGGAGATCGACGCACTCGCGACGCTCTGCCAGCAGGGTGGCATCGCGATCGGCCGGGCGCGGCTGTTCACGCAGGTGCTTGCCGCGAAGCGCGAGTGGGAGCGGGTCTTCGACGCGACCGTCGAGGGCCTCGCCCTGATCGACGAGCACGGGCGCGTCAGGCGCTGCAACGCCGCCTTCGCCGGCCTCGCCGGCATGTCGTTAGGCAGCACCATTGGCCAGGATCACCACAGCCTCCGCGCGCTGGCACTGGGGGCCGGCGATGACTGCGCGATCTGCAACACCATTCGCACCGGCTCGCGCGCCGAGCGCGTCCTCGAGAGCGCGCAGGGCCGCGTCCTCAAGCTGACGCTCTCGCCATATCCGACCGGTGGCGCCGTCCTCGTCGCGCAGGACATCACCGCCGAGCAGCAGGTGCGCGGCGCGCAGCAGCAGCTGTTCGAGTCGGAGAAGTTCGCCGCGATCGGACGGCTCGCCGCCGGGGTCTCGCATGAAGTGAACAATCCGCTGATGGGAATCAACGGACTCGCGACGGTACTCCTCGAGGACGCCGCATTCACCGGTGAGAATCGCGAGATCGTCACGCTCATTCAGCGCGAGTCACGCCGCGCCGCGCAGATCACCCGCGACCTGTTGAGCTTCGTCCGCGCCGAGGATGGCGCGCGGGGCAGCATGAGCCTGAACGACGTCGCCCGCGAAGTGATGGAGCTCCGCGCTGTCGCGCAGCAGGCAGCCGGCGTGAAGATGACGCTCGATCTCGCGGATGATCTCCCTCCGGTGTGGGCGAGCCACGCCCAGCTGCTGCAGATCGTCGTCAACCTCGTCACCAACGCCGAGGACGCGCTCGAGAACGCGTCACGCCGCGAGATCCGGATCGCGACGACGCGCTCGGCCGGCCGAAAGGTTCTCCTCCGCGTCGAAGACAGCGGGCCCGGCATCCCCGAAGAACTGCGCGCTCGCCTGTTCGAGCCCTTCTTCACGACGAAGGCACCGGGGAAAGGCACGGGCCTGGGGCTCTCGCTGTCGTTCTCGATCGCCGAACGCCACAGCGGCTCCCTCCGCGCCGAGAACGTCTCCGGCGGCGGCGCGCGGTTCACGATTGAACTGCCCGCGGCCGAAGCTCGCGCCGCGGCGTGAGCTGACGGGGAGCGGGGGGCCAGGGGGGGCCAGGGGCCAGGGACCAGGGACCAGGCGTTAGGCACCCCGTAAGGGAATGCGGTTGCTGGCCCCTGGTCCCTGGCCCCCGGTCGTGGTCCCCGGTCCCTGGCCCCCGCGTGGCCCCGCCTAGTACGCCACCCCGAACCTCTTCCCCACATGGTTCCGGTGTTCCAGCTCATCGAGCACCGCGACCGCGTAGTCCTCGAATGAGATGTGGCTCTGTCCCTTGGCGTCGGGGATGAACTGGTCGCCGGTGGCGCGGTAGCGGCCCGTGCGCTGGCCGGCGGAGATCTCGGCGGCGGGACTGATGACCGTCCACTCGATCCCCGCGCCTTCGTTGCGGAAGACCTCGAGCGAGTCCCAGCCTTCGAGCGCCTCCGGCTTGTATGGCGGGGGAAAGTCGGGAGAATCGAGCAGTCGCTTGCCCGGCGCGAGCTCGAGGCTCCCCGCCCCGCCGACGAAGATCACCCGCTTCACTGCCGCCTTCTTCGCGCCGGCGATGATCGCCCGCGCCGCGTCGACGAGCAAGGGTGCCGCCATCCCCCGCGCGTTCGGCCTCGGCGAGATCGCGCCCACGATCGCGTTGGCGCGGTGCGCCACGCGCGCGACATCTACTGGATTCGTTGCGTCGCCCTTGACCAGCGCGACCCGACGGTCGGGCGACTCCACCTGCGAGGGATCGCGCACGACACCGACGACTTCATGTCCGCGGCTGAGCGCTTCCTTGACGATGCGCTGGCCGATGTTTCCGGTAGCGCCCATGACTACGATACGCATCTCTTCCCCCGTTTGATGGCCGCTGTCGAACCTTCGGCCGTTAGCCATTAGCCGTTAGCGTTGAGCACGGCGTCACCGCCGCAGGTTTGCGCGGTCCCTCCCTGCTAAAGGCTAATGGCTAATAGCCGACACCGGAAAAATGTTCGTCCGGGTTGTAGATTTGGGGACCGCAAACGAATGGATGAACACGCCATGTCTTCTCGGAATTCCTTCGGCAGCCGGGCAACGCTGACCGTCGACGGCAAGCCCTATGTCATCTACCGCCTCGATGCGCTGAACGCGAAAGCGCCAAACGCGAGCCGGCTTCCCTTCTCGCTCAAGGTCCTCCTCGAGAACCTGCTCCGGAACGAGGATGACGCCTTCGTCAAGGCGGCCGACGTCGAGTCGATGGCCAACTGGGACGTGAAGGCCAAGGTCGAGAAGGAGATCGCCTTCCGCACCGCCCGGGTGCTGCTGCAGCACATCACCGGCGTGCCCGCGGTGGTCGACCTGGCCGCGATGCGCGACGCCCTCGCTGCGTTAGGCGGCGACCCGAAGAAAATCAATCCGCTTCAACCCGTCGATCTTGTCATCGATCACTCGGTGCAGGTGGACGAGTACGGTACCGACGCGGCGCTGCTGATCAACACCAGGTTCGAGTTCGAGCGCAAC
>JANMAM010000124.1:0-29739 GCA_031359795.1 Gemmatimonadaceae bacterium
GGGTCCCACGCGACGGACCCGCCGTCGTAGTCGATGCCGCCGCCGCTGCCGATGCGGTTTACCGCGATGACATACGCCTGGTTCTCGATTGCGCGGGCGTGGGTGAGGACGTCCCAGTGGGGGCGTCGTGCCGCGGGCCAGTTGGCGACGAGGACGAAGGCGTCGACATCACGGGCGACGGTGCGAAACAGCTCTGGGAAACGCAGATCGTAGCAGACGAGCGGCGCGATGCGGACATCGTCGATCTTTACCGTGACCGGACCGTCGCCGGCCACGTAGTGCTGGTGCTCGCCGGCGAAGGCGAAGAGCTTCTGTTTGCGATAGACCGCGACGACCGTTCCGCTCGGATCGATCACCACGGCGGCGTTGACCGCGCGGGTGGAGTCGAGCCCTCCGCCGGGAGTGGCCGGGCCGCTCGACGACTCCGTCGCCGCAACGCTGGCGATCAGCCACACGGCGCTTTTCGCCGCGATCGCGGACAGCCGCGCGGAGTGGCCGGCCGCGAGCGGCGTTGCCTGCGACACATCCATCGTGAAGCCGGTGGTCGTCATCTCGGGGAGGACGACGAGCCGCGCCCCGGCGCGCGCGGCGTCGGCGACGACCTCGCTCGCCCGGGCGAGCGAGGTCTCCGGGTCGTGCCAGCCGATGTCGTACTCGCCTAACGCGACCCGGAGCGGGCCGGGCGCGCCGGCGGTCACTGTCGCGATTCGCCCTTCCCGGCCCCCGGCGCGCTCCCTAACGGCACCTCGCCGGTGAGGGCGCGCCGAAGCGCGGCGCTGCCCTCGCGGATCATCCCGGTGTCGGCGCTGAAGGAGAACCGGATCGCGTTTGCGCATGAGTTGCCGAACGCGTCACCCGGCGCGCTGCCGATCCCCTGCGCGGCGAGCGCGCGCGAGAGCGCATCGGCGTCGTCGACGCCAAGCCGGGCGAAGAGCGACTCGTCGAGATCGGCCCAGGCGAAGAACGTCCCGCGCGGCGTGAAGGGGTGCACTCCCTCGATTCCCTCAAGCGCGGCAAGGAGCAGGTCGCGCCGGACGAGGTACTCATCGCGCATCTTCGGCAGGTGATCCTGCGGGCCGGTGATCGCGGCCAGTGCGCCCCACTGCGCCAGGCTGTTCACGCCGTTGATCGTGCAGCGGAGCAGTTTCGGAATACGATCCTGCAGAAGCGCCGCGCGCGTCACGACGTACCCGATCCGGAGCCCGCTCATCGCGTGGCTTTTCGAGAACGAGAAGATCGTGATGACGTCTTCGGCGTAGTGACCGGCCAGCGAGCCGATCGAGACATGCGACGCCGGCTCGAACAGTACGTCCTCGTAGGCTTCGTCCGACACGACCCAGAGCTTGTGTGCACGGGCGGTGTCGAGCAGCGCCTGCAGCGTCGCCCGCGAGAGCACCGCGCCGGTCGGGTTGTGCGGCGTGTTCACGAAGATCGCGCGCGTTCGCGGCGTGATCGCGGCGGCGACCCGCTCGGGCGAGTACTCGAAGCCCTCGGCCGCGCGCACCGGGACGCCGACGGGGACGCCGCCGGCGAGGCGGATGTTCTCGGCGACTTCAGTCCACATCGGGTCGGGGATGATCACTTCATCGCCCGGCTCGAGCAGCGCCCCGAAGGTCGCGAACAGCGCGTGCATCGCGCCGTTAGTCACGAAGATGTCGTCGGCGGTGACACCCTGCAGCCCGTTTTTGGTGCGCACCTTTTCGGCGAGCGCGGTGCGGAGCTGCGGGATCCCGTTGTTCGGGATGTAGTGCGTCTTTCCGGCGCGGCCAGCGGTGCCGATCGCGTCGAGCACGTGAGGCGCGACGCCGAAGCTTGGATCGCCCGACTCGAGCCGGAAAACGCGCTGCCCCGCGGCTTCCGCGCGCAGGAGCACTTCACGGATCTGAACGATCTTGCCGAGCGAGACGAGGTCCAGTGGATGGGGCTCTGGGGGGCTGGACTGGCGTGGCACGGCGATCGGTGTCTGCATATTGTGGCGCTCCTCGCGAATGTGTCTCACCCGGGGCGAGACGAAAAAAAAGCCGCTCACTGGGAGCGGCTACGATTAACTGACGTCGGAGATGTGGCCGCCTGAGTGAACAAACACGCGCAATGCCATTTCCATCTCCACCTGAGGATCTCCACCTGGGCGCCGGCCCAAGAAAATGCCCGCGCGAGTTCAGCCGCCGGGCGTCGCGTTTTAGCTCCTTGTTTTACGTGGCGGCAAGAGGCGGCAAATCACCACGAACGAACGATTGTATGATTATCGTATCACGTTCGGGCGGCCCGGTCAAGAAAAAATTTCGCGGAGGAGTGCATGTCCGACCGGAACAACTCCCGGCAGAATATCTCGAGCGGCGGGAAATGGGAGCCGGTTGTTGGCTACTCGCGGGCTGTCCGCGCCGGTGACTGGGTCCACGTCGCCGGCACCACCGCCGCGGACGCGTCCGGTCAGGTCATCGGCGCTGGCGACCCGTACGCCCAGACGGTTCAGGCGCTGCGCACGGTCGCGGCGGCGCTCGAGAAGGCCGGCGCGACGATGAACGATGTCGTGCGGACGCGAATGTTCGTCACCGACATCGCCCGGTGGGAGGAGTACGGCCGCGCGCATGGCGAGGTCTTCCGGGCCGTTCTTCCCGCCGCGACGATGGTCGAAGTGGCGCGGCTGATCGATCCGGCGATGCTGATCGAGATCGAGGTCGACGCTTTCAGCCCGCGTCGGCCGGGCTGACGCGCCCGAGCTTCGTGACGATCCGCCATTCCGCCTCCGAGACCGAGTTCACCGAGAGGCGGCTTCCCTTCCGCAGCAGCTCCATCTTCTCGAGCCCGGGGACACCGCGCAGCGCTGTGAGCGTCACCGGCTGCTTGAATCCACGGACCGCCTTGATGTCGACGGTGCTCCAGCGGGGCTCATCACGGCTCGACTTGGGGTCGAACACCTCGCTCTTCCGGTCGAACTGGAGCGGGTCGGGGTAGGCCGCGCGGGCTACCTCGGCGATTCCGACGATCGCGTTAGGCTCGGCGCTCGAGTGATAGAAGAGGGCGCGGTCGCCGCGCTGCATCTCGCGCAGGAAATTGCGCGCGACGTAGTTGCGCACCCCTTCCCACGACGTCGTCCGCTTCGGTGCGCGCCAGAGGTCGTCCCACGCGAACGACGATGGCTCCGATTTGACCAGCCAGTATCTCATGGCCAGAACGTAACTGCAGCCGTTAGCCATTAGCTATTAGCTTTTGGCCTTTGCCAACGGCTAACGGCTAACGGCTTGCCGTCCGCCACTTGCTCCGGTGGTCGCCGCCCACGCACTTTTGCACGCGTGCCAACATTCCTCATCTGGTTTGCCTGGGCGATCCACCTCTTCGGCCAGGCGCTCGTCGTCGTCGCCGTCGTGCTCGCGGTCGTCGCGCTCATCGATTGGCTCGTCCGGACGCGGAAAATCAATCCCTTCAATCCGGTCGCGCGATTCTTCCGCCGCGTCGTCGATCCGCTGGTCGCGCCGATGGAGCGGCGCGTCGTCCGCGCCGGAGGGTTGCCGCAGGCCGCGCCCTGGTGGATGCTCGTCGCGGTCGTGGTCGGAGGGATCGTACTGCTGGCATTGCTCCGCTTCGTGCACGGGCAGCTCGCTGGCTTCTACTCCGCCGCAACGACTGGACGCGGACTCGTCTTCCTGCTGCTGCACTACGCGTTCGAGTTGCTGCGGGTCGCGCTCATCGTTCGTGTCGTGTCCAGCTGGCTTCGCGTCTCTCCGTACTCGCGTTGGGTTCGCTGGTCATTCACGCTCACCGAGCCGATCCTTCGTCCGCTTCGCGGGATCATCCCGCCCCTCGGCATGATGGATGTCACTCCGATCGTCGCCTACTTTGCGCTGCGACTGCTCGAGTATCTTGTGATGTCGATGCTCGGCGGGTGATGCGGCTCACCGTTGTCGGCAGCGAAGGCAGTGTAAGATTCAGCGTCACGGCGGTCTTGCGCCTTGTGGACCCCCAGAGGTATTACACGCAGCATAGATGTCGACGATCCTTCTCACGGGTTCCAACGAAGCCCTGCTCGAAGGGCTTTCCCAGTCGCTCACCACGCTCGGCTACCGCGCCCTGCTGACGCGCGACGTCGCCGAGGCGATCGATTCCGCATCGGCGCAACCACCGCTCATCGCGATCGTCGCGCAGTCCGCGCTCCGCGCCGACGCACGCGCGCTCCGCATCCCGGTTCTTCCCGGCGGTGCGATCCTCCTCTACCGCGGACCCGGCGACCCACCGACGTCATTCGCCGGCTCGTACCGGTCAGTGCTCGCCGAGTTGATCCTCCCGCTCGAGCGCAACCGCCTCTTCGCCCTCGTTCAGCATGTCGAGGAGCGAGCCCGCGTGACCGGCCGCGAGCAGGCGCGTGAAAAGCCGCCGCGCGACGCGCGGCCGGGCTGAGCACGCGACTGACGCACGTCCGAGCGCGCGCCTAACGGCGCCCCGTCACGGCGCCGGGTCGAGTATCAGCGTCAGATTGCGCTTCCGCCTCAGTACCTCGACGTCCACCGCACGGCCGCCCTCCCGCGCGGCGCGGAGCCGCTCGGGAGTCGCTGCTGCGCCGTTGACGCGGAGAATGACGTCGCCGGGTCGAACCGGCTCCCAGCTCTGGTCGGCCTTGAGCACGAGCAGGCCGCTCTCGCTACCCTCGCCGAAGTAGGGGACCAGCTCATCGGCGACCGCGCTGAGCGAGATGCCCGGGAGCGCGTCGCTCCGGGACGACCGGGCCGTACCGCGACGCTCGCCCGAGCCCTGTAGTTCACGGAGCCGGCGCTTGATCGCGCCCAGTTCCTGTTCGATCCCGGTGAGTGAATCGAGCGTCGCTGGATTTCCCTCTTCCTGCTGCAGCCGCCGGAGCTGCGACTGCAGCGTGGTGATTCCATCGGCGACCGTCGCGGCGTTGAGCGGCGGCGAAGCGGCCTCGCCACGCGACGCGGAGGACGGCACCGCGCGAGCCGGAGGAACGCGTGTCGAGGTGGGGATCGCCGGGTGGAGCGTCACCGTTCGGAACCGTCCGCCGCCGAATAGCCGCAGCGTCACGTCATCGCCCGCCTCGAGCGATGCCAGCTCGCGCTCGAGGCGGCGTGTCGCACCGTCGCTCCCGTCCCGCGCGCCCACCGACTCGCCGTCGACGCGGAGACTGACACCGTTGATTGCGGCGAGGCGATTTCCCTCGTCGACGCCGGCTCGGTCCGCCGGCCCGCCCGGCGCAACATTGGAAACGAGCAGGCCAAGCGTGTCTCGTTCAGTTCCCGATGACGATACGTTCATGCCGAGTACGGTCGCGACGTCCGCATTGGCGGCGCGCGATCGACTGGCGCGCGGTGATTCATCTGCATCGTTGCCGCCTGACGACTGCGCTCCGAGCGGGAGTGCGGCGGCGCATGTCAGCAGTGCCGCAACGACGAGCCGGAGTCTCCTGGCGACCGTGAGGCAACAGGCGGCCGCGGTGCTACGCGTTAGGCTGCTCATAGTGAAGCTCCCTGTGGACGCGGCGCGCGATCGGGGCGGTCCGACGGGTCGACTTCGTCACGCCGGGTCGCACCTTCGCTGCTCGCGGTGAGGCGACGCGCGCTCACGAGGTGGTCGGCGAACCAGCGGCCGCGCGCACCCTCACCGAGGGTGTCGTAGCGCACGCCGTTGCCGCTCGCTGTCGCATGAATGATCCGGTCACGTCCGGCGTAGATCGCGACATGGTTGATGTTGCTGCCGTCGTTGGCAAAGCAGAGCAGGTCGCCGGCGCGCAGTGCACCCGTGCTCGTCGAGACATCCGTTCCGACGCTCGCCATGTCGCGCGCCTCCCTGGGCAGCGAGACGCCCTGCTGCTCGAACACGTAGCGGACGAACCCGGCTGCATCGAACCCACTCCGAGGCGTGGTCCCACCAGCCGCAAACGGCGTATCGACCAGGCCGTCGGCGATATCGAGCACTCGCGACGCGAAGACGCTTGGCATCTCGGTGAAGACGGTCGAAGCACAGATGGGAAAAGCGCTGCGACTCCTTCGCGAACGTCTCGCGCCGTGGCTGCCCGATCGCGCGAACTGATAGTGCAGCAGCATCGCGTACAACACGGCGTAGGGGTTCGCTGCCTGACGCGTGTCCTTGCCTCTGTGTGGCGGGAATCGCCACGGCGGGGTTGGTGATGTCAGCAGTCACCGGAAACACGTTGCTTCACGAACCGATTGAGGACCCAGCGATGCCCAGCACGTACAGCAGCTTCGCCCGCGCGGTTGCGCTACTCTCCGACAGCATCTTCGCGTCCGCCGCTGCGCTCTGGCCGCGCAGCACGGCGTCGCTCGAGGCAAATCGGCTTGTCAACGACGGTTATCCGGCGAAAGAGATCTGCGACCTGTATTTCCTCGTGTCGTTCGACGGCGGGGTGCCTGACGGCGTGCTCGCGACGATGCGCGCCGCGGGATTCGCGGTCCGCGAGCAGAGCGGCTCGCCCGGTGGCTTCGTCACCGTCCGGACGCGGGTGCGGCTCGGTGCCTACGACCTGTCGATGGCCGCAGCCCGCCTGGACCGTATCGCCAGGGTGTTCGACGGTTTCTCGACGGTCATCGGCGCGGCCCGCCCGACCAACGAAGACGCGCCGCGCCCTGTACGAGTTCCGGGCCGCAGCGTTACCGCGAGCTGAACGCGCATCACCGGGAAGGGTTATATTTCATCGAGACGTCGGCCGCGCGCGCTGCGCGGCCGACGTTCGCCCTTCCGGTCCCAGGCATGCCCGAAGCAGCAACCCCGACGCAGATCGCCGAAGCCATCGCCAAGCGGCGGACTTTCGCGATCATTTCCCATCCCGACGCTGGCAAGACGACGCTCACCGAGAAGCTCCTGCTTTACGGTGGCGCGATCCATCTTGCCGGGTCGGTGAAGGGACGTCGCGCCCAGCGGCACGCGACCTCGGACTGGATGGAGCTCGAGCGGGAGCGCGGAATCTCGGTGACGTCGAGCGTGATGCAGTTCCAGTACGCGGGCTATCACGTCAACCTGCTCGACACGCCAGGGCACGAGGACTTCTCCGAGGACACCTATCGCACCCTCGTCGCGGCAGACAGCGCGGTAATGCTGCTCGACAATCGCCGCGGCGTCGAGGATCGGACGCGGCAGCTGTTCGCGGTCTGCAAGCGGCGGCGGACGCCGATCTTCACGTTCGTGAACAAGTGCGACCGCGTTGGCGAAGATCCGCTCAAGCTGATCAGCGACGTCGAAGCCGACCTCGGCATCATGTGTCACGCGGTGACCTGGCCGATCCGTCGCGACGACGTTTTTGTCGGCGTCTACGATCGCCGGCAGGGGAAGATCCACCTCTTCGATCGGGACGAGGAGCATGGCGCGACACGCGTCCGCGATCACGTCGCGTTGCTCGACAGCCCGGAGACGCACGAGCTGCTCGGCGAGGCGGCACACGCAACGCTGCTCCACGATCTCGAGCTTCTCGACGAAGCGGGCCATCCCTTCGACGAAGAGGCGATTGCGTCGGGCGAGCTGTCACCGGTCTTCTTCGGGAGCGCGCTCACCAATTTCGGTGTCGAGACCTTCCTTGGCGAGTTTCTCGAGCTCGCACCAGCGCCACTGGCGCGCGAGTCGAATCTCGGCCTGATCGAGCCGACCGACGAGGCGTTCACCGGGTTCGTCTTCAAGATCCAGGCGAACATGGATCCGAAGCACCGCGACCGCGTCGCGTTCGTTCGCGTCTGCTCCGGCCAGTTCGAGGCGGGAATGGATGTGAAGCAGACGCGGACCGGCAAGACGATCCGTCTCGCGTCGCCGCAGCAGTTTCTCGCCCGCGAGCGCACGGCGATCGAAGAGGCGTGGCCGGGCGACGTGATCGGCGTGATGGACCGCGGCAACCTCCGGATCGGCGACACCCTCTCCGAGCGCGACGGCATCGAATTCCAGGGCATCCCCCGGTTCGCGCCCGAGCATTTTACGCGAGTGGTACTAATTGATCCGATCAAGCGCAAGCAGCTCGACGCCGGGCTGCGACAGCTGACCGAGGAGGGGGCGGCACAGGTCTTCTTCACCTCGCCCACCGACACTGCCGGGCCGACACCGATCGTCGGTGCGGTCGGGCAGCTGCAGTTCGACGTCATGCTTCACCGCCTCGAGCACGAGTACGGGGTGCGCTGCCGGCTCGAGCGCATGGCTGGCAAGTCGCCGCGCTGGGTGACCGGCCCGAAGGACGAGATCGAGCGCGTCTCCCGCGACCGGGGGCGGTCGCTGATCTACGACGTGAAGGGAAACGCGGTCGTGCTCTTCAACGACGCGTGGGACCTGAAGTGGGCGACCGAAAAGGAGACCGCGGTGCAGTGGCACGAGGTCGCGCCCTAGCACCGCGGCCGCCTAACGTCGATAGACGGCTTCGAGGCCGTCAAAGTCGACGACCAGGGTGTTTCTCCCCTCGATCCGGCCGGTGACCGTACCAGCATCACAGATCGGGCCCGCCGGGAGCGTGAACGTGATCGTGCTGCCGGTGCGGCGATAGCTGCCGACACAGCTTGTCGCTTCGATCGGCCCCTGCACGTCGTCGGTGTACTCCACAATCGTGATGCTCTCGACGAAGGTGTTGTTCGCGAGGAGCGTCAATTCGCCATCGGTAACATCCAGCCGGTAGCCGGGGACCGACAGGATACTCGCCGGCAGCGGGGCACCGTCGATGAGCGCGAGCTCGTACGTGCCGACGTGGCTGTTGTCGGGCGCGTTCGAGTCGCTGCCGCCGCAGGCGGTGACTACGACTGCCGCTGTAGCGACTGCGAGGAGTCTCGAGTGGGTTCGCATTGAGCTGTCTCCGTCGGATGGGGGTGGCCACGGGTCTGTGGACCGTATGATGTTCTCGCCCAGCCGGCGCTACCATACGTCACCTGACGTAGTGCGCGATTACAGCCCGCGAACCTGACTCGGTCACGCGTGCGCCAGCGCCGACAACCGACGCGCGGCGGGCCTAACGGCGGAAGACGACCTCGGATCCCTGATCGCTGATCGTCACCTGGTTGCCGTTCAGCGTGGCGTTGAGCGTTGCGGCTTCACAGTTCTCGTTCGCCGTCGATGTCAAGGTCAGTGCGGTCCCGCGTCGCTGATACCTGCCGCCACAGCTGATCGTTTCCGGCGGCTCCGACGCACCGAAGATCGTGAACGCGATCGTGACGCTCTGAACGAAAGTGTTGTTCGCGTTGAGCGTGAGGTCTCCCGACAACAGCGTCACGACGAAATCAGGATCGTCGTCGATCGTAATCGGCACGCTCTCCCCATCCACCGATACGAGGGCATAGCGGCCGACGTGGCTGTTATCCGGTGCATTCGAATCGCCACCGCAGCCCGCAACGAGCATTGCCGCCGCGGCCAACCCGACCAGCATTGAGGAGATGCGCATCTGATGGCTTTCCGAGTTGGTGAATGTCCGAACGTGGAAGCTTCACGGGCTTGTACTGACCCCGACCCAGAACCTGCCGACTTCCCCCGGCGCGGACAGGTGCTGCACGCCAGCCGAGAGCGCGAACGCCAGCGGTTCGATCGCCAGGCTCACGCCCCCTGACATGATGGTGCGCGGCCGTCCAAAAGCGAGATCCTGGTCGAAGATCCACGTGCAGTTCTTCTCTCCGTCATCACCGGTCGTGTGGCACTCGACGACATGGATGGTCCCCCACGCGATCGTCGGGGCCGCAAAGGCGGTCAATCGAACGCCGCCCGCCCGCGCGACGAACTCGATCGGAAATCGGAGTCCGAGCGACGTCCGCGCCCGCTCCCCATAGCCGCCCCACCCGAGCGCCAGATCGACGCCAAAGTCGGGGAGATATGGCTGGCCTGCGAAGCCGTAACTGCGCACGCCGCCGTAGAACTCGATCGCCGAAAGTGATCCGACTCGCAGTCCGTTCGACGCGCGCAGCCCCAGTCGCGCACCACCGTAGCCTGCCACGCCGCCGATCCGCCCGCGGTCGTGCTCCACACCCTCACCGCGGATTCCAAGCACCAGTGTTTCCTGTCTTCCCCAAACGCCGCCCTCCCCCGCTCGCCCCCACGCCACGTCATACCGCGTCCCGCTCGCCTTCAACGCTGAGTCCCGCGGAATCCAGATTGGCCCCGCCGGCGATGGCATCGACACGGCGAGCAGCGACGCCGACACCGATCGATCCGTCGCCGCCCGCTCCTGCGCAACAGCCACCGTCGACCAGACCAGCGCGCCTAACGCCGCGGCTCGAAACGCAACTGCCAGCGCTCGGCACCTTCTCTCCTCTCTCATGTCTCGATCGGAGCCTCGATCATCTCTCGTCGCACTGTCATTGCCTACTGACGAAACACCTCTGAAACCGGAGTGATGCGCACGTTCGAACCGAGGATCCCGAGCTTCCTCGCCCCGATCACCTTGTCTTCCGCCAGGAGATCCGCCCCCTTCTCCCCGTCATACTTGATCGGCGAGAATGCATCCGCCACCAGCGCACTCTTCAGCCCCTCGGCGTCTTTCGTGATCATCACCACGTTCAGATTCGTAGCCGAGAGATGCCGCCGGACCGCCGCGTTGACGTCGGCCAGCGTAAGCTTGCCCAACGCTTCGCGCATGTACGACGTGAACTCCGGCGTGCCATACCACTTCGAGTCGAGCGCGTAGCCCAGCTGCTGGTCCTGCGTCTGCGTCATGACGTAGACGTTTTTCATCAGGTAGTTGCGGGTGTTGTCGAGGTCCGTCTGCGTCATGCCGCTGTCGATCAGCTGCTGGACTTCCGCGGTCGCGATGCGCAGCGCCATCTGCGCATTCTCCGGAACAACCGGACGGATCCAGACCTCGAAGAGCTGCGCGCTTCGCGGAGTGTTGGCGTCGGGGAAGAACTGGAACATCCCGCGCGGGAACGCCTCGATGTACGCGTAGTCGCCGTAGTTCATGCCGCGAGTTTCACGAATGCGATCGTAAAGCCTCCCGCCCTGCCGGTGTTCGCCGAGGAATGAGCGCGCGACCGAGAGTGCCGCAAAGTCCGGCGAGCCGCGCCTGACACTGATCGGCAATCCGAAGGAAATCGCCGTCGAGCGGGTGTCCTTCTCGATGATCTCGACGTTCAACCCCACCGGACGGGACCCGGTCACCGGGGCACGCGCCCCCGGCGCCGCGCCCGCGGGAAGGCCGGCCAGCGTCGCCCGCATCACCCACGGCAGGTCCTCGGGAAGGTCGCCACTGAGGCCGATCATCACGTTCGCCCGCGTGTAGTGCTCCGCGGCGAAGCGCCGCACGTCGTCCACGGTGATGGCATTGATCCCATCGACCGTGCCTAACGCGGGGTGGGCATAGCCCGTCCCGGCGAACACGTTCGCCTGCAGGCGCTCCTTGCCAAGCTCCTCCTCGTTGTTCGAGCGAAGGTCCTGGGTCAGTGCCGTCAGCTGGTTCTCCTTGAGGCGCTTGAAGTCGTCGTCGCGGAAACCGGGACGCGCGAGCTGGTCGAGCGTGATGTGCAGGAACGGGTGCCAATTGTCCTTGTGGATTCGTCCGGTGAACGTCGTGAGCTCCTTGTCCGCTCGTCCGCTGAAGCTCCCCGCCATCGGGTAGAGGGCCGCGTTGATCTCGTTCGTCGTCAGGTCCTGCGAGCCGGCGTCGGCGATCATCGCGGCGGTGAGCGTCGCGAGTCCTTCCTTCCCAGGCGGGTCGTACGCCGAGCCGGCCTTCACGAAGGCGAGCTTGATCGCGATCTGCGGCAGCTGTGACTTCTGGGTGGTGATGTCGAACTCCGGCAAAGGCGATGGAATCGCGCCCATGCTGCCCTTGATCGACTTCGCGACCTTGTCGCTGAGCGCCTTGCGCGCCGAGTCGGCGGCACTGGCCCCGCCCCTGACCCTCGCCGCCGGCGCAAGGCTGGCAAGCTTCGGCTGGGTCGCGACCGCTGCCGGAAGCGCGCCGTTGGACAATGTCACGACGACGAGGTTCGGATCGGTGAAATAACGCGCGGCCGCTGCGCGCATGCTCACCGGCGTCAGTCCCTCGTAGAGCCGGTACGCGTTGTTCAGCGTCGCATAGGAACGGCGGTAGTGGACGAACTGCGCGAGCGTCGACGCGATCGCGTTGGTGTTGTCGAGCGTGCGAAGAAACCCATAACGCGCCGCCATCTTCGCATCGGTGAGCTGCGCGGCCGGCACCGCCTCGCTTCGTGCGCGCGCCACGGTGCGAAGAATCTCGTCGCGAACGTAAGGCGCATCCTTGGGGGCCTTCAATCGCGCATAGACCGTGAACAGCTCCGGATCGCGATTGCTCGTATTCCCGGCGCTGAGCGCGTCCACCTTCTGCTCCGCGACAACGAGCTTCTTGTAGATGTCCGAGGTCTGGCCGAACCAGATGTCGGAAACCATGTCCATCGCCGCGTTCTCCGGATTGGTCTCCGAAAATGCCGGGTTGCGGAAGGCGACAGCGACGATCGGGCTGGTCGGCGTCGGCCAGTCGACGTGCGCGTACTTCGTGGAGCTCGACTTTGGCTCCTGCGGAACGGTCGAGACATAGCTGCCGCGCTTCCAGTTCCCCCAGTACTTTCGCACCAGCGGGAGCACCTGCGCCGAGTCGACGTCGCCGGCGACGATGATCGTCGTTTTTTCCGGGCGATAGTAGCGATCGAAGAACTGCTTCGAGTAGGCGTACTGATTGGGCATGTTCTCGATGTCTTCGATGAATCCCATCGTCGTGTGCCCGTAGGTGTGCTTCGTGTACGCGGTCCTGCGCAGCGTCTCGTACACCTTGAAGAACGGATTCGCCGCGTTCTTGTTGTACTCGCCGAGCACCGCGCGCGACTCGGTCTTGAAGTCCGCTTCGGTGTAATCGAGGTTCTGGAACTGGTCGCCGAGCATTTGTATGATCGGCTCGACATCCTCCTTCGCGAACGTCGCGTAATACCAGGTCTTGTCGTCGCTGGTCGACGCGTTGTGCCGCGCCCCGGCGTGATCCATCACCTGACGATACCGCTCCGGCGGATACGCCTTCGTGCCGCGAAACATGATGTGCTCGAAGAAGTGCGCGAACCCCGACTTGCCCGGCTCGACCTCGTTCCGCGATCCAGCCTGCACCGGGATCTGGATCGAGACGATGTTCGGGAATCCGGTCGGCACGACGATGACCTTGAGCCCGTTGGCCAGTGTCGTCTCGCTCGCCTTGAAGGGAAGCACATCCGATTTCGCGGATGTCTTTGCGGGAGCCTGTGCGAGCAGCGCGAGTGGCGCGAGGACCAGCGCGGTGAGCGCTGCGGCAGCAGCGCGGAGGGGCTTCGTCATGGATAAATCAGCTGAAGTGAGCCGGCCGGAATGGGCGGTCCACTACGCTACGCCCCGGCGGCAGAGCGCGCTACCCGCGACCGGCGCCTGGTTGTATCCGGGCAGCCTGCCGTGGGAAAGCAGAGGACCACGAAGCCGTCAACCGCCGTCGACGCCCGTTAGCTCCGCCGTTCCCACCATAACTCTGCCGGCCAGAAGTATCGCGTTACAACCGCAACTCTCCCCCGTCGAAAGAGATAGAGGCGTTCACGACGGAGGCGCGCATGGCCGAGATGATGGATTGGAAGACGAAGCTGAAAGAGATCGAGCGGGAATACGACGGGCTTCCGCCCGAGCCGTCGCCGTCGGCGCAGAAGGCCAGGCGGATGGCCGAGCAGGCGGCGCGGGATCGCATCTCCCGCCGGTGGGTGCTCGTGCGGACGATCCTCGTGCTCGCGCTGAGCGTCGCCATCGTCTTCTGGCCGTACTATGCGCGCTGCGGGTGGGAGCTGACCGGGTACCTCGCCGCGATCGCGACCGTCGCGTTAGGCGGCCTCTGGATCGCCCAGCTCAGCTGGCATCACCGGATGCCGATCACGCATGCGGTCTCGATGCTCGTCGTGGTCTGGGGGCTGGCGATCGCGGCGCGTGAGACGCTTCCGCGAATCGGCTACGCAAAAGCCGACGCGATGCGCACCAGCTGGCGCTGCGGCCAGTAGCTCCGGCAGCGGTCACCAGGAGCCTGCGCCGTTACTGGATCGGCGCCCCGGCCCGGCTCGGAACCGCTACCCGCAGCAGCCGCCCGACCGTCGGCGCGACCTGCATGATCGTCGGCTGGCCAGTGAGGCGACCACTCGGCACACCCCTGGCGATGAGCAGGAACGGGATCGTCCGATCGCCAGGCTGGCTGGTGCAGTGTTCGCGGCTCGCCGGCATGTCGTGCACGCAATGCTCGCCATGCCCACCGCCGTGGTCCGCCGTTATGATCAACGCGACATCTCCGTTCTCGATCGCCGGCCGTAGTGCGATCCAGATGTCGTTGATCACCGCGTCGGCCCCCCGCGCGGCCTCGACATACTGCCCGCCGAGGATGTCGGCGCCATTCGCGCCGGCGACGTCGGTCCGCACCCACCCGAAGTCATGCCCGGCGAAGTCCACCGTCGGGATGTGAACGAACAGCAGCGCTGGCGGATCGCTCGCGGTGGCCGCTGCGATCGCATCCGCGCGAAGGCTCGTCAGATCGGCGCTGGCCGTCATGACCTGGCTGATGCCGAAGAAGCCCTCTGCGGTCGCAAGATCGGACGCGGGCACGAGCGAGGATGCGATCAGCGCGGCCGAGCGGCGTCCGTCGTCCTTCACCCACTGGAACATCGACGTCGCGCCATTGAGCGCGAGCGCGAGTCCGGCTGACTGGTCGAGGGTGTTCGTGTTCACACCGAGTCCGGTCACGTCGCGGCCGGTGAACATCGAGAGGTGCCCCGGCACCGTCAGCGACGGAACCACCGTCTGCATGCTGTCGGTCCAGGCGGCGCGGCTGCGCAGCGCGTCGAGCGATGGCATCTGCGCGACCGCGTCACCGCGCAACCCGTCGATGCTGACCACGACGACGCGGCTGACGGCGGGCAGGGTGCTGGCGGCGTTTCCGCCGAGGCCGAGCGCATCGATCGTGCACGCCGCCTGGGTGACGCACAGCACAACGGCGAGCGCCGGCACCATCGACCGCTTCCTGGACGACTTCATCATTTGCAGCAATGGAAACTGGAACGGTGCGGATAACGGCTTCCATTGCCAGACGACCCAGGCGCGTACCAGGTAAAGCGTTAGGCAGTGAGCGGGAGCACATTAACCGCGTACATTTCCCGGCCGTCGGCTGCGATTCCGCGTGACGATCGGTCGGTGTTCGCTAGGTGGTGGTTCCGGCGATTCTGTTGATGTCGGCCGCCTCGAGCACCTTGTTCCGATCGCCGTGCCGGGCGACGGCGATCATCGCGCGCCCGACCCGCTCCGTCGTCGTCACCGCATCGGGGAAGAACTTCTGGATGAGCGGCACGAGCGGCTCGAGGATCGCATAGAGCACGCGGTAGAGCGTCGTCCGCGACGTGATGCCGTGCATCGGCACGATCAGCCCGGGCCTGAACATGTAGGCCGAGCCGAATCCGAGCGCGAGCAGCGCATTCTCGGTGCGACCCTTCACGCGCGCCCACATCGTCCGTCCGCGCTCGGTGCTGTCGGTGCCCATGCCGGACACGTAGACGAAGGTCAGCGACGGACTGACTCGAAGCAGCGTGCGGGCGACCCCTAACGTCAGGTCGTAGGTCACGCGCGTGTACCGCTCCTCGGTCATCCCCGCGGCGGACGTGCCTAACGGGAAGAAGCAGGCATCGAACCCGGCGAGCTGCTGCTCGACCGCGGAGAGATCGAAGAGGTCGGGGACGACGATGTCGCGCAGCTTCGGGTGCGTTTTCCCGATCGGATTGCGCCCGACGGTGACGATGTCGCTCACCCCGGAATCGAGGAGGCATTCGCGGAGCACGCCCTGCCCGACCATCCCGGTACCGCCAAAGAGCAGGACCTTCATGTTGACCGTCAGTGGGGCGTGATCGTGCCCGGAACGCGACCTGCCGCGCGCGACGGCAACGCGTCCGGCTGACGCTCGGGCAGCCGCTCCATCAACAGCCGCGTCGTGAAGCGCTGCGCTTCCGAAACGCGCTCCATCTCGACCGTCACCGACTCGAGTGCCTGCTCGATCCGAAGCAGCCGCTCTTCCTCAACGCCGGGCGCCCCGCCCGCGCGGAACGATGCGCCGCCGACGACCATCCGGCGAATCATGTGATACGCACCGACGCTCGCGAGGCATCCGACGAGCACCGCGATGATCTGATTCGCCAGCATTCATGGCCTCCGTAAAAGAGTTGTCGTCCACTCCCCTTTCGGAACTTACCCCCACGCTACGGGCGGGCAACGCCTGGTCGCTGGTCCCTGGTCCCTGGCCCCTGGCCCCTGGCCGCGCGACCCTTTCCCATCGAACGCTGGTATAATGAAATCTCATGTCCCTGTCGCCCCCGTCCACCCGCCCGCGGAGCATCCTGCTCGCCGACTGCGACGTCTACTACGTCCAGCTCGCGCGCATGGCAGACCCGGATGGTGCCGGCAAGGAACCGCTGCTCATCGTCGGCGGATCGGCGGAGAGCCGGGGCGTCGTCTGCTCAGCGACCTACGAGGTGCGGAAGTACGGCGTACGCTCGGGGATGCCGATCTCGCGCGCCGTTCGGCTTTGTCCGCAGGCGCTCTGCGTGCCGGTGCCGCGCGAGCTCTCCTCGCGGAAGAGTGAGGAGATCGTCGGCGTACTGGCGCGCTTCGCGCCCGACGTCGAAAGCGCGTCGCCCGATGAGGCCTATCTCGACCTCACGACGACGATGGAGACCATCTATCGGGGCCGCTCGCTCGACGATGTCGCGCACATGATTCGCACCGCGGTCGAGCGCGAGACCGGAATCCGCGTCTCGATGGGTGGAGGCACGAACAAGCTCGTCGCGAAGCTCGCCGTCGAGCTGGCGAAGCCGCGCGCGGGCAGCGGAGGGAACGGCGTCTACGTCGTCGGGCCCGGTGACGAAGCGAAGTTCGTCGCGCGCCTAACGCTTGCCGAGTTTCCGGGCATCGGCCCGAGGTTCCAGGAGGAGCTGGCGCGCTGCGGATGGCGTGAGGTCAAGGACGTCGTCGACGTGCCGCTGGAGGTGCTGGAACGGCGGCTCGGTTCGCGCTCGGCGCGGTGGCTGCACGACGTGATCCGCGGCATCGACAGCTCGAGCGTCGAGCAGCGTGAGGAGCCGAAGTCGATGGGACGCGAGGAGACCTTTGCTCGAGATGTGTTGGAGCACGCTCCGCTCGAGCGCGAGCTGCTGCAGCTCGTCGACCGTGTCACCTCCGACCTTCGCGACTCCGGCTACGCTGCTCGCACCATCACCGTCAAGCTCAAGGACAGCGACTTCACACTTCGCTCGGCCGCGCGCACGCTCGACGAACCGATCACGACCTACCACGCGATGGCGCCCGTCGCGAAGGAGCTGCTGCGGCAGCTCCGAAAGAAGCGCCGCGTGTCGGCGCGGCTGATCGGAGTCACTGCGTCGCACCTCACGCACATCGGCGCCGAGGGTCAGTTGACTCTGTTCGAGGAGCAGGGAGTTGGGCACGAGACCGGACGGCAGCGTGACCTCGCCGCCGCGATGGACTCGGTGCGCTCGCGCTATGGGCGCGAAGCGATCAAGCTCGGGCGGCCGCCGCGGGAGTGAGCTCTATCGCACGCGCTTCTGATCTTCGATGTCCGTATTCGTCCCGAACCAGCGGGCGATTTTGCCCGACTCGTCGCGCTGTGGCAGGGCGCCCGCGAGGTGCCAGCGGTAACTGCCATCGGCGGCGCGCAAGCGAAATTCAACCTTGTACGGCTCGCCCGTGGACAAGGAGTGCATCCAGCGCGCTGCAACGTCGGGAAGGTCGTCCGGATGAACGACATCCTTCCAACCGTCGCGGAGGAGTTGCTCCGGGGGAATTCCGAAATAGGCACCGGTGCGCTCGGTGACGTAGTCGAGGCGACCGTCAGGGAGTGATGTCCAGATCAGAACCGGGATCGCTTCGGCCATGAAGCGATAGCGCGCCTCGCTTTCACGCAATGCTTCACGCGCGCGCTCGGCTGCTGCCAGCGCCTCGTGTTCGCGCTTCAAACGCAGCGCCTGTTCTTCCACCCGTTGCTGGTCGCTGATGTCGCGAAAAGTGACAACGACCGCCACCACCGCCCGGCCATCCTTGATCGGGATGCTCGTAAAGTCCACCGGGAGCGACGCACCGCTCTTCGTCCAGAACGTGTCGCCGCCGACTCGATGCTGCACCGCGTCGGTCACGGAGAACAGAATCGGGCATTCCTCCGCCGGGAATACACTGCCGTCCGCGTAGTGGTGATGCGTCAGCTCATGCATCGACCTGCCGAGCATCTCACGGTTCGTGAAGCCGAGCAGTCTGGACGCGGCTTCGTTCACAAAGATCGCGCGACCCCTGGCGTCCAGGCAGAAGACACCGTCGTCGATTGCGTTGATGACGTCGGGTGCGCGGTCCTTGAGCAGGCGCAGAGTATCGGCGATCGCCGGATCGAAGTCGCCTGGTGTCGCTGCGAGCGGTGGGAGCATGAACGACACGAGTGCGTTTTCCGTGCCTGCCCGGTGCGCACCGTTTCAGCGTATCAGACGACCGCGCATCACTTCGTGATCGTGACCGGCGCGCTGGCCGCGGTTGTCTGCTGCGCCTGCGATGGGCCGTCCGGGGAAAATCCGATGACAAGGCGATAGGACCCGGCGTTCAGCGATGAGTCGAAGTTGGTCGTGGCGGTTCGCGTCTCACCCCCCTTGAGGATCCAGGCGATCATCGTGCACCGCCGGGCGTCGGGTGTTGCCTCCCATCGTCCGCCGTTGTTGCGCTCGATGATGCGCGTGCACGGATTGAAGGCCCAACCCTGGCTCGTGTGGTTGACGATGGTCATGGTGACCTGATCGCCGGCGCGGTAAGTCGTGCGGTCGGTTCGCAACTCGATCGGCCGGGTCGAGTCGCTTCGAGTGGCCGGCGGCGCCCCCATCGGAGGCGACGGCGTTTCGGCCGCACCGTTCGCGCTATCGGCGGACCGTGCTGGCTGCTTTACGCAGGCGCTTGCAATCACCGCCAGCGCCACGATCGTCCGCCCAACTGATTGGTTTGTCATGCATCCTCGAGCAGCAAGCCTCGCGCCGGACTGGCTGCCGGTCGATGGGGGATATGCCGGCGGGCATTGCGCGACAACGAGGGCGGCGTAAGCTCTGTCGGAGCAGTTCGTCCTCCACTCGATCCCGCCCGCCCGATGCGCTGCCTAACGCTACCGATCGCTCTGGCGTTCGTCGCCCTCGCCGCTCCCGCCGCGGCGCAGCGTCCGGATCCGGTCACGAACGACCCGGTGGTCCGCGACCGCGCCTTTCCCCCGTCGATGGACGAACTGGCCTTCGAGAGCGGGGGCTCGCGCATCAACGGCTTCATCTACCTGGCGCAGGGGAAGGAACCGCATCCGACGGTCGTGCTGCTCCACGGGTATCCGGGCAACGAGCGCAACCTCGATCTCGCGCAGGCGATCCGTCGCGCCGGCATGAACGTTCTCTTCTTCGATTATCGCGGCTCATGGGGCAGCGGCGGGGACTTCTCCTTCGCCAACGCGCAGGAGGATGTCGCGACCGCGGTCGGCTGGCTGCGCTCGCCGGCGCTCGCCGCGAAGTACCGGATCGACCCACGCCGGATCGCCCTCGTCGGCCACAGCATGGGTGCGTGGCTCGCACTGCTCGGTGCCGCCGCCGACACGAGCATCGCCTGCGCCGGCGCGATCGAACTCGCCGACATGACGAGGCGCGCGGTCGCGATCCACCGCGACAGCGCAGCGTTAGGCGAGTGGACGGGGTACAACAGCTGGCTGACCCAGCCCGGCGGTCCGTTGCACGCCAACGCGAAGTCGCTCGATTCGAGCCTCGTGGCGAACGCGGGTCGCTGGGACCTGACGACGCGCGCCCCCGAGCTCGCGGGACGGGCGATCCTCCTCCTCGACAACGACAGGAACACCGATCATGCGGCGCTCGTGCAGGCATTCCGCGATGCGCGAGCGAAGCGGGTGACGACCTACCGCTGGCCGACCGATCATTCGTTCTCGGACCGGCGGATCGCCATGTCGCGCGCCGTGGTCAGCTGGCTGCGGAAGAGCTGCGGGTATTGAGCCGGACAAGATGGTGATCGACGACCGGGTGCGCTACAGCGCCTCGTAGTCCGCCGTCAGCCCCCGGTCGCCATCGGGGTCACCGGCACGGTGAAGTAGAAGGTGCTGCCGGAGCCGACTTCGCTTTCGACCCAGATTCGGCCGCCGTGCGCTTCGACAATCCCCTTCGCAATCGCGAGGCCGAGCCCCGCGCCGCCGCGATGGCGCCGCTGCGCCTGCCAGAACCGTTCGAACAGGTGTGGTATGTCATCAGCACCGATCCCCGGGCCGGTATCGGCGACGGAGAATACGACGTTATCGCCGGCCGCCTCGGCCGCGAGGGTGATTCGCCCGCCGCCTGCCGTTAGGCGGATCGCGTTGGCGAGCAGATTTCCCATCACCTGCAGCACCCTCGCCTGATCGGCGAGCACCGATACGGTCGTCGCCGTGGAGCAGGTCAGAGCGAGGCCCTTTGCTTCCGCCTGCAGGCGGAACATCTCGGCGGTCGCGTTCACGAGCGCGGGGACTTCGACCTCGCGCCGGTCGATCGCGAGACGACCTGCGTCGATGCTCGCCGCATCGACGAGGTCGCGAACCATCACGTTCATGCCGGCCGCTGTGCGCGCGATCAGCTCGAGCAGCTTTTCGCGACTCCCCGAATCGAGGGATTCCTCGCGAAGCAGCGCGGCGCTGGCCAAGATCCGGTCGAGTGGCCCACGCAGGTCGTGGGCGACGATCGCCAGCACCTGGTCACGGAGACGCACCGCCGACTGCTGCACGCCGAGCGCCTGCGCGAGGCGAGAGCGCTCCTTGGCAAGCTCGCGTTGGATCTGCACCAGCTCCGAGTTTGCCGCGCCGAGCTCTTCGTACAGCGGTTCGAGCCGGAGGTCGCGCGAGTACTCGAGCAGCCAGAGTCGTTCCTCGCCACTGTCGTTGCCCCACACGGCGGCGAAGGTTCGCAACTCGAGTGTTCCTCGTCGTTGCACGACACATTCGAAGAGCGACGACTCGGTCGAACCGGGGTCGCGAGAAAGAAGTCGCGTCCATTTGGCCTGCGACGTGACGTCGAGCAGCTCAGCGAATGGGTAGCCGATGATCTCGCGGCCAAGCAGCGACTCGAGTTTCCCATTGGAATCGGCAACGACCCCGCCAGTGGCGACCTCGATGACCGCCGCCGGGAAGCCGCGCAGGCACGCGTGCAGACCATTTCCAACACGTGGCTTGTTCACGCGAACCGTTCCCGCAGGCATCGCGCGGCCTCGGACGCATCGCGAGCCATTGCATCGGCTCCGACACGCTCGGCAAGCGCCTCGTCTTCGAGAAACGGCCTGCCACCGACGATGATGAACGGGGCTCGTTCGCCGCAAGCTGCGCGCACCGCCCGGATCATCGCCCGCAGCTGAGGGAGATGCGGCGATATCGATGCCGAGAGGGCGATGGCATCCGGCTGGCGGCTCAGCACCATGCCGACGAGCGCATCCTCCGGAACCGCAGCGCCGAGATACCGGGCGTCCCAGCCTTCCAGTTCGAGCAGGTCGCAGACCATCCGCAACCCGACCTCGTGCCGTTCCGTCGCCGCGCAGGCGGCGAGCAGCGTTCTCCCGTTAGGCACGGCCGTTCCGCAGAAGCCATCATAGAGCCGCGCCATCGCGATCTGGGTGACCGCGGTCGCGAGATGCTCCTCGGCCACGCTGATCTTGTTGTCCTGCCAGAGCAACCCGATCTCCCGGAGCGATGGTTGGAACACCTCGAGGTAGAGCGTAGCGAGGCTGAGCCCATCGGCGCGAGCGGCGTCAACGACGGCGAGGGCGCCGCGGCGATCCCCGGCGCGGAGGGCGGCGAGATAGGCGGCGCGCCAGGACTCGCTCATCGCGCACTGGCATCGGCGACTGCAGCAGCTCCGGCGCGAAGCGACGCGCGTGTCGCCGCGGCCTGGTCGGCCGGAAAGCGCGCCGAGAGCACTCGCTCCGTTGTTTCGATGCTCCGGCGAACGTCGTCGCCGGCGACACCGCGCGCGCCGAGCATCCGGACGAGCCACTGCACGTAGCGGGCAAAGAGCGCTGGATCCTCGAGCGCGACCGCCGGAGCGAGGTGCTCGAGATTGTAACGCATGTCCTGCTGGCATTTCAGGCGGCCTGCTTCGCCGTGCTGCGCGAGCAGCGCCGGGTGTTCGGCGTAGAGCGCGTCAGTGACTGCGCGCGCCAGCTCTTCCTTGCGCTCGAGGATCGACTCGGACGCCGCGACTGCGATTGCAGATTCAGTCATGCTGGCTGGCGGGAGTCGAGCAGTACTTCGTACGCTTCATGGCGCACGTTGGTGCGACCCATGATCTCGGCCGGCTCGCGCGAATGAGACGCTGCGTGCTCGGCGCTCTTCATGTAGCGGCGGAACACCTCGGCATCGGTCCACGCGGTGAGGAAGGTGAACGTCGCCGGCCCCGACTGTGGCTTGAGCAGTTGGAGATAGAGGAAGCCCGGGAAGCCATCGACGAGGCGGGAGCGGTTGCGAAAATGCTGCTCGAGCAGCGAGTGGTCCGCTTCAGGAACCGTGAGATGCGAGATGAAGACGAACACGACGCCCCCGAGGCTGTGCCAAACGCGGCGGAGGACGGGTTCATCGCGCCAGGTTGCAGAAACCGCAATTTAGCACCAAAGCCGGGAACCTGCACTCGGGGTGTCGCGAGCTCCGGCACTTCGCGACCGGCGGCGAACCGCCTCACGCCGCGCGTGGGCGCACCTGGCCGCTAGTCCTGCCCCGTTAGGCGAAGCAGGTTTCTGACCTGCAGGCGCAGTTCGGCGCTGTCCACCGGTTTGCCGAGATATGCGTCGGCGCCGGCTGTCAGCCCGTGCATCACGGAGTTCCGATCCGTCAGCGCGCTGAGCATCACGACCGGGATGTGCATCGTCCGGGGATCCGCCTTGAGCTTCGTCGCCACCTGGTAACCGTCCATGCCGGGCATCATCACGTCGAGCAGGACGATGTCCGGGGGGGCGTCGGCGACCAGCTTGAGCGCGTCCTCGCCGCAGTCCGCCATCGAGACCTCATAGCCCTGATCGCCGAGCATCACCTCGAGCAGGTCGCGGTTCTTGCGCTCGTCGTCAATGATCAGCACCCGCGGCTTTCTTTGCCCAGTCATGTCGGCTTCGTTTCTGCCTTGCAGTCAATCACGCCGCCAGCAGGTGCTTGGCGATGGTATCGAGGAATTCCTTGTAACGCATCGGCTTTCCGATGTAACCGTCGCACCCGGCGGCTCGAATGCGCTCCTCGTCGCCCTTCATCGCCAGCGCAGTCAGTGCGATGACCGGGATTCGCCGCGTCTTGTCGTCGCCCTTGAGCTGGGTTGTTGCCGCGAGCCCGTCCATCCCCGGCAACTGGATGTCCATCAGGATCAGGTCGGGCTGCTCGCTGCGCGCGAGTGCGAGCCCGACCTCCGCGTCGGTCGCACTGAGCACGCGATGCCCAGCCGACTCCAGCAGGAAGATCGCCAACGTCATGTTGGCCGGATTGTCTTCGACGATGAGAACCTTTGCCATCCTCAGTTGACGATCGGCCTGCCCATCATGGCACGGCGTACCTCGGCCATCAACCGAGTGTTGTCGAAGGGGCTTTTCTCCATGATCGTGGTGACGTAGCCGGTCAGGCGAAGACGTTCGGTGGGACTGAGTTGAGCCGCGGTCACCACGACAATCGGGATCCGCGCGGTTTCCGGGTGCTCATTGAGCGCGACGACGACATCGAAGCCGCTCACGTCAGGCATCATCAGGTCGAGAACGAGCAGGTCGGGAAGCTCGCGGCGCGCCATCTCGATCGCTTCCTTCCCGCCGTATGCCCGGAGCACTGTGCTGGCCAGCCCATCGATCCGGACCGCGATCAGCTCGACTGCGTTGCTGTCGTCGTCG
This sequence comes from Gemmatimonadaceae bacterium, assembly GCA_031359795.1. Classification (GTDB taxonomy): domain Bacteria; phylum Gemmatimonadota; class Gemmatimonadetes; order Gemmatimonadales; family Gemmatimonadaceae; genus JABFXC01. Next base: position 23,860 of record JANMAM010000124.1, read on the forward strand.
GCGATGAGAACCTTGAGCGTCTCGTTCTCGGCGACCGGGAGCAATCGCAGCTCGACGAGAGCGGTGTACAACTGGTCGCGCGAGACCGGCTTCTCCAGGACGGCAGACGCGCCGAGCGCGACTCCGCGGTCGCGATCGGCGACGACCGAGACGATCACCACCGGCACACGCTGCTGATCCGGCATCGTCTTGAGCTGCTCGAGAAACTCCCATCCACCCATCTTCGGAAGCAGGAGGTCGAGGGTGATGAGTGTCAGCTGCTGCGTCGCGGCGATCTCCATCGCCGCTTCCGCTGACGGGGCGTGCAGAACCCGGAACCCTTCGGCCTCGAGCTGCATCCGGATCAGTGCCGCCGCTTTTTCGTCGTCCTCGACCACCAGCGCCGTGCGCACACGCGGGCCCGTCGCGACGTCGGCAACCGCCGGAACACCCATCGACGGGGTCGGACGCCTGCGATCGGTCGCGGACCGAATCGGAAGCCACACGATGAACCGGGAGCCTTCCCCGACCGCGCTCTCCACGGCGACCGACCCGCCATGCAGCTCCGCCAGCAGCTTGACCATCGCGAGGCCGAGTCCCGTCCCCTCGAACTTGCGGGCAAGTCCGCTGTCGACCTGGCTGAACGGCTTGAACAATCGTTCGAGACCCTCTGGCGACATGCCGATTCCGCTGTCGCGCACGCTGATCTCGAGGAACTCCTCGAAGTCGTCGTTCGCGAGGGGAAACGATCGTCCCGCCCAGTCGCCCGACAACTTTCCCACCATCTCGCTCGGGACGCGGCTGGCCCGCAATGACACTTCGCCCCGATCGCCAGTGAACTTCACCGCGTTCGACAGCAGGTTGTAGAGGATCTGCTTCACCTTGCGGGCGTCGAGCTGCATCGTTCCGAGCTTGTCCAGCCCGGCCGTTGTCAGCCTGACGCCGCGTGACGCGGCTTTTTCCCTGATGATCGAGAGGCTGTTCGTGAAGACCGGCATCAGCTCGACCGGGTCGAGGTCGAGCAGCATCTTCCCTGCTTCGACTTTCGACAGGTCGAGAATGTCGTTGATGAGCGACAGCAGGTGCGTCCCGCTGTTGAAGATGTCGCCGATGAATCCGCGCTGTTTCTCGGTGAGGTCGCCGAGCATCCCGTCCTTGAGCACCTCGGAGAACCCGATGATCGCGTTGAGCGGCGTGCGCAGCTCGTGCGACATGTTTGCGAGGAACTCCGACTTCATCCGGCTCGCGTCTTCGAGCTCGACGTTCTTCTGCTGCAGCTCGTGCTCGAACTGCTTGAGCTCCGTCACGTCGCGCGCCGCGGCGAACACACCCTGCAACCGCCGATCGCGATCGTGGAAGGTCGTCGCGTTGAGGAGACGACCGTCAGCGTCCCGTCTCTCGCTCGCGCGGTCAGCTCGTAATTGGTGACTTTGCCTTCGTTCAACACGCGATTGATGCCGGCCTGTGCGCGCGCCGAATCGGTGAAGTAGTTCTTGAATGGCGCCCCGATCAACTCGTCCCGCGTGCAGCCGGTCAGGGCTTCCATCTGCTTGTTGATGTCCGTGATGATCCCGCGTGGATCGGTGGTCATCAGCGCATCGATGTTCGACTCGAGCAGCGAACGGTTGTAGAAGTGCTGGTCGCGGAGCCGCTGGTCGAGCTTCATGCGCTCCTCGTCGACCTGCTTTCGTGCCGTGTTGTCGGTGCCGATCAGCAGGTAGCCGATGATGCAGTCGGTCGCATCGCGGAGGGCGGTCACCGACACGACCGCCGGGAACCTGCTGCCGTCCTTGCGGAAATACGTCAGCTCGTAAATGTCCTCGATGCCGCGCGACGCCTTGAACACGAGCGCCTCGAAGCCCGGAGTGATCGGTGTTCCGAACTCGCTGCTCAGCATCTTCGCGCGCGCGATCAGCTCCTCGGGATCGGAGATGTCGGCCGGTGTGTTCTTGTCCATCACATCGGCCGCGGTGTAGCCGAGCATTCGCTCCGCGCCGACGTTGAAGATCTGGATGACGCCTTTCGCGTCGGTCGCGATGCTCGAGAAGTTGGCGCTGTTGAAGATCGCGCTCTGCAGCGCGCCCGCCTTGACCAGCTCCTCTTCCGCGCGCTTCCGCGCGGTGTTGTCGGTTCCGATCAGCAGGTAACCGATGATCGTGTCCTGCGCATCCCGCAGCGCGGTCACGGAAACCACCGCCGGAAAACGGCTCTTGTCCTTCCGGATGTAGGTCAGCTCATAGATGTCTTCGATGCCACGCGAGGCCTTGAAGACGAGGGCCTCGAATCCCGGGGTGATCGGTGTTCCGAATTCCACGCTGAGCGAGTTCGCGCGCGCAATCAGCTCCTTGGGGTCGGAGATGTCGGCCGGCGTATTCTTGTTCATCACGTCGGCTGCGCTGTAGCCGAGCATGCGCTCCGCGCCGACGTTGAAGATCTGGATGACGCCTTTCGCGTCAGTCGCGATGCTCGAGAAGTTCGCGCTGTTGAAGATTGCGCTCTGGAGAGCCCCGGTGCGCAGTAGCGACTCGGCATTGCGGCCATCGAGGCTGGCGTCGATTCCGTCCATGGTGCTCTTGAGTTTGGCAGGCATTCATTCCCTTGGCCAGGATGTTTTGGCACTCGGCACGACATCGCCGGCAAACCCCTCAGCGATGACGCGAGCCGGAGGTTGTCACTGGCAAAGGCCCTAGGACAACGCTAACGCCCAAGTCTTGCTCTTCAAGGCAAGAAACGAGCGAGACGAGAGGCGGTGCCCGGCAGGCGAGCGACTCGATGCGGTCTCAGCACTCTTGCGCCCTCCCGCCGCCTGGCCGCAGTATTCGCGCGCCGAAGGGTCGCCGAGATCGAGGCTGCAAACCACCCTGCCTAACGCGGAGTGCCCGAATGGACGACAGTCGCCGCGACCCCCCCTCCCGCAGCTGGCTCGCCCTCGTGTTCAGCGACGTCCAGTTCTGGGTCCCGGTCGTGGTGCTGGCAGCCGGCCTGCTCGTGCTGCGGTGGATCGCGTGAGCGCGGCCAGCGCACCCGGGGTGGTGCACGTCCCGGTCGCCGGTGCGACCGACGCTCGCCGGCTCCGCACCCTGCAGACCGTCGGCATGATCTGCGGCCTCACCGCCGGCGCCTGGCTCGGCGCGGCCGAAGCGCCGACGAAGCTCGTCAACTCCGGACTTTCGCCGGTGGTCGTGTCGCTGGCGATGGTCATCGGCGTCTTTCTCGCGCGCTGGTCGCTGCCGGCGCTCATTCAGGGGACGTCGTACATCGCCGCCGATCTGCGGCAGGCGCCGCACCTCATCGTCTGGGCGGTGCTGGCCGGTTGTCTCTGGGCGGTTGCGAACACCCTCACCATCTTCGCGGTGCGCGACGTCGGGTTGAGCATCGCGTTCCCACTCTGGAACAGCAACAGCCTGCTCGGCATCCTCTGGGGCATTCTCTTCTTCGGCGAGCTGCGCGGGGCAGACTGGCGGCGCTGGCTCGGCGTCATCGGTGGCGCGCTGCTGATGTTCGGCGGGGCGACCGCGCTGGCGATCGCATCGTCGACGCAGGCGTCATCGGGCAACGCGTTGCGAGGCGTGATTGCGGCACTCGCCGCCGGCGTGATGTGGGGGACGATGTACATCCCCTACCGGAAGGCATACCTGACGGGCATGAATCCGCTCTCGTTCATAACGTTCTTCACTGTCGGCGAGCTGGGAATGATGTCGATTCTCGCAATCTCCTTCAGTGGGGGCGTGACCCCGCTCTGGCACGAGCTGTCGGCGGCGCGGCACGTGATCTTCTGGCTGCTCGCCGGGGGTGTGGTCTGGGTCGTCGGCGATCTCTTCCAGCAGTACGCCGTGAAGTACGCCGGCATCACCCGCGGCATCCCGCTCTCGAACACGAACCAGCTCTGGGGGCTGCTCTGGGGCGTCCTCGTCTTCGGCGAGCTCCAGGGCGGCCCGCGCGAGATTCTCGTCCGCGTCGCAATGGCATCGATCATCATGGCGTTCGGCGCAGGAGTGATCGCGATGTCTTCGGTGAGCAGCGGTGAGCACGCACGCTGGCGGGAAGCCGCGGCGCGCGAGGGCGCCCGCTACGGGGTGGACGCCGAGTACACGCGCGCCCGCGGAGTCGGCCGCGAACCCGGCGCCGCCGCACATCGCCGCACGTGGGTGGACTGGGTCGTCGTCGCTGCCTCGACAGCGATATTGATCGCGTTTGCCGCGATCGCCCGGGCGCCGCAGATCGCGGTCCATTGGGGATGGGCGGCGGCGCTGGCACTGGCGACTCTCGCCGCGCTCGGCGGATGCGCGATCGCGCTCTGGCGGACGACGCGGTTCAGCTGATGACCAGGCCGACGCGTGAGGTGGTCACGATCCAGATCGACGACCGGCTCTGCACGCTGATCGCCGACGACGCCGCCTTCGAGGCGGCCTACGGCGCAACGTTAGGCGAGAATGCCGACCCGGCGCGTGCGATCGTCGAGTTTACGCGTGTCTTCCATCTCCGAATCGAATCGCCGCCGGAGTATGGTGGCTACCTGTTTGCGGACGCCCGGAGCATGTCCGTCGTCGGCACCGGGGGGTTCAAGGGCGGGCCCGACGCCGCCGGTGACGTCGAGATCGCGTACGGTGTCTTCCCTCCATTCGAGGGGCAGGGCTACGCCAAGGCGATTGCGCGCGCCCTCGTCAAACGTGCGGTCGATAACGGGGCCCCGCACGTCATCGCCCACACCCTGCCCGAGGTCAACGCGTCAGGCAGCATCCTCCGCGGAATCGGCTTTCGCCAGGTCGCGACAGTCATCTCCGATCCCGAGGACGGACCAGTCTTCAGATGGGAGCTGCCGGCTGAAGTTGCCGGCACCTTTCGAAGCTGACGTCGCTGCACCTCGCTGCACTTACAGCGCGTGGAACTCGCTCACCAAGATCACGGGCGCGTCGACCGCCGGATCGCCGATCGAGATCCGTGTCGGATAGCCCGCCGGTGCATACTGCACCTCGATCGGTCGCACGTCGTTGCGCATCGCTTCCTCGATCATCGCAAACATCTCCGGCACCGTCGGATACCCGGACGCGTACTGCGGCGGCACGTCGTTGCCGTTCGCCACGTAGCGCCGCGACTCGACGGCGCCGTTGCGCACCGTGATCAACGCCCGGTCGGCCATTTCAGGCAGGCATTCGCAGAGCCGATTGACGACCATGCTGTAGGAAGCCGGCGCTTGCGCCACCCAACGGCTTCGCGCGTCGTGCAGCTCGGCCTGCGGACCAGTGGCCGCGCTGCCGCTGCAGGCGGCCACGGCGAGAAGAAGGGCGAAGGTCCTGAAATTCGTCGCGGACACAAGGCTTTGCATGGCGATTCTCCGAGTGGGGAGAGACGGGCGAATCATGACACTACCACAACTCGGGGGACGAGGGGGAAGGTCACAACTGTCTACTTCATCGACGGGGGACGAGGGAGCCGCGCCGTTGCTGTTGCGCCGTTTCCTCGTCCCTTGTTCCGTCATGGATGACCAGGGATGCGGCGAAGCGTCGTCGCCTAAGGCGACGAGCGCGACTAGGGATGAGGAACGTGGAAAACTGCGATGCTGTGACGAGGGGGTCGTGAGTGGCGCCATTGACCGGAGTGGCGTACTCCCTCGTACCAGGGACGAGGAACGACGTCGGACGAGGAATAACGTGGGAAGAGGAACGACGAGGGACGAGAAACGACGAGGGACGAGGAACGACGCGCTAGGGCGCCGTCGCCAGCCCCGGGCGTTCCCTCGTCCCTCGTCCCTTGTTCTTCCTCGTCCCTGGTACGGGCCGGTCACGCGCGACGGGCAACGGCGCCACTCTCCGAATCTCTCGTCCCAGCATCGCAGTTTTCCACGTTCCTCATCCCCCGTCGCGCTCGTCGCCTTAGGCGACGACGCTTCGCCGCATCCCT
>JANMAM010000144.1:0-39582 GCA_031359795.1 Gemmatimonadaceae bacterium
CGAGGGGAAAGCAGTGGCAGTACGAGCCAAAGTGGGATGGGTTCCGCTGCCTCGCTTTCCGCGACGGCGACAAGGTGGACCTGATGTCGAAGGCGGGCAAGCCGCTCTCCCGCTATTTCCCCGACATCGTCGCGCTGCTGCAATCGCTGAAGCCGAAGCGCTTCGTGCTCGACGGCGAGATCGTCGTCACCGTGGACGGCGCGATCGACTTCGACGAGCTGCTGCAGCGCATCCACCCCGCGAAATCCAGAGTCGACATGCTTGCCGCGACGCACCCCGGCACCTTCATCGCATTCGACCTGCTCGTCGACGCCCGCGGAAAGTCGCTGACAGGCCTGCCGCTCGACGAGCGCCGCGAGGCGCTCGAGGCGTTCATGAAGTCGGCCGCATCGAAGAAGAACCCTGCACTCCGCCTCTCGCCGGCAACGACGTCGATGGCGACGGTGGCAAAGTGGTTCCGCTCCGTCGGCGGCGGTCTCGACGGCGTCATCGCAAAACGGCTCGACCTGGACTACCAGAGCGGGAATCGGGACGGGATGCAGAAGATGAAGCACCAGCGCACCGCCGAGTGCGTAGTCGGCGGCTTCCGGTACGCATCAAAGGGCAAGGTGGTCGGCTCGCTGCTGCTCGGCCTCTACGACGACGGCGGCCTGCTGCACCACGTCGGCTTCACGTCGAACATCCCCGCTGACGAGAAAAAACCGCTTACGGCGAAGCTCGAAAAGCTGGTCAAGACACCCGGCTTCACTGGCCAGGCGCCGGGAGGCCCATCACGCTGGAGCACCGCGCGGACGAGCGAGTGGCAGCCACTCGCGCCGAAGCTCGTCCTCGAAGTCCGCTACGACCACTTCTCCGGCGGACGGTTCCGGCACGGGACGTCGTTCATCCGCTGGCGACCCGACAAGGCGCCGAGTCAGTGCTCGATCGCGCAGCTCGAGCAGGAGGGAAGGTCGGCGATGAAGTTGTTGCGGTAGGGTGCGCGAGAGAACGGCGGGGAGGACTGCGGAACCGCGCCGCAGAGACGCAGGGGCGCAGAGGCACCCGCAGAGAAATGCGAACGGCGCCACGGGGACGCCGAGGTGCCGAGGTTCCTTGCATCCGAATAATGCGATCGCACGAGCCGGGATTTTTTTGGGCACGCGTGGCAAGATCATCTCACCACCGGTACCCCAAGTCGTTCAGGCCGTGGCGCGGCGACCTCGCCCCGCATGCCCCAAGCGGTTCAGGCCAAGGCAGAAAGTCTCAGCGTCGAGGCAGTTGGTAATCCCCGGCATCTCGATAGACGCCGTTCGCAGTTCTCTGCGAGTACTCTGCGCCTCTGCGCCTCTGCGGCGCGGTTCCGCATTTCTCGCCGAACTCACCCGCCCTTGCTCGCCAGCAACGGGAACGGGTTGATCGCCTTCCCCCGCCACCAATCGCGGATGTCGGCGGCGCGTGAGATCGCGAAGTGGAGGTGGGGCACGTTAGGCGGAGCGTTGCCGGTGGTGCCGACGTAGCCGATGATGTCGCCTTTCCGCAGGGTCGTGCCGTCGCTGATGCCGTCGGCGTAGCGATCGAGATGGGCGTACATCAGGATGAACTTCTCGCCCGCGTCGGCGGCGTAGATCATCAGGCCGCCGTCCTTGCTCGAGTATTTGCGGAGGACGCGGCCGTCCAGTGCGGAGAGGACGGGAGTACCGCGCGGCGCCGGGATGTCGAGTGCTTCGTGGGTTCGCGAGCCCCCGCCTCGTGGCTCGAGGTAGCTGTCGCGAAGGTCGCGAGAGGCGACTCCCTGGACGGGGATGATGAGCGCCGCGGCGAGTGTCGCGAGGTCGATGGGTGTGGCGTCGACCGACGCGGTGTCGCGCGGGCCGGTGCGGCTGCTCACCGGCGCGACTTCCGGCGGCAGCTGCTCGGCGATGATCGGCGCGATCGAATCCAGGGCGAGTGCGGCGCGCACCGAGTCGCTCATCCGCCGGACCGCGATCGAGTCTCGTGCGAGCTGCATCGCGACGCGGGCGATCACCGCGGAATCGGGCGGCATTTTCGCGGCGTTCTTCGCGCTGTCGAGATCGACGATCGCAACCGTCGTGTCGCCGGAATCGCTGCTGACCACGACGCACGCGTTAGGCGCGGTCGCCACCGCAGCGCCGATCAGCAGGGTCAGCGCGCGCATCAGATGAGTTTCCGCTCTTCGAGCTCGGCGCGGAGGCCGGCGGCGTCGATGAAGTGGTGAGTCTCCCACCCGGCGGCGGCCGCGGGGACGAGGTTCTGCTGCCGGTCGTCGACGAAGAGCACGTTGGCGGCGTCGGCGCCGGCGATCGCGAGGGCGCGCTCGAAGATCAGCCGTGACGGCTTGCGCACGCCAAGCCAGCACGAGGAGAGAAACGCCGCGAACAGTCCGTCGAGTCCGAACTTCCGGATGCGATGCCGATTGAGCTCATCGGATTCGTTGTTCAGCGTCATCAACGTCAGCTCACCGCGCGCGGCGAGCTCGCCCACGATCGCGATCGTCCCGACGAACGGCTCGCTCTCGTCGAACATGAATGCGGTGAAATCCTCCTTTGTGAACGAGCGTGGCGCGAAGAACACGGCGCTGTCGAGGTACTCGTCGAGCGTGAGGCGCCCGATCTCCCAGTCACCAATCAGCTCCTGGTGGCGTGACTCGAACTCGGGCCCGAGCGCGAAGTGCAGCGCAGCCCGGCTGCGCTGCTCGTTGTCCCAGCCATTGGTGCCGAGGACACCGCCGATGTCGAAGAACAGGTGAGTGAGTGTCATGTGTGCTCGCTATCTTTCAAGGATCATGCGCGCTCTCGTCGTCTCGCTCCGGCTGCTGCCCTTCGTCCTGTCGTTTCTCCGCGACCGGCGGCGGTGGGTCTTCTTCGGCAGCGCGCTCCCGCGCACGGCGGCCTTTCACCAACATCGCGCGGACACCCTGGTCGCATTGATTGCCGCACTCGGGCCAACGTTCGTCAAGCTCGCCCAGGTCATCGGCGCCCGCGCCGACCTCGTCCCCGAACCGTATCTCGGATCACTCGGCCGGCTGCACGACCAGGTGCCACCGGTTCCGTATTCGGAGATCGAGCGGACGATCCGTGAAAGCTACGGTGCGCCGGTCGAGATGCTGTTCGATCGGTTCGATCAGGTTCCGATCGCCGCCGCGTCGCTCGGCCAGGTGCATCGCGCCAGCCTGGCCGGTACGGAGGTGGTGGTGAAGGTACTGCGGCCGCGCGTCGAGGAAATGGTGGCGGTGGACGTCGAGGCCTCGTCGCGCATACTCGCCGCGGTGGCGAAGCGCTGGCCGAACCGGCATGTGCTCGCGTTGCAGGGGGCGATCGCGGAGTTCTCGGTCCGCGTCGGCGACGAGCTCGATTTCCGCAAGGAAGCCGCGATCGCCGACGAGATCCGCGCGAACTTCACGGCCAACAAGCGAGTGATCGTTCCCGCGGTCCATCATGAAATGACGCGGCAGCGCGTGCTGGTACTCGACTATGTGGACGGCCGTCGCATCGACATGCTCGGCGACTGGGTGACGACCGGGGGGGGACGCATTCGCGGCAGCGACGTCGTCTCGACGGTGATGGAGATGTACATCCAGATGATGCTGATCGACGGCCTCTTTCACGCCGATCCGCATCCGGGCAACCTGATGGTCGCGCCCGACGGACGGCTGATCCTGCTCGATTTCGGGATGGCGGTCCGCGTCCCGCGCGAGCAGCGGCTGCGGCTCGTCGAGACGGTGTTCGCCGCGATCCGCGGCGACGTCGAGCAGATCGTCGCCGGCTTCGAATCGTTAGGGGTGGTGCTCCCGGGATCGGATCGCGACGCGATCGTCATTCTCGTCCGGAAGCTGCTGCTGATCGCCGGCGAGCGCTCGGTCACGCGCGAGCGACTGGAGCGGCTGCTCGCCGACCGCGTGCTCGCCGAGATCTTCGACGCGCCGATCATCCTGCCGAGCGATCTGGTCTACTTCGCGCGGACCGCGTCGCTGATCGAAGGTCTGGGCACGCGCTACGATCCGCACTTCAACGCGATCGAGTTCGCCGGCCCGATCGCGCTGCGGCTGCGGGGACGGATCATGACTTCCCTCAAGGGCGCCACTCCGCCGCGATCGAGCGGCGATTGGGTGGTCGAGATCAGCGGGCTGCTCGGCGATGTCGCGGGGGTAATGCAGCGGGCCGGGAAGGAGATCGCGACACTGGTCGGGTCGCGACTGGTCGTCGGGTCTGGCGTCGGCACGCGGATCGGACGTTAGGCAGTTCGCTCGCGATTGGAACGGTCAGCGCCAGCTCACGCTTGCGCGCGGAGCGGGAGGTCTGCGATCCTTCGGGATGCCGACCACGCAGTCACCCCAGACGATACCTGAGCTCCTCTACCTCCTCCACGGCGACCCGACCGAGCTCGCCGAGGCGCTGGCCGGGATGCGGGCCGCCGACGTCGCCGACGCGCTCCGCAACCTGCATCCCGACGCGGCGGCGAAGGTGATGGCGGCCCTGCCGTTCGACCTTGCGGTCCAGGTCTTCGACGAACCGGAGCTCGAGGGGTTCCGATGCGGGATCATCCAGCTGATGGGCGAGCAGACCGCAGCCCCGCTCATCGAGGCGATGTCGTCCGATCAACAGGCTGACCTTTTCCGCGAGCTGTCTGAAAAAGACCGCCCGCGGTTTCTGAAGCCACTGGAGCCAAAGACCCGGGAGGGGTTGAGCCTTCTCCTCCGCTACCCTCCCGAGACTGCTGCCGGAATCATGACGACGGAATTCGTCTCGATGCCGACGACGTGGACAGTCGACCAGGCATTGCAGCACATCCGCGAGGTCGGGCGGGCGAAAGAGACGATCTACGCGATCTACGTCGTCGATCCCGAGAGCAAGCGACTGGTCCACGTGGTATCGCTGCGGGACCTCATGCTCGCAGACCGGACGGCGCCTGTTGCGATGGTCGGTAACACGCGGAAACCGCTCACCGTCTCTCCGCTCACCGATCGCGAAGACGTGGCCCGGCTCATCTCGAGGTACAACCTGCTCGCCGTGCCGGTCGTGGACGAGGGGGGACACGTCATGGGCATCGTGACGGTCGACGACGTGATCGACGCAATCGTCCGCGAGCAGACGGAGGACGTGCAGAAATTCGGCGGAATGGAGGCACTCGACGAGCCATATACCGAGATCTCCTTCGGCCGGATGATCAGGAAGCGCGCGGGATGGCTCTGCGCGCTGTTTCTCGGCGAGATGCTGACCGCGACCGCGATGGGCCACTTCGAGGGGGAGATCGCGAAGGCGGTGGTGCTGTCGCTGTTCATTCCGCTGATCATCAGCTCCGGCGGCAACTCCGGCTCGCAGGCTACATCGCTGATCATCCGCGCACTCGCGCTGCGCGAAGTCCGACTCGGCGACTGGTGGCGCATCGCGCTGCGCGAGGTCCCCGCCGGTTTGACGTTAGGCATCTTCCTCGGCGCGATCGGGGTGATCCGGATCGTGCTCTGGCAGAAGTTCGGGTGGTACGACTACGGCGAGCACTGGGCGCTGGTCGCCGCGACGGTCGGCAGCGCGCTTGTTGGCGTCGTCACCTTTGGGTCGCTCGCCGGATCGATGCTGCCGTTCCTCCTCAAGCGGCTGGGCTTCGACCCGGCCAGCGCCTCGGCACCATTCGTCGCCACGCTCGTCGATGTGACGGGGCTGATCATCTACTTTAGCGTGGCGTTCGCGATCCTCCGCAACACGCTGCTCCGGTAGCTGAGCGACGCGCGTCAGGCGGGGTCTCGCGCGGTGCGGTCATGCATCGCTCCACTGCAGCTCCCACTCGCAGAACGCATCGCCTTCGAGCGCGCAGCGAACATGACGCGTTCTCGGAGCGGCGCCGGCCGCGAGAGTGAGCGCCTGCCGGAGACCGCCGGTCTGGCGCTGGCAGAAGAGGGGAGTGCCCGGTGCGCAGCCGACGAGGCGCAGCACTGCCGATCCGGGGGCGGCGAGCACGACCTCCATGTCGCCGGGACGGTAGAACAAGCGAAAGAGCGAAACGCTCTGCGTGAGGAATTCGGTCGGATTGTTCTTTCGCAGGATGCCGCCGTAAAACTGGAGGCCGGCGGACTCGATCGAATACGCGCCGGCTCGCTCGCTCCAGCGCGGGTCGGCGTCGCCGAGCAGCGCGTGAACCGCCTCCCAGAGCTCGCGCACCAGCGCGAAGGGGAGCTCCTCCGTCGGCTCTGCGGCCGTGAGGCGGGCGCGGGTCGCGGGAGCAAGCGATGCGAGCACGCGTTCGACGTACTCGTCGCCACGCTCGCGACGGAGAAAGGCGAGCGTCGAGCCAGCGATCGATCCCTTCGCATACACGGGGCGATCGGCCGGGGTGCCAGCCGGAATCGCGACCTCGAGGGCGCGTTCGGTCATCGCGGTGCTCCCGGCTCGGCCGCCTCACGCGCAGTCGCTTCACGCGCAGTCGCCTCACGCGCGGCCGTGCCGAGGGCGTTGCGATCGATCTTTCCCGATCCAAGTCGCGGGATCGTCTCGACGAGCACGATCGACTTCGGCGCCTTGTAGCCGGCGAGGCGCTTCCGCACATGGGATATCAACTCGGAAGGGACAAGGGTTCGCCCGCGCTTGCTCACCACGTACGCGCACCCGACCTCGCCCCACTTCGCGTCAGGCACCGCGACGACCACTGCCTCGACCACGCCCTCGCATTCAGTGAGCGCGGCCTCCACCTCCCCGGGAAAAACATTCTCGCCGCCGGAGATGTACATCTCCTTCTTCCGGCCGCAGATGCGATACGCGCCGTCGGCGTCGCGCATCGCCAGATCGCCGGTGTGGAGCCAGCGGTCGGTGTCCAGACACTCAGCGGTCTTCTCGGGCGCGTTCCAGTATCCGCCGAACATCTGTGGCCCGCGCAGCAGCAGCTCGCCGGGTTCGCCGGTAGCCGGGTCGGCGCCGTCGTCGGTGCGAAGGCACATCTCGACGAACGGCATCGGATAGCCAACATATCCGGGCTTCGCGACTGCGTCGGCGTTGCTCATCGCGAAGCAGTTCGGGCCGAACTCCGTAAGGCCGAATCCCTCGCGAAACGTGACGCCCGCTGCCCGCAATCTTGCCTGCAGGGCGGGCGCGCATGGCGCGCCGCCGGACATGAAGAAGCGGAGGCCGCCTAACGCGCGCTCCCAGCCGCGGCACTCGAGCATCATTGCGATCTGCGTCGGCACGCCGAAGGTCCAGGTGCACTTCTCCTCGATCAGCCCGTCGAGGAAACTCGCCGGCTCGAACTGGTCGAACAGCACGACCGTCGCCCCGACGTGAAAGTGCGGCATGGCCACGACGTGCCAACCGCCGGTGTGAAAGAACGGCGTGTGCACCGGCGCCACGTCGTTCGCACCGAGCTCCCAGCCGGTTGTCGTGGCGAGCGAGTTGTAGAAGAGCTGGCGGTGCGGGAGTACCGCACCCTTCGGGCGCCCGGTGCTGCCCGACGTGTACAGCAGCATCGTCGGCATCTCCGGCTCCGCCCGGATGTGAGCGAACCCCGCCGGTGCGCTCGCCTTCTCGACGAGTCGCGGCAGCTCGGCGTCGAGGTCGATCCAGCGCGGCACCGACGCGCCTGACGCTGTCGCCTCTTCGGCGACCGCGCGAAAACGCGCCTCGCCAAGGATCACCGCGGGCATCGCATCGGTGAGCACGCGCGCCAGCTCGGGGGCAGCGAGCCGCCAGTTCAGCGGGAGCAGCACGGCCCCAATCCGCAGCGAGGCACCGAACAGCGTGAGCTGCTCGATGCGGCTGCCTGCCAGCACGCCGACGCGATCGCCGCGCCCTACCCCGAGTCCGGCGAGCACGTGCGCCAGGCGCTCGGAGGCCGCGTCCAGCTCGGAATAGGTGAGCCGCTGCCCGCGCGCCCGATCGACGAGCGCGGTTCGGCTCGGGTGTACCCGTCCCCACCAGCTGACCACGTCCGGCCGGGTGGGAAAGTCAGGATACGTCGGTGACGACATGATGCCTAACGCGATTCGTTGCGGGGGTGCTTCGCGAAGAAGCGGAGTACCTCCATCATCGTGTCGACGCCGCGTTCGTCGGTGAAGGTTCCTTCCTTCGACCCACCCGACCAGGCGTGGCCGAGCTCCTCGACGCGGATCTCGATGACCTCGCGCCGCCCTGATTCGTAGCTCTGGCGCTGCACATGGTACTCGTTCTCGATGCCTGACGACGCGACCGGCGTGAGTACGGTCTCGGGTGACGCGCCCATTGCCCCGCGGTTCATTGCCGCCCAGAGCACCGCTGTGCCCCGTCCATTCGCCGTGTTCACGACCTTGTCGCTCCCCCCGTAGACCACCAGCGCCGGGATCGGTCGTGCGGCCTTGCCCATCACCGTGGCCGCCTCGGCGCCGAGCGTGCGGGCCTGTTCGTCAGGTATGCCCTTGGCCATCACGCCTAACGCGATCATCACGTTCGTCGCCGAGCGCCACGGGATGCCGGAATGCATCGCGACCGACGCGAACGTCTCCGGATACGCGACCGCCGTCAGCGACGCCATCGCCGCGCCGGCGGAGACTCCGGCGAGGTGCACGCGGTCGGGGTCTACCCGATAGTCGGACATGATCTTCGCGGTCATCCCGACAATGATCGACGGCTCACCACCATCGCGCACCTGGTGGGCGGGGTCATACCAGTTCCAGCACTTCTTCGCGTTTGCGCTCTCCGGTTGTTCGGGAAGCAACGCGATGAACCCGTCCCGGTCCGCGTGACTGGTGAGCCGGGTTCCGCGAGCGATGTCAGCCGCGTCCTGCGTGCAGCCGTGAAGCAGCACGACGAGCATGTGCTTCGCCAATGCGTCGTACCCCGACGGCAAGTACACAGAATACCGCCGCGTCCCGGCGGCGTTCGCGTACTCGCCCCGCACCCACTGTCCCGGTGCGGCGGCGGCCGGGGGATGATCTCCCCCGGCCGCTGCCTGAGCCGTCGTTGCGCCAACTGGCGTAACGACGGCTCCAACCAGCGCGATCTTCATCAATGCGCGGGCCAACTGCCTAACGATCCCAACGGATGCCGACCGTCAGCAGTCCGCCGAGCGGCGGCATGTTGACCATCTCGCTATGCGTCTTCCCGAAGCCGCAGGTCGAGTTGGCCGAATAGAGCGACTTGCGGCCCCCCTGTATCCAGCCGTTGGCGAACGTCCGTCCACTGCGGCACGTGAAGAAGTTCTGAAGGTTGACGTTCAGTCGCGTGCCCTCGAAGGGAAGCTTGTAGCCGAGCGACATGTCGAGCGTGGTGAAGGTCGGGATGACGCCGAAGTTCACGCCCGAGCGGAAGTTGTAGCCCGCGACGTGGCGTCCGCTGAACGACGCCTGCACCGGCGAGCCGGCGATGTCGGCAAAGTCCATCCCGGCCGACCACTTGAACGTCGGCGAGTTGAACGAGGTCGCCTCGGCGATCGTCGCCGCGGCAAGCGTCGACTGCACCTGAATGTCCTTGAGGTGCTGCCAGCTCGTCGAACCCGACACGCCGACCGTCGGCGAGATCAGGTAGCGAAGCCCCATGTCGAGCCCGTCGATCCGTGCCTTGCCGAGGTTGAGGTACGTGAGCGCCAGCTGATCCTTGCCCGTCTCGCTCGCGAACTTCGTCCCGTTCTGGTAGACGTAGGTGTTCGCGAGTGGATTGGCAATCGTGACGAGCGGCGTCATGAAGCTCTTGAAGAAGGTGCGATACGTCGTGACGTCGAAGAAGAGCACGCTCTTGACGAGACCCTTGTAGCCAACCTCGTAGGTCGTGTTCGTCTCGGGGACGATCGCATCAAAGGTCCTGATCGTGGTGCCGGCAGCGTTCTTGATGACGAGGCCGTTGCGGTTGCCGATGACGCCGATGCCGATCGTCGGCGTGAGCGGGCTGAAGTCGGGGAAGTAGAACGCCGTCTGGAGAATCGTCGGCGACTTGAAGGCGCGGTTGAAGGTAAAGCGGAAGGTCTGGTCGGGCAGCGGCGTGAAGAGCACGCCGGCCTTCGGGCTCCACTGCGCCGGGTAGTAATCGTGCTTGTCATAACGGCCGGCGCCGATCAGCTTGAACAGCGGGGTGACCTGCTGCTCGAGCTGGCCATAGACGCCGCGCTGGTTCACCTTGATGTCCTCGCCCGTCAGGCGGTCGGCGAGCCACTGCCGCTTGCTGCTGACGACGTCGCGACGGACCTGGCCGCCGTAGGTCAAGCGCGTCCCGAGCATCGGGATCTTGAAGTTGTTCTGGATTTCCGCGGCCATCAGGTCGCCCGCTGCCGGGAAATCGGACAGGTGCTTCACCGAGTCGCTGCTGAGCGTCGGGTATCGGATGAAGTTCTGCGAGTACCCGTTCAGCTGATACGTGTCGCCCGAGCGCGACTGCGTGGTGTACGCCTGCCCGAACCAGTGCGGGCTCGTGTACTTGAGCTGCGCGTGGCGGTACTGCCAGTCGACGAGCTGGTTGCGACCGACGTTCGTCTGGCCGATACCGTTGCTCTTGCTCGCGCCAAGGCTCGCCTCGAGGCGTGAGTCGCCGCGGTAGTAGTCGAAGGCACCCGCGCCACGGATCACGTCGGTCTGCCAGTTCGCGCTCCGCTCCGGCGCCTGCGCCGCACCGACCGGGGCGTAGGTGTTCTTGTTGGTGAAATCATTGGCGGCCTGATACTCGCCGGTCACCTTGTAGCCGAATCGCCCATCGCCGAAGACGCCCGCCTGACGGCCCTGAATGTCCCGGTACTGACGGGTGCCCGCTGCGATCTCGATCGTCGTGCCTGGATACTGCTTCGGATCCTTGGTCTCGAGCGTGACGACGCCGTTCGATGCGTCCGGGCCATAGAGCGCCGACCCGGGGCCAACGAGCACTTCGACCGCGTTGAGGTCGACTTTCGGGATCGACGTGAAGGCGCCGGCGGGAAGACCGTTCTCGGGAAGCACGGCGATGCGCCCGTCCTCCATCATCAGCACGCGATTGTTGAACGACGAGTTGAAGCCGCGCGTATTGATCGCGGCCGAGGTGACGCCGACCTGCACGAAGTCCACGCCCTCGAGTCCCTTGAGCGCGCCAGAGAACGAATTCCCGACGGTGTTCTCGATCTGCGCCGCATCGATGCGCGTGATCGTCGCCGGCGCTTCGGTCACCTTCTCCACTCGCCGCGACGCGGAAACGACCACGCCGGCCAGCTCGAGCGGCGCGCGATCGAGCGAGATGTCGACGCGCGAATCACTGCCCGCGCTGACCGTCACTCCGCTGACGCTTTTCATCGCCATGCCGATCCGCTGGACGCGCACCTCATAGATCCCGGCGGGAACGTTGTAGACGGTGAAGCGTCCGTCCGCATCCGTATTGGCGCCGCGCCCGGTGCCGACGAGCGTCACCGATGCACTCGGCAGCCCTTGCCGGCTCTCCGCATCGGTGATCGTGCCGACGATGCGCCCGCTTTGCGCAAGCAGCGCAGCCGGGGCGAACATCATCGCCGTCAGGAACAACTTGAACCTGGTAGACATATGGGGGGTCCTGGTGTGTGGTGGAACGGTAGTACCGGCTATTTCTCTCTCTTCTCTCATCTCTCGATCGGATCCTCGATCGTCTCTCATCGCAGTGTCATAGCTTGCCTGGCGCAGTGATTCATCCGTCGGGGACCATCACCAACGCCTCGCCCTCGAGCACCATCTCGCCGTTCTGGTTGCGACAGGTCGTTGCGAGCTTCGCGCGCTTCTTCGCCGTCATCACCTCGATCACCTCGGCGCGCGCCGTTATGGTGTCGCCGATCTTCACCGGCCTGACGAAGCGCAGCGACTGCGACATGTAGATCACTCCCGGCCCGGGCAGCTTCATCCCGAGCACCGCCGAGATGAGTCCCGCGCTGAGCATCCCGTGCGCGATCCGCTCACCGAACGGCGATCGCTTCGCCGCCTCGTCATCGATGTGCACCGGATTGAAGTCACCAGTGGCCTGCGCGAACGACATGATGTCGGCGCTGGTGATCGTCTTCGACATCTCGGCGCTCTGCCCCGCGCTCAGCTCATCGACATTCATCAGACCTCCATTACGATGCGCACGTCCGGGTCGAGCTGGCCCGCCGCACTCTTCCGCGTTGCCCACGACACGGCGAAGAAGACGAGGATCGAAAGCACCAGCGACATCCCCGACACGGCGACGCCGGCCGGGAACGAGTAGGCCTTGAACCAGGCGAGGGTCTCGAACACCAGCGTGACGAGAAGCCCGGTGCTCATCGAGGCGATCGCCCCCTGCCGCGTCGCGCCTTCCCAGTTGAGGCCGAACGCGAGCGCCGGCACGAGCGTCGAGCCGAACAGCCCCCAGCCGAACACCCCGAGGAAGGCGACCATCGACCCTGAGAACTGCGCGACGGTCGCCGCGACGATCGCGATGATCAGCGTCGAGATGCGGCCCCAGTACAGCTCGTTCTTCACCTTCCTGCCTAACGCGACCGGGATGTCGTGCGTCACGACCGCGGCCCCGATGTTGATGAACGAGTTCACCGCGCTCATCGTCGCCGCGGCGACGCCGGAGAACACCAGCGCGGCCAGCACCACCGGCGTGAACCCGAGCAGGAAGCTCGGTGTCGCCGCGTCCGGGGTGGTGAGCGGCGCCATCCGGCCGCTCGCGACGAGCGCCTTCACCCCGACGCCGACGCCGAAGAAGAGCAGCAGCACGAGAATCAGCCCGAGGGTCTTCAGCAGCGGATACCACTTCAGCTGCTGCGGGTCCTTGAGCATGTAGTACTTGTGGACTCCCTGCGGCTGGCCTAACGATCCCATCCCGAAGACGAAGAAGAACGACAGCGCCGCGATCGGCGTGATGTTCCCCCACGGCCCGAGGAACGTCGGGAATGCCGGCATGATCGCGTGCGAGATGCCGCTCATCCCGCCGTTCACCGACAGCACGTAGCCGAAGACGAGCGCCGAGGCGAGCGCCATCAGCGTTCCCTGGAACACATCGTTGTAGATGCCGGCGAGAATTCCGCCCGCGACCGAGTAGGCGAGCGTGATCCCCATCCCGATCCAGATGCCCCAGACGATGCCGGTGCCGAAGATCGCGTTGATCACGTAGCCCATCGCGAGGCAGTTGGTCGCCATGTACCCGACAATCGCGATCAGCATCGCCACCCCGGCCAGCCCCTGCGCGCCGGGCGAGCGGTAGCGCGCGCCGATCGCGTCGGGCACCGTCATCAGTCCGCGCACTTCGCCGAGCAGCCGCATGCGCTTCGCGAGCACCCATGCACCCATCACGTTCGTGATCGACGCGGGCAGTACGATGTAGAGCGCGCCCAATCCGATGGTGTAGAGCAGTCCCGGCCCGCCGATGAAGGCAAAGCCGGACACCGACGTCGAGACCGATGCCACCGTCAGCGCGACGAGTCCGATGCCGTGGCCAGCGACGAAGAAGTCGCGCGCCGTTCGCGTCCGCCGTGCCGCCCAGACGCTGATCGCGACGACGCCGGCAAAGTAGAGGAGCGCGACGAACACGATCGTCGGGCTGGCGAGATGGGGCAGCGCGCCCGCGGGCTTTACATCGCCGATCAGTGCCCACGCCGCTGCGCTGATCACGGGCGACCCTCTTCGGCCAGCGCACGCGTCTCGCGTGCGGCGCGCGCAGTCGCGAGCACGCGCTCGAGGTCTTCCGGGCGCAGCGTCTGGTCCGAGAAGGTGAGCGCGTAGGCAACCGGGAGCACGAGCGTCGGGAGCAGCCCGATGCCGTAGAGGACGATCGCCGCGCGGCGGGGCAGTCCAAGCAGGAGCGGTTCACTCGCGCCGAGCTCGGGGAGCGCGAACACCGCGATGAAGCCGGCGCTGATGATCACCGTCATCAGCAGGAACGGGCCAACCAGGCGCCCGAGCCCGCGGTCAGGGCGCGTCGCGCCTAACGCGAGCGTCCCGACGAGCGCGCCGGTCACCCCGGCGGCGAACAGCCAGCCGGCCCAGACCGGTGGCCCGCCGGTGCCGAACGCCGATGCGTACGCCGACCCGATCGCGAGCGTCGAGATGACGATTGCGGCGAGCGCGGTGCGCTTCGTCGAGGTGATCATCGGTAGAGCGGCTCCAGCCGGTCGCGGTAGCGCTCGACGAGCGCGGTGCGCCGGATCTTCAGCGTCGGCGTCAATTCGCCCCGCTCGAGCGACAGGTCGTGCTCGAGCACCACCCAGCGCCGTACCTGCTCGGGGCGCGAGAGTCGCGCGTTGACGCGATCCACCGCCCCCTGCAGCTGCGCGATGACATCGGGATGCGCCAGCGCGTCGGCAACGCTCGCGACTCCGCGCTCGCTCATCCACCGCTCGAGCGTTGGGCGGCTCGGCACGAGCAGCGCGCTGATGAAGCGCTCGCCCTCACCGTACAGCATTGCGTACGCGATCCACGGATCCTCGGTGAGCTGCGCCTCGATCGGGAGCGGTGCCACCTTCTTCCCATTCGACAGCGCGATCAGCTCCTTCTTCCGGCCGGTGATCCGGAGCCGGCCGTTCTCGCCGATCTCGGCCAGGTCGCCGGTCTTGAGCCAGAGCCCGTCCTCGGTGAACGCCTCGCGTGTCGCGGCAGGCTTTCCGTGATAGCCCGCGAAGGTCAGAGCGTTGCGGCGGATCAGCAGCTCGCCATCGTCGGCGATGCGAACCTCGGTGCCCGGCATCGGCGGGCCGACGCTGAGGGTGTCGTACGCGTCGGGGCGATGCATCGCGACGCAGAGGTGCTCGGTCTGTCCGTACGCGCCGAGCACCGCCAGCCCGGCGGCCTCGAGATAGTCGGCCACTTCGACGGGAAGCGCGGCGCCACCCGATGTCGCGAGCCGCGCGTTTCCGCCCAGCATTCGCGCCATCTCGGCACGAATCGGCGCGGCCGCGACACGCCAGCGCGCCTCGAGGAGGTCGGGCACCGGGTCACCGCGGCGACGGAGCGCCGAGCGCTCGCGGCCGAGCGCGATCGCGAGCCGCCACCGCTCCAGCTCCTCGCCGCCTAACGTTCGCTCGTGCAGCAGCAGCGATTCGTGCAGCTTCTCGAAGTAGCGGGGAAGTCCACCGAACAGCGTCGGGCCGTAGGCGCGGGCGGCGTCCCAGAGTTTCCCCTGTTCCTCGACGTGCGCGGTCGTCATTCCGCAAAGGATGCGGGTGTACAATCCGAAGATGCGCTCGCCCGCGTGGCAGTACGGGAGAAAGCTGAGCGAGCTGTCGTGGTCGCCGAGTCCGAGCGTGGCGCGCACCGATGCCGCACAGGCCGAGATGCAGCGATGCGTGATCCGCGCGCCCTTCGGGGCGCCGGTCGAGCCGGAGGTGTAGATGAGCAGCGCGACATCGTCAGGGGTCGCCGGTGGCAGCGGCGTTCCCGCGGCCATCGAGTCGCCAAGCCACTCGCCCCACCAGCGCGCGCCGTTCGATGGGCCATCCTCACAGACGATGAGCCGGAGCGCAGGCAGCTCACCGCGAGCTGCGATCAGCTTCGCGAGTTGCTCGGTCGTATCGACGATCGCTGCCACGGCGCCGCAATCACTGAGCTGCTGGACGATCTGCGGAACAGGGCTGGTCGTGTAGACACCGACGCTGACCGCGCCGGCCATCAGGACGCCGATGTCGGCGATCGGCCAGATGTTGCGGTTGCCGGCGAGGATGGCGACCGTGTCGCCCGGCTGTACTCCGTCGCGAACGAGCGCCGCCCCGACGCGCGACGACAGCTCGTGCCACTCGCGCCAGGTCAGCCGCTGGTCGCGGCGTGCACCGCCGGCGGCCAGCTCCTCGATCGCGATCCGGTCGGGGTGTTTCGCGACGCGATCGGCGAAGACGTCGAGAATCGTGGTCGTCCTGGTCATGGGCGTGATACCGTCGCGCCGGGCCGCCACTCGAGCGCGACCGTGCCCATCGACAATCCGGCGCCGGACCCGGTGAGCATCACGAGGTCGGCCTCGCGAAGCCGTCCGGCGGAGACCGCGTCGTCGAGCGCCATCGGCAGGCAGGCGGCCCCGGTGTAGCCCCACTTGCCCATGATGGTGTGCGCCTTCTCGACGGCTATGCCTAACGTTTCCATGACGAGCCGGATCGTCGAGAGATTGACCTGGGTCCAGAGCCAGAGGTCGACGTCGCTCACTTCGCGGCCGATCCGCGCAAGCACCGACCTGGTGATCCGCGGCCAGCCGGCCTCGTTCACTTCTTTCGGATATTTCTGGATGAATCGGAGCTTGTTGCGGACGCCGGCGTCGAGCACCTCGCTGGTGATCGGCTCGGCGGTACCGCCGGCGAAGATCCCCATCCCGTCGCAAAGCGTCCCATCGGCGAACAGCTCGGAGGCGAGGATGCCCGGCGCACTCGCCAGCTCGACGACAGTGGCGCCCGCGCCGTCGGCGAAGATCGTCGCGGTCTTCTTGTCGGAGTAGTCGAGGAACTTGGACATCGCATAGGCGCCAATCACGAGCACCCGGCGGTAGCGCTCGTCAGCGCGGATGTACTTCCACGCGACGTCGAGCGCGGTCACGTAGCCGGCGCAGCCCGAGTTCAGGTCGAAGCTCCCCGCTCGCGACAGACCGAGCCGCCCGTGCACGACCGAGGACGTCGCCGGCGAGATATACTCCGGGGTGTCGGTCGCGATGATGAGCAGGTCGATGTCGCGCGGATCGAGCCCGGCGGCGGCGAGCGCGCGCGCTCCCGCGGCCTCGGCGAGATCGGCGGTCGATTCGTCGGGGCCGCAGACGTGCCGCTCCCGGATGCCTAACGTTTCGGAGACGAACGGCTCGATGTCGGCGCCGATCCGCTCGGCGAGATCGGCGTTGGTGAGCACGCGCTCGGGAACGAATGACCCGGTGCCGGTGATGACGGCGTGGCGCATCAGGTGCCTGTCCTCACCGGGCCGGTCGTCCCGCGAATGACGAGGCGCACCGGCAGGGGCCGTCCCTTTTTTCCGGCGTCGGCCGCGCCGGTGCCGTCGATCTGGCGGAGGAGCAGGCGGGCCGCACGGGCGCCGAGCTCGCGCGCCGGCACGGCAACAGTGGTGAGCTCGGGGGTGACGAGCTGGGCGAACGCGATGTCGTCGCAGCCGACGAGCGACATCGCCGCCGGGACCTGGACTCCGAGCTGGGTGCATGCCTTGTGCGCGCCTAACGCGAGCAGGTCGTTGCCGCAGAATACCGCGGTCGGCCGCTCGGCGAGGGCGCAGAGGGCGCGCATCGCGGCTCCGCCGCCGTCGAGCGTGGCCGGTGCGCGGCGCAGCCAGGGCGAGGGGACTTTCAGGCCGGCCGCGCCTAACGCGCGGATGAAGCCGCGCTCGCGCATCCGGAAGCCGTGGACGTCGGCGGACGGCCCGATGAAGGCGATCCGGCGGTGGCCGAGCGAGAGCAGGTGCTCGGCAGCGAGGCGTCCGGCGCCTTCGGCGTCGCTGGCGACGCCCGGCCACTGCTCGCCCGGCTCGTCGACGAGGACGACGTTGAGTCCGGCGAGCGTGTTCGGGGCGAGGGCGCTCGCTCCGGCCGCGTCGATGATGACGCCATCGACCTGACGGGCGCGGAGCGCGTCGATGTGCTTCTCGAGCGGTGCGCCGCGCTGCTCGCAGAGAAACAGTGCGTATCCGGCGTCCGTGGCGACGCGCTCGGCGCCGCTGACGACGTCGGCGAAGAACTGGTTGCCGACGTCGGGGATGATGACACCGAGCGCGTACGAGCGGCGGCGGGCGAGCGAGCGCGCGACGACGTTGGGCCGATAGCCCAGCTCTTCGGCGGCCCTGATGACGCGCTCGCGAGTGGCCGAGGCGACGCGGGCGTTCGGGTTCCGGGAGAGGACGAGGGAGACGGTTGGCTGCGACACGCCGGCGCGGGCCGCGACGTCGTGACTGGTCGCGGCGCGTTCGGCCGTGTCCGGCTTGGCGTCGTCGTCCGGAACCGGGCGGTTGGCCGGGTCGGTGGACTCGTCGGGGTCGGATGTCAGCTTGTGGCTCGGTGGCAGAGCTTGGCGTTGGGCGGCGTCGCGCATCGTGTGCTAATACGTATTGGCAACCGCTTTTTGTCAAGCAAGACTGCAAATGAAGCGAACGGGGCGGCAGCGAGATTCGCTGCCGCCCCCGCCCTGACGCCGGGTCTATCAGACCGGGCACTCGATCAGCGCGCGGCGGTCGGGGCTGGGACCGCGGCAGCGGGGGGTGGGCCACCGGGGCCACCCGGCGCGCCCGGCCGGCGCGGCGAGGGGAGGGCGACGAGGATCGAGGTGATGAGCAGCACGACGCCGGCGGCAATGAGCTCACGCGTCGCCGATCGTTGCACGGCGATCGCGCCCGTTTCGCCGCCTAACGTTGGGCGAACTCGCTTCCAGTTCCAGGCGCCGAGGGCAAATACCACCGCGACGACGGCAAGCTTGGCGATCAGCGTCCAACCGTACGGCGTCGTCCAGAGCGAGGAGAATGGATTGAGGTGCCTCCATGCGGTGATCACCCCGAAAATCACGACCAGCCCGCCGGACACGAGGGCGAGCGGCGAGAACCGGTTGACCATGTCCGCCGCCATCGGGCCGCGCGCTTCGGTGGGAGTTTCCCGACGCAGCACGAGCGCGAGCCCGACCACCATCATCACCAGCAACGTTCCGATCCAGAATCCCGCCGCCAGCTCATGGACCGGATTGACGAGCCGCGCCCACCGGCCGCTGAGTACGCCGCGCAGCGTGCCGACGACGACGCCGCCGGCGGCGAGGGGCCAGCCCCCGGCGAGTCGCGAGGTCGCGAGAGCAAAGCCAAGCACCGCGAGAACGCCGCACGCGAGGAATACCTGTGCGTCGAGGTTCGACGTGAGCAAACCACCCGTCGTCGTGCGAGCGCGCTCGGCGAACGACGGAAGGGCGCGGATGATCTGGACGAGCGCGATCAGCGCGCCGATGAGACCAAGCGCCGCGGCGCGGCGCGCGGCCATCTCATAGAGTCCATCGTGTGGGTGCGGCGCGCCGGCCGTGGCGCCGGTGTGCTGCGCGCTGTTTCCAACTCGCCCTCGGAGCGACGAGTAGCGAAATCCGACAGCGCCCGCGGTGAGAAAGAGGGCGATGAAGTCGACCAGGTGGAAAATCGGCTC
The DNA here is from genome assembly GCA_031359795.1 of Gemmatimonadaceae bacterium. GTDB lineage: Bacteria > Gemmatimonadota > Gemmatimonadetes > Gemmatimonadales > Gemmatimonadaceae > JABFXC01. The sequence goes on from JANMAM010000144.1 coordinate 18,978, forward strand.
TGGCCATTCAATGAGGGGAGCGGCTTGCACGTCGAGAATCTTCTGTGAAATGGGTGGCTACGCGGCTGGACCGGTGACGAGGGTACAAATCAACGTGACGGCCCGTTGGAATGTCGTAATTTGTAGTGCACATCACTCCGTGACGTGCACTCCAGCGACGCTGTGCGCAGCGGCTCCAATGGTCGCCTCCGGCATCATGAAAACCTAATGAAAACTCCCCTGAAAACCGGGCGCGGTTGCGGCACAAACATGTGATGCGTCTGTAGGATGCAGGTCGCTTTTCACCCGGGTTGAGGACGTGGCGATTGCCACCGTGCCCGGAGCTCCCCCGCAGCAAGGAGTATCGATGTCACGCACCGTCGCGCTCGTCGCGGTGGCGCTCGCTCTCACCGCCTCGCGCGCTCGCGCCCAGGCAGAGAGTCCCGAGAGCCGCGCGCCTAACGTCCTGTCGACCGTCACCGTCACAGCGAAGACCTCGAGCAAGAACATCTTCCGTCGCATGTGGACGATGAACGAGGACCGCAGCCAGGTCGTCGCAATGGCGCAGGAAAACCGCCGCCTCGCATGGCAGCTCCGCGGTTACGACAAGCAGATCGTCCGCCTCGAGAGCCGCCTCGCCGTGGTCAAGGCCGAGCACGACCGTCTCGTCGCGGGCATCGCCGCCGTCAAGGACGAGACAATCGACGCCCGCCGCCGCCGCATCGAGCTGGAAGACCGTCTCCGGACACTGGAAGGCCCACTGCCGGTAGCCGACGCCGGAGACGTGAAGCAGGAGAATTAAGCCGTAAGCGGTAGCAGAAAGCGTGGGAGCCTCGAGGCTCCCACGCTTTCTGCTACCGCTTACGGCTTAATTCTCCTGCTTCACGTCTCCGGCGTCGGCTACCGGCAGTGGGCCTTCCAGTGTCCGGAGACGGTCTTCCAGCTCGATGCGGCGGCGGCGGGCGTCGATTGTCTCGTCCTTGACGGCGGCGATGCCCGCGACGAGACGGTCGTGCTCGGCCTTGACCACGGCGAGGCGGCTCTCGAGGCGGACGATCTGCTTGTCGTAACCGCGGAGCTGCCATGCGAGGCGGCGGTTTTCCTGCGCCATTGCGACGACCTGGCTGCGGTCCTCGTTCATCGTCCACATGCGACGGAAGATGTTCTTGCTCGAGGTCTTCGCTGTGACGGTGACGGTCGACAGGACGTTAGGCGCGCGGCTCTCGGGACTCTCTGCCTGGGCGCGAGCGCGCGAGGCGGTGAGAGCGAGCGCCACCGCGACGAGCGCGACGGTGCGTGACATCGATACTCCTTGCTGCGGGGGAGCTCCGGGCACGGTGGCAATCGCCACGTCCTCAACCCGGGTGAAAAGCGACCTGCATCCTACAGACGCATCACATGTTTGTGCCGCAACCGCGCCCGGTTTTCAGGGGAGTTTTCATTAGGTTTTCATGATGCCGGAGGCGACCATTGGAGCCGCTGCGCACAGCGTCGCTGGAGTGCACGTCACGGAGTGATGTGCACTACAAATTACGACATTCCAACGGGCCGTCACGTTGATTTGTACCCTCGTCACCGGTCCAGCCGCGTAGCCACCCATTTCACAGAAGATTCTCGACGTGCAAGCCGCTCCCCTCATTGAATGGCCAGAGCCGATTTTCCACCTGGTCGACTTCATCGCCCTCTTTCTCACCGCGGGCGCTGTCGGATTTCGCTACTCGTCGCTCCGAGGGCGAGTTGGAAACAGCGCGCAGCACACCGGCGCCACGGCCGGCGCGCCGCACCCACACGATGGACTCTATGAGATGGCCGCGCGCCGCGCCGCGGCGCTTGGTCTCATCGGCGCGCTGATCGCGCTCGTCCAGATCATCCGCGCCCTTCCGTCGTTCGCCGAGCGCGCTCGCACGACGACGGGTGGTTTGCTCACGTCGAACCTCGACGCACAGGTATTCCTCGCGTGCGGCGTTCTCGCGGTGCTTGGCTTTGCTCTCGCGACCTCGCGACTCGCCGGGGGCTGGCCCCTCGCCGCCGGCGGCGTCGTCGTCGGCACGCTGCGCGGCGTACTCAGCGGCCGGTGGGCGCGGCTCGTCAATCCGGTCCATGAGCTGGCGGCGGGATTCTGGATCGGAACGTTGCTGGTGATGATGGTGGTCGGGCTCGCGCTCGTGCTGCGTCGGGAAACTCCCACCGAAGCGCGCGGCCCGATGGCGGCGGACATGGTCAACCGGTTCTCGCCGCTCGCCCTCGTGTCCGGCGGGCTGGTCGTGATTTTCGGGGTGATCACCGCATGGAGGCACCTCAATCCATTCTCCTCGCTCTGGACGACGCCGTACGGTTGGACGCTGATCGCCAAGCTTGCCGTCGTCGCGGTGGTATTTGCCCTCGGCGCCTGGAACTGGAAGCGAGTTCGCCCAACGTTAGGCGGCGAAACGGGCGCGATCGCCGTGCAACGATCGGCGACGCGTGAGCTCATTGCCGCCGGCGTCGTGCTGCTCATCACCTCGATCCTCGTCGCCCTCCCCTCGCCGCGCCGGCCGGGCGCGCCGGGTGGCCCCGGTGGCCCACCCCCCGCTGCCGCGGTCCCAGCCCCGACCGCCGCGCGCTGATCGAGTGCCCGGTCTGATAGACCCGGCGTCAGGGCGGGGGCGGCAGCGAATCTCGCTGCCGCCCCGTTCGCTTCATTTGCAGTCTTGCTTGACAAAAAGCGGTTGCCAATACGTATTAGCACACGATGCGCGACGCCGCCCAACGCCAAGCTCTGCCACCGAGCCACAAGCTGACATCCGACCCCGACGAGTCCACCGACCCGGCCAACCGCCCGGTTCCGGACGACGACGCCAAGCCGGACACGGCCGAACGCGCCGCGACCAGTCACGACGTCGCGGCCCGCGCCGGCGTGTCGCAGCCAACCGTCTCCCTCGTCCTCTCCCGGAACCCGAACGCCCGCGTCGCCTCGGCCACTCGCGAGCGCGTCATCAGGGCCGCCGAAGAGCTGGGCTATCGGCCCAACGTCGTCGCGCGCTCGCTCGCCCGCCGCCGCTCGTACGCGCTCGGTGTCATCATCCCCGACGTCGGCAACCAGTTCTTCGCCGACGTCGTCAGCGGCGCCGAGCGCGTCGCCACGGACGCCGGATACGCACTGTTTCTCTGCGAGCAGCGCGGCGCACCGCTCGAGAAGCACATCGACGCGCTCCGCGCCCGTCAGGTCGATGGCGTCATCATCGACGCGGCCGGAGCGAGCGCCCTCGCCCCGAACACGCTCGCCGGACTCAACGTCGTCCTCGTCGACGAGCCGGGCGAGCAGTGGCCGGGCGTCGCCAGCGACGCCGAAGGCGCCGGACGCCTCGCTGCCGAGCACCTGCTCTCGCTCGGCCACCGCCGGATCGCCTTCATCGGGCCGTCCGCCGACGTCCACGGCTTCCGGATGCGCGAGCGCGGCTTCATCCGCGCGTTAGGCGCGGCCGGCCTGAAAGTCCCCTCGCCCTGGCTGCGCCGCGCACCGGCCACGCTCGACGGCGGCGGAGCCGCGATGCGCGCCCTCTGCGCCCTCGCCGAGCGGCCGACCGCGGTATTCTGCGGCAACGACCTGCTCGCGTTAGGCGCGCACAAGGCATGCACCCAGCTCGGAGTCCAGGTCCCGGCGGCGATGTCGCTCGTCGGCTGCGACGACATCGCGTTCGCCCAGCTCGTCACCCCCGAGCTCACCACTGTTGCCGTGCCGGCGCGCGAGCTCGGCGCCCGTGCGGCCCGCCTGCTCCTCCGCCAGATCGACGGCACCGGCGCGGCCGACGCCGGAAAAAAGGGACGGCCCCTGCCGGTGCGCCTCGTCATTCGCGGGACGACCGGCCCGGTGAGGACAGGCACCTGATGCGCCACGCCGTCATCACCGGCACCGGGTCATTCGTTCCCGAGCGCGTGCTCACCAACGCCGATCTCGCCGAGCGGATCGGCGCCGACATCGAGCCGTTCGTCTCCGAAACGTTAGGCATCCGGGAGCGGCACGTCTGCGGCCCCGACGAATCGACCGCCGATCTCGCCGAGGCCGCGGGAGCGCGCGCGCTCGCCGCCGCCGGGCTCGATCCGCGCGACATCGACCTGCTCATCATCGCGACCGACACCCCGGAGTATATCTCGCCGGCGACGTCCTCGGTCGTGCACGGGCGGCTCGGTCTGTCGCGAGCGGGGAGCTTCGACCTGAACTCGGGCTGCGCCGGCTACGTGACCGCGCTCGACGTCGCGTGGAAGTACATCCGCGCTGACGAGCGCTACCGCCGGGTGCTCGTGATTGGCGCCTATGCGATGTCCAAGTTCCTCGACTACTCCGACAAGAAGACCGCGACGATCTTCGCCGACGGCGCGGGCGCCACTGTCGTCGAGCTGGCGAGTGCGCCGGGCATCCTCGCCTCCGAGCTGTTCGCCGATGGGACGCTTTGCGACGGGATGGGGATCTTCGCCGGCGGTACCGCCGAGCCGATCACCAGCGAGGTGCTCGACGCCGGCGTCCGCAACAAGCTCCGATTCATCCAGAAATATCCGAAAGAAGTGAACGAGGCCGGCTGGCCGCGGATCACCAGGTCGGTGCTTGCGCGGATCGGCCGCGAAGTGAGCGACGTCGACCTCTGGCTCTGGACCCAGGTCAATCTCTCGACGATCCGGCTCGTCATGGAAACGTTAGGCATAGCCGTCGAGAAGGCGCACACCATCATGGGCAAGTGGGGCTACACCGGGGCCGCCTGCCTGCCGATGGCGCTCGACGACGCGGTCTCCGCCGGACGGCTTCGCGAGGCCGACCTCGTGATGCTCACCGGGTCCGGCGCCGGATTGTCGATGGGCACGGTCGCGCTCGAGTGGCGGCCCGGCGCGACGGTATCACGCCCATGACCAGGACGACCACGATTCTCGACGTCTTCGCCGATCGCGTCGCGAAACACCCCGACCGGATCGCGATCGAGGAGCTGGCCGCCGGCGGTGCACGCCGCGACCAGCGGCTGACCTGGCGCGAGTGGCACGAGCTGTCGTCGCGCGTCGGGGCGGCGCTCGTTCGCGACGGAGTACAGCCGGGCGACACGGTCGCCATCCTCGCCGGCAACCGCAACATCTGGCCGATCGCCGACATCGGCGTCCTGATGGCCGGCGCGGTCAGCGTCGGTGTCTACACGACCAGCCCTGTTCCGCAGATCGTCCAGCAGCTCAGTGATTGCGGCGCCGTGGCAGCGATCGTCGATACGACCGAGCAACTCGCGAAGCTGATCGCAGCTCGCGGTGAGCTGCCTGCGCTCCGGCTCATCGTCTGTGAGGATGGCCCATCGAACGGCGCGCGCTGGTGGGGCGAGTGGCTTGGCGACTCGATGGCCGCGGGAACGCCGCTGCCACCGGCGACCCCTGACGATGTCGCGCTGCTCATCTACACCTCCGGCTCGACCGGCGCCCCGAAGGGCGCGCGGATCACGCATCGCTGCATCTCGGCCTGTGCGGCATCGGTGCGCGCCACGCTCGGACTCGGCGACCACGACAGCTCGCTCAGCTTTCTCCCGTACTGCCACGCGGGCGAGCGCATCTTCGGATTGTACACCCGCATCCTTTGCGGAATGACGACCGCGCACGTCGAGGAACAGGGGAAACTCTGGGACGCCGCCCGCGCCTACGGCCCGACGCTGTTCGGTGGACTTCCCCGCTACTTCGAGAAGCTGCACGAATCGCTGCTGCTGCACGAGCGAACGTTAGGCGGCGAGGAGCTGGAGCGGTGGCGGCTCGCGATCGCGCTCGGCCGCGAGCGCTCGGCGCTCCGTCGCCGCGGTGACCCGGTGCCCGACCTCCTCGAGGCGCGCTGGCGTGTCGCGGCCGCGCCGATTCGTGCCGAGATGGCGCGAATGCTGGGCGGAAACGCGCGGCTCGCGACATCGGGTGGCGCCGCGCTTCCCGTCGAAGTGGCCGACTATCTCGAGGCCGCCGGGCTGGCGGTGCTCGGCGCGTACGGACAGACCGAGCACCTCTGCGTCGCGATGCATCGCCCCGACGCGTACGACACCCTCAGCGTCGGCCCGCCGATGCCGGGCACCGAGGTTCGCATCGCCGACGATGGCGAGCTGCTGATCCGCCGCAACGCTCTGACCTTCGCGGGCTATCACGGAAAGCCTGCCGCGACACGCGAGGCGTTCACCGAGGACGGGCTCTGGCTCAAGACCGGCGACCTGGCCGAGATCGGCGAGAACGGCCGGCTCCGGATCACCGGCCGGAAGAAGGAGCTGATCGCGCTGTCGAATGGGAAGAAGGTGGCACCGCTCCCGATCGAGGCGCAGCTCACCGAGGATCCGTGGATCGCGTACGCAATGCTGTACGGTGAGGGCGAGCGCTTCATCAGCGCGCTGCTCGTGCCGAGCCGCCCAACGCTCGAGCGGTGGATGAGCGAGCGCGGAGTCGCGAGCGTTGCCGACGCGCTGGCGCATCCCGATGTCATCGCGCAGCTGCAGGGGGCGGTGGATCGCGTCAACGCGCGACTCTCGCGCCCCGAGCAGGTACGGCGCTGGGTGGTGCTCGAGCACGACCTGTCGCTCGAGCGGGGCGAATTGACGCCGACGCTGAAGATCCGGCGCACCGCGCTCGTCGAGCGCTACCGCGACCGGCTGGAGCCGCTCTACCGATGATCACCTCGACGAAGCGCACCGCGCTCGCCGCAATCGTCATCTCGACGCTCGCGATCGGGTCGGCGTACGCATCGGCGTTCGGCACCGGCGGGCCACCGGTCTGGGCCGGCTGGCTGTTCGCCGCCGGGGTGACCGGCGCGCTCGTCGGGACGCTCGCGTTAGGCGCGACGCGCCCTGACCGCGGGCTCGGGCGCCTGGTTGGCCCGTTCCTGCTGATGACGGTGATCATCAGCGCCGGCTTCATCGCGGTGTTCGCGCTCCCCGAGCTCGGCGCGAGTGAACCGCTCCTGCTTGGACTGCCCCGCCGCGCGGCGATCGTCCTCTACGGCATCGGGCTGCTCCCGACGCTCGTGCTCCCGGTTGCCTACGCGCTCACCTTCTCGGACCAGACGCTGCGCCCGGAAGACCTCGAGCGCGTGCTCGCGACTGCGCGCGCCGCACGCGAGACGCGTGCGCTGGCCGAAGAGGGTCGCCCGTGATCAGCGCAGCGGCGTGGGCACTGATCGGCGATGTAAAGCCCGCGGGCGCGCTGCCCCATCTCGCCAGCCCGACGATCGTGTTCGTCGCGCTCCTCTACTTTGCCGGCGTCGTCGCGATCAGCGTCTGGGCGGCACGGCGGACGCGAACGGCGCGCGACTTCTTCGTCGCTGGCCACGGCATCGGACTCGTCGCGCTGACGGTGGCATCGGTCTCGACGTCGGTGTCCGGCTTTGCCTTCATCGGCGGGCCGGGACTGCTCTACACCATCGGATTGGGCGCGCTCTACATCGTACTGCCCGCGTCGATCACGAACGTGATGGGTGCATGGGTGCTCGCGAAGCGCATGCGGCTGCTCGGCGAAGTGCGCGGACTGATGACGGTGCCCGACGCGATCGGCGCGCGCTACCGCTCGCCCGGCGCGCAGGGGCTGGCCGGGGTGGCGATGCTGATCGCGATTGTCGGGTACATGGCGACCAACTGCCTCGCGATGGGCTACGTGATCAACGCGATCTTCGGCACCGGCATCGTCTGGGGCATCTGGATCGGGATGGGGATCACGCTCGCCTACTCGGTCGCGGGCGGAATTCTCGCCGGCATCTACAACGATGTGTTCCAGGGAACGCTGATGGCGCTCGCCTCGGCGCTCGTCTTCGGCTACGTGCTGTCGGTGAACGGCGGGATGAGCGGCATCTCGCACGCGATCATGCCGGCATTCCCGACGTTCCTCGGGCCGTGGGGGAACATCACGCCGATCGCGGCGCTGTCGTTCTTCTTCGTCTTCGGGATGGGATCGTTAGGCCAGCCGCAGGGAGTCCACAAGTACTACATGCTCAAGGACCCGCAGCAGCTGAAGTGGTATCCGCTGCTGAAGACCCTCGGGCTGATTCTCGTGCTGCTGCTCTTCTTCGGCGTCGGCGTCGGGGTGAAGGCGCTCGTCGCGAGCGGCCGGATGGCGCCGCTCACCACCCCGGACGCGGCGACACCGAGCTTCCTGCTCGGGTTCACGCCGGTGGTGCTGGCCGCGCTGGTGTTCTCCGGCGTCGCCGCGGCGACGATGAGCGCGGTGAACTCGTTCATCAACATCGGGGCCGCGGTCGTGACGCACGACATCCCGGTCGCGTTAGGCAGGAAGGTGAAGAACGAGCTGTACTGGGGCCGCATCTCGACGCTGATCATCGCGATCGTCGCGGCGACCGTCGCGCAGTTCTCAGGGTCGATGGTCGCCTTCCTCGGGGTGTTCGGCTGGGGGCTGTTCGGCTCGACGCTCGTGCCGGCGCTCGCGTTCGGCCTCAACTGGGAAGGCGCGACGCGGCAGGGGGCGATCGCCTCGATGAGCACCGGGCTTCTCGTCACGCTGGTGTTCGAGACCCTCGCCTGGTTCAAGGCCTACTCGTTCCCGGCCGGCGTCGCCGTGTCGGGGATGTCGCTGGTGCTTTCGATCCTCGTCTTCTTCGCCGTGTCGTGGGCAACGCGGAAGAGTGCGGCGGGCCAGCTCGACCCGGACGTGCGCATCGTAATGGAGGTCTGATGAATGTCGATGAGCTGAGCGCGGGGCAGAGCGCCGAGATGTCGAAGACGATCACCAGCGCCGACATCATGTCGTTCGCGCAGGCCACTGGTGACTTCAATCCGGTGCACATCGATGACGAGGCGGCGAAGCGATCGCCGTTCGGTGAGCGGATCGCGCACGGGATGCTCAGCGCGGGACTCATCTCGGCGGTGCTCGGGATGAAGCTGCCCGGGCCGGGAGTGATCTACATGTCGCAGTCGCTGCGCTTCGTCAGGCCGGTGAAGATCGGCGACACCATAACGGCGCGCGCCGAGGTGATCGAGGTGATGACGGCGAAGAAGCGCGCGAAGCTCGCAACGACCTGTCGCAACCAGAACGGCGAGATGGTGCTCGAGGGCGAGGCGTTGGTGATGGTCCCCGACGGATGAATCACTGCGCCAGGCAAGCTATGACACTGCGATGAGAGACGATCGAGGATCCGATCGAGAGATGAGAGAAGAGAGAGAAATAGCCGGTACTACCGTTCCACCACACACCAGGACCCCCCATATGTCTACCAGGTTCAAGTTGTTCCTGACGGCGATGATGTTCGCCCCGGCTGCGCTGCTTGCGCAAAGCGGGCGCATCGTCGGCACGATCACCGATGCGGAGAGCCGGCAAGGGCTGCCGAGTGCATCGGTGACGCTCGTCGGCACCGGGCGCGGCGCCAATACGGATGCGGACGGACGCTTCACCGTCTACAACGTTCCCGCCGGGATCTATGAGGTGCGCGTCCAGCGGATCGGCATGGCGATGAAAAGCGTCAGCGGAGTGACGGTCAGCGCGGGCAGTGATTCGCGCGTCGACATCTCGCTCGATCGCGCGCCGCTCGAGCTGGCCGGCGTGGTCGTTTCCGCGTCGCGGCGAGTGGAGAAGGTGACCGAAGCGCCGGCGACGATCACGCGCATCGATGCGGCGCAGATCGAGAACACCGTCGGGAATTCGTTCTCTGGCGCGCTCAAGGGACTCGAGGGCGTGGACTTCGTGCAGGTCGGCGTCACCTCGGCCGCGATCAATACGCGCGGCTTCAACTCGTCGTTCAACAATCGCGTGCTGATGATGGAGGACGGGCGCATCGCCGTGCTTCCCGAGAACGGTCTTCCCGCCGGCGCCTTCACGTCGATCCCGAAAGTCGACCTCAACGCGGTCGAAGTGCTCGTTGGCCCCGGGTCGGCGCTCTATGGCCCGGACGCATCGAACGGCGTCGTCACGCTCGAGACCAAGGATCCGAAGCAGTATCCAGGCACGACGATCGAGATCGCAGCGGGCACCCGTCAGTACCGGGACATTCAGGGCCGTCAGGCGGGCGTCTTCGGCGATGGGCGATTCGGCTACAAGGTGACCGGCGAGTATCAGGCCGCCAATGATTTCACCAACAAGAACACCTACGCCCCGGTCGGTGCGGCGCAGGCGCCGGAGCGGAGCGCGAACTGGCAGACCGACGTGATCCGTGGCGCGGGTGCCTTCGACTACTACCGCGGCGACTCACGCCTCGAGGCGAGCCTTGGCGCGAGCAAGAGCAACGGTATCGGCCAGACGAACGTCGGTCGCAACCAGCTCGTCGACTGGCAGTACCGCCACGCGCAGCTCAAGTACACGAGCCCGCACTGGTTCGGGCAGGCGTACACCACGCAGTCGCGCTCGGGCGACACGTATCAGCTGAACGGGTACTCGCAGAACTTCATCCGATACCCGACGCTCAGCAGCGACTCGGTGAAGCACCTGTCCGATTTCCCGGCAGCGGGCGACCTGATGGCCGCGGAAATCCAGAACAACTTCAAGATCCCGATGCTCGGGACGCGCTTGACCTACGGCGGCCAGGTCCGTCGCGACGTCGTCAGCAGCAAGCGGCAGTGGCTCGCCGACCGCCTGACGGGCGAGGACATCAAGGTGAACCAGCGCGGCGTCTATGGCCAGCTCGAGCAGCAGGTCACCCCGCTGTTCAAGCTGATCGGCGCCGGCCGTTATGACAAGCACGATTACTACCCGGCGCAGTGGAGCCCGAAGGCCGGCGTGCTCTTCACGCCGCTGCCCGACCAGACCTTCCGCTTTACCTTCAACCGCGCCTTCAAGTCGCCGACGATTCTCCAGACGGCGTTCTACTTCCCCGACTTCAGCCCGCTCACGCCGACGATCGGCATCGGCGTCATCGGCAACCGCAACGGCCTCGTCATCAAGAACGCTGCCGGCACCACGATCAGGACCTTTGATGCGATCGTCCCCGAGACGAACACGACCTACGAGGTTGGCTACAAGGGTCTCGTCAAGAGCGTGCTCTTCTTCGACGTCACGACGTATCGCACCTTCTTCAAGAGCTTCATGACGCCGCTCGTCACGATTGCCAATCCACTCGCGAACACCTACGTCTACCAGAACGGGACGAAGTTCGCGAGCGAGACGGGCAAGGATCAGCTGGCGCTCACGTACCTCAACCTCGGCAAGGCACGGATCGACGGGCTCGACATGGGGCTTCGCTACCTGATCTCGCCGACGGTCGGCGTGTCGGGTTCGACGAGCTGGCAGCACCTCAAGGACATTCAGGTGCAGTCGACGCTTGCCGCGGCGACGATCGCCGAGGCGACCTCGTTCAACTCGCCGACGTTCAAGTGGTCGGCCGGGATGGACTTTGCCGACATCGCCGGCTCGCCGGTGCAGGCGTCGTTCAGCGGACGCCACGTCGCGGGCTACAACTTCCGCTCGGGCGTGAACTTCGGCGTCATCCCGACCTTCACCACGCTCGACATGTCGCTCGGCTACAAGCTTCCCTTCGAGGGCACGCGACTGAACGTCAACCTTCAGAACTTCTTCACGTGCCGCAGTGGACGGACGTTCGCCAACGGCTGGATACAGGGGGGCCGCAAGTCGCTCTATTCGGCCAACTCGACCTGCGGCTTCGGGAAGACGCATAGCGAGATGGTCAACATGCCGCCGCTCGGCGGACTGCTGACGGTCGGCATCCGTTGGGATCGTTAGGCAGTTGGCCCGCGCATTGATGAAGATCGCGCTGGTTGGAGCCGTCGTTACGCCAGTTGGCGCAACGACGGCTCAGGCAGCGGCCGGGGGAGATCATCCCCCGGCCGCCGCCGCACCGGGACAGTGGGTGCGGGGCGAGTACGCGAACGCCGCCGGGACGCGGCGGTATTCTGTGTACTTGCCGTCGGGGTACGACGCATTGGCGAAGCACATGCTCGTCGTGCTGCTTCACGGCTGCACGCAGGACGCGGCTGACATCGCTCGCGGAACCCGGCTCACCAGTCACGCGGACCGGGACGGGTTCATCGCGTTGCTTCCCGAACAACCGGAGAGCGCAAACGCGAAGAAGTGCTGGAACTGGTATGACCCCGCCCACCAGGTGCGCGATGGTGGTGAGCCGTCGATCATTGTCGGGATGACCGCGAAGATCATGTCCGACTATCGGGTAGACCCCGACCGCGTGCACCTCGCCGGAGTCTCCGCCGGCGCGGCGATGGCGTCGCTGACGGCGGTCGCGTATCCGGAGACGTTCGCGTCGGTCGCGATGCATTCCGGCATCCCGTGGCGCTCGGCGACGAACGTGATGATCGCGTTAGGCGTGATGGCCAAGGGCATACCTGACGAACAGGCCCGCACGCTCGGCGCCGAGGCGGCCACGGTGATGGGCAAGGCCGCACGACCGATCCCGGCGCTGGTGGTCTACGGGGGGAGCGACAAGGTCGTGAACACGGCGAATGGACGGGGCACAGCGGTGCTCTGGGCGGCAATGAACCGCGGGGCAATGGGCGCGTCACCCGAGACCGTACTCACGCCGGTCGCGTCGTCAGGCATCGAGAACGAGTACCATGTGCAGCGCCAGAGCTACGAATCAGGGCGGCGCGAGGTCATCGAGATCCGCGTCGAGGAGCTCGGCCACGCCTGGTCGGGTGGGTCGAAGGAAGGAACCTTCACCGACGAACGCGGCGTCGACACGATGATGGAGGTACTCCGCTTCTTCGCGAAGCACCCCCGCAACGAATCGCGTTAGGCATCATGTCGTCACCGACGTATCCTGACTTTCCCACCCGGCCGGACGTGGTCAGCTGGTGGGGACGGGTACACCCGAGCCGAACCGCGCTCGTCGATCGGGCGCGCGGGCAGCGGCTCACCTATTCCGAGCTGGACGCGGCCTCCGAGCGCCTGGCGCACGTGCTCGCCGGACTCGGGGTAGGGCGCGGCGATCGCGTCGGCGTGCTGGCAGGCAGCCGCATCGAGCAGCTCACGCTGTTCGGTGCCTCGCTGCGGATTGGGGCCGTGCTGCTCCCGCTGAACTGGCGGCTCGCTGCCCCCGAGCTGGCGCGCGTGCTCACCGATGCGATGCCCGCGGTGATCCTTGGCGAGGCGCGTTTTCGCGCGGTCGCCGAAGAGGCGACAGCGTCAGGCGCGTCGGTGCCGCGCTGGATCGACCTCGACGCCGAGCTGCCGCGACTCGTCGAGAAGGCGAGCGCACCGGCGGGGTTCGCTCACATCCGGGCGGAGCCGGAGATGCCGACGATGCTGCTGTACACGTCGGGCAGCACCGGGCGCCCGAAGGGTGCGGTACTCCCGCACCGCCAGCTCTTCTACAACTCGCTCGCCACGACAACCGGCTGGGAGCTCGGTGCGAACGACGTGGCGCCGGTGCACACGCCGTTCTTTCACACCGGCGGTTGGCACGTCGTGGCCATGCCGCACTTTCACGTCGGGGCGACGGTCGTGCTGTTCGACCAGTTCGAGCCGGCGAGTTTCCTCGACGGGCTGATCGAGGAGAAGTGCACCTGGACCTTCGGCGTGCCGACGCAGATCGCAATGATGCTCGAGTGCCGCGGCTGGGAGCGCGCGTTAGGCGGCCTCCGCTTCTTCATGTCCGGCGGCGCGCCATGCGCGCCCGCCCTGCAGGCAAGATTGCGGGCAGCGGGCGTCACGTTTCGCGAGGGATTCGGCCTTACGGAGTTCGGCCCGAACTGCTTCGCGATGAGCAACGCCGACGCAGTCGCGAAGCCCGGATATGTTGGCTATCCGATGCCGTTCGTCGAGATGTGCCTTCGCACCGACGACGGCGCCGACCCGGCTACCGGCGAACCCGGCGAGCTGCTGCTGCGCGGGCCACAGATGTTCGGCGGATACTGGAACGCGCCCGAGAAGACCGCTGAGTGTCTGGACACCGACCGCTGGCTCCACACCGGCGATCTGGCGATGCGCGACGCCGACGGCGCGTATCGCATCTGCGGCCGGAAGAAGGAGATGTACATCTCCGGCGGCGAGAATGTTTTTCCCGGGGAGGTGGAGGCCGCGCTCACTGAATGCGAGGGCGTGGTCGAGGCAGTGGTCGTCGCGGTGCCTGACGCGAAGTGGGGCGAGGTCGGGTGCGCGTACGTGGTGAGCAAGCGCGGGCGAACCCTTGTCCCTTCCGAGTTGATATCCCATGTGCGGAAGCGCCTCGCCGGCTACAAGGCGCCGAAGTCGATCGTGCTCGTCGAGACGATCCCGCGACTTGGATCGGGAAAGATCGATCGCAACGCCCTCGGCACGGCCGCGCGTGAGGCGACTGCGCGTGAAGCGACTGCGCGTGAGGCGGCCGAGCCGGGAGCACCGCGATGACCGAACGCGCCCTCGAGGTCGCGATTCCGGCTGGCACCCCGGCCGATCGCCCCGTGTATGCGAAGGGATCGATCGCTGGCTCGACGCTCGCCTTTCTCCGTCGCGAGCGTGGCGACGAGTACGTCGAACGCGTGCTCGCATCGCTTGCTCCCGCGACCCGCGCCCGCCTCACGGCCGCAGAGCCGACGGAGGAGCTCCCCTTCGCGCTGGTGCGCGAGCTCTGGGAGGCGGTTCACGCGCTGCTCGGCGACGCCGACCCGCGCTGGAGCGAGCGAGCCGGCGCGTATTCGATCGAGTCCGCCGGCCTCCAGTTTTACGGCGGCATCCTGCGAAAGAACAATCCGACCGAATTCCTCACGCAGAGCGTTTCGCTCTTTCGCTTGTTCTACCGTCCCGGCGACATGGAGGTCGTGCTCGCCGCCCCCGGATCGGCAGTGCTGCGCCTCGTCGGCTGCGCACCGGGCACTCCCCTCTTCTGCCAGCGCCAGACCGGCGGTCTCCGGCAGGCGCTCACTCTCGCGGCCGGCGCCGCTCCGAGAACGCGTCATGTTCGCTGCGCGCTCGAAGGCGATGCGTTCTGCGAGTGGGAGCTGCAGTGGAGCGATGCATGACCGCACCGCGCGAGACCCCGCCTGACGCGCGTCGCTCAGCTACCGGAGCAGCGTGTTGCGGAGGATCGCGAACGCCACGCTAAAGTAGATGATCAGCCCCGTCACATCGACGAGCGTGGCGACGAATGGTGCCGAGGCGCTGGCCGGGTCGAAGCCCAGCCGCTTGAGGAGGAACGGCAGCATCGATCCGGCGAGCGACCCAAAGGTGACGACGCCAACAAGCGCGCTGCCGACCGTCGCGGCGACCAGCGCCCAGTGCTCGCCGTAGTCGTACCACCCGAACTTCTGCCAGAGCACGATCCGGATCACCCCGATCGCGCCGAGGAAGATGCCTAACGTCAAACCGGCGGGGACCTCGCGCAGCGCGATGCGCCACCAGTCGCCGAGTCGGACTTCGCGCAGCGCGAGTGCGCGGATGATCAGCGATGTAGCCTGCGAGCCGGAGTTGCCGCCGGAGCTGATGATCAGCGGAATGAACAGCGACAGCACCACCGCCTTCGCGATCTCCCCCTCGAAGTGGCCCATCGCGGTCGCGGTCAGCATCTCGCCGAGAAACAGCGCGCAGAGCCATCCCGCGCGCTTCCTGATCATCCGGCCGAAGGAGATCTCGGTATATGGCTCGTCGAGTGCCTCCATTCCGCCGAATTTCTGCACGTCCTCCGTCTGCTCGCGGACGATTGCGTCGATCACGTCGTCGACCGTCACGATGCCCATGACGTGTCCCCCCTCGTCCACGACCGGCACGGCGAGCAGGTTGTACCTCGAGATGAGCCGGGCCACGTCTTCGCGATCGGTGAGCGGAGAGACGGTGAGCGGTTTCCGCGTGTTACCGACCATCGCAACAGGCGCCGTCCGGTCTGCGAGCATGAGGTCCCGCAGCGATACCACGTGGACCAGTCGCTTGCTCTCGGGATCGACGACGTAGATCGCGTAGATCGTCTCTTTCGCCCGCCCGACCTCGCGGATGTGCTGCAATGCCTGGTCGACTGTCCACGTCGTCGGCATCGAGACGAATTCCGTCGTCATGATTCCGGCAGCAGTCTCGGGAGGGTAGCGGAGGAGAAGGCTCAACCCCTCCCGGGTCTTTGGCTCCAGTGGCTTCAGAAACCGCGGGCGGTCTTTTTCAGACAGCTCGCGGAAAAGGTCAGCCTGTTGATCGGACGACATCGCCTCGATGAGCGGGGCTGCGGTCTGCTCGCCCATCAGCTGGATGATCCCGCATCGGAACCCCTCGAGCTCCGGTTCGTCGAAGACCTGGACCGCAAGGTCGAACGGCAGGGCCGCCATCACCTTCGCCGCCGCGTCGGGATGCAGGTTGCGGAGCGCGTCGGCGACGTCGGCGGCCCGCATCCCGGCCAGCGCCTCGGCGAGCTCGGTCGGGTCGCCGTGGAGGAGGTAGAGGAGCTCAGGTATCGTCTGGGGTGACTGCGTGGTCGGCATCCCGAAGGATCGCAGACCTCCCGCTCCGCGCGCAAGCGTGAGCTGGCGCTGACCGTTCCAATCGCGAGCGAACTGCCTAACGTCCGATCCGCGTGCCGACGCCAGACCCGACGACCAGTCGCGACCCGACCAGTGTCGCGATCTCCTTCCCGGCCCGCTGCATTACCCCCGCGACATCGCCGAGCAGCCCGCTGATCTCGACCACCCAATCGCCGCTCGATCGCGGCGGAGTGGCGCCCTTGAGGGAAGTCATGATCCGTCCCCGCAGCCGCAGCGCGATCGGGCCGGCGAACTCGATCGCGTTGAAGTGCGGATCGTAGCGCGTGCCCAGACCTTCGATCAGCGACGCGGTCCGCGCGAAGTAGACCAGATCGCTCGGCAGGATGATCGGCGCGTCGAAGATCTCGGCGAGCACGCGGTCGGCGAGCAGCCGCTCCAGTCGCTCGCGCGTGACCGAGCGCTCGCCGGCGATCAGCAGCAGCTTCCGGACGAGAATGACGATCGCGTCGCGATCCGATCCCGGGAGCACCACCCCTAACGATTCGAAGCCGGCGACGATCTGCTCGACGTCGCCGCGGATCGCGGCGAACACCGTCTCGACGAGCCGCAGCCGCTGCTCGCGCGGGACGCGGACCGCCATCCCGAAATCGAGCAGGATCAGCCGTCCGTCGGGCGCGACCATCAGGTTGCCCGGATGCGGATCGGCGTGAAAGAGGCCGTCGATCAGCATCATCTGGATGTACATCTCCATCACCGTCGAGACGACGTCGCTGCCGCGAATGCGTCCCCCCCCGGTCGTCACCCAGTCGCCGAGCATGTCGATGCGACGGCCGTCCACATAGTCGAGTACCAGCACGCGCTGCCGCGTCATTTCATGATGGACCGCGGGAACGATCACTCGCTTGTTGGCCGTGAAGTTCGCGCGGATCTCGTCGGCGATCGCGGCTTCCTTGCGGAAATCGAGCTCGTCGCCGACGCGGACCGAGAACTCCGCGATCGCCCCCTGCAACGCGAGCACATGCCGGTTCGGCCAGCGCTTCGCCACCGCGGCGAGTATGCGCGACGAGGCCTCGACGTCCACCGCCACCATTTCCTCGACGCGCGGCCGCAGTACCTTCACCACCACCTCCGTACCGGCCAGGCTGGCGCGATGCACCTGGCCGAGCGACGCGGCGGCGATCGGAACCTGATCGAACCGATCGAACAGCATCTCGACCGGCGCACCGTAGCTTTCACGGATCGTCCGCTCGATCTCCGAATACGGAACCGGTGGCACCTGGTCGTGCAGCCGGCCGAGTGATCCGAGATACGGTTCGGGGACGAGGTCGGCGCGGGCGCCGATGACCTGGGCGAGCTTGACGAACGTTGGCCCGAGTGCGGCAATCAATGCGACCAGGGTGTCCGCGCGATGTTGGTGAAAGGCCGCCGTGCGCGGGAGCGCGCTGCCGAAGAAGACCCACCGCCGCCGGTCGCGGAGAAACGACAGGACGAAGGGCAGCAGCCGGAGCGAGACGACGAGAGCGCGCATGATCCTTGAAAGATAGCGAGCACACATGACACTCACTCACCTGTTCTTCGACATCGGCGGTGTCCTCGGCACCAATGGCTGGGACAACGAGCAGCGCAGCCGGGCTGCGCTGCACTTCGCGCTCGGGCCCGAGTTCGAGTCACGCCACCAGGAGCTGATTGGTGACTGGGAGATCGGGCGCCTCACGCTCGACGAGTACCTCGACAGCGCCGTGTTCTTCGCGCCACGCTCGTTCACAAAGGAGGATTTCACCGCATTCATGTTCGACGAGAGCGAGCCGTTCGTCGGGACGATCGCGATCGTGGGCGAGCTCGCCGCGCGCGGTGAGCTGACGTTGATGACGCTGAACAACGAATCCGATGAGCTCAATCGGCATCGCATCCGGAAGTTCGGACTCGACGGACTGTTCGCGGCGTTTCTCTCCTCGTGCTGGCTTGGCGTGCGCAAGCCGTCACGGCTGATCTTCGAGCGCGCCCTCGCGATCGCCGGCGCCGACGCCGCCAACGTGCTCTTCGTCGACGACCGGCAGCAGAACCTCGTCCCCGCGGCCGCCGCCGGGTGGGAGACTCACCACTTCATCGACGCCGCCGGCCTCCGCGCCGAGCTCGAAGAGCGGAAACTCATCTGATGCGCGCGCTGACCCTGCTGATCGGCGCTGCGGTGGCGACCGCGCCTAACGCGTGCGTCGTGGTCAGCAGCGATTCCGGCGACACGACGGTTGCGATCGTCGATCTCGACAGCGCGAAGAACGCCGCGAAAATGCCGCCCGATTCCGCGGTGATCGCCCGCGTCGCGATGCAGCTCGCACGAGACTCGATCGCGGTCCGGCGGATGAGCGACTCGGTGCGCGCCGCACTCGCCCTGGATTCGATCGCGCCGATCATCGCCGAGCAGCTGCCGCCGGAAGTCGCGCCGGTGAGCAGCCGCACCGGCCCGCGCGACACCGCGTCGGTCGACGCCACACCCATCGACCTCGCGACACTCGCCGCGGCGCTCATCATCCCCGTCCAGGGAGTCGCCTCTCGCGACCTTCGCGACAGCTACCTCGAGCCACGAGGCGGGGGCTCGCGAACCCACGAAGCACTCGACATCCCGGCGCCGCGCGGTACTCCCGTCCTCTCCGCACTGGACGGCCGCGTCCTCCGCAAATACTCGAGCAAGGACGGCGGCCTGATGATCTACGCCGCCGACGCGGGCGAGAAGTTCATCCTGATGTACGCCCATCTCGATCGCTACGCCGACGGCATCAGCGACGGCACGACCCTGCGGAAAGGCGACATCATCGGCTACGTCGGCACCACCGGCAACGCTCCGCCTAACGTGCCCCACCTCCACTTCGCGATCTCACGCGCCGCCGACATCCGCGATTGGTGGCGGGGGAAGGCGATCAACCCGTTCCCGTTGCTGGCGAGCAAGGGCGGGTGAGTTCGGCGAGAAATGCGGAACCGCGCCGCAGAGGCGCAGAGGCGCAGAGTACTCGCAGAGAACTGCGAACGGCGTCTATCGAGATGCCGGGGATTACCAACTGCCTCGACGCTGAGACTTTCTGCCTTGGCCTGAACCGCTTGGGGCATGCGGGGCGAGGTCGCCGCGCCACGGCCTGAACGACTTGGGGTACCGGTGGTGAGATGATCTTGCCACGCGTGCCCAAAAAAATCCCGGCTCGTGCGATCGCATTATTCGGATGCAAGGAACCTCGGCACCTCGGCGTCCCCGTGGCGCCGTTCGCATTTCTCTGCGGGTGCCTCTGCGCCCCTGCGTCTCTGCGGCGCGGTTCCGCAGTCCTCCCCGCCGTTCTCTCGCGCACCCTACCGCAACAACTTCATCGCCGACCTTCCCTCCTGCTCGAGCTGCGCGATCGAGCACTGACTCGGCGCCTTGTCGGGTCGCCAGCGGATGAACGACGTCCCGTGCCGGAACCGTCCGCCGGAGAAGTGGTCGTAGCGGACTTCGAGGACGAGCTTCGGCGCGAGTGGCTGCCACTCGCTCGTCCGCGCGGTGCTCCAGCGTGATGGGCCTCCCGGCGCCTGGCCAGTGAAGCCGGGTGTCTTGACCAGCTTTTCGAGCTTCGCCGTAAGCGGTTTTTTCTCGTCAGCGGGGATGTTCGACGTGAAGCCGACGTGGTGCAGCAGGCCGCCGTCGTCGTAGAGGCCGAGCAGCAGCGAGCCGACCACCTTGCCCTTTGATGCGTACCGGAAGCCGCCGACTACGCACTCGGCGGTGCGCTGGTGCTTCATCTTCTGCATCCCGTCCCGATTCCCGCTCTGGTAGTCCAGGTCGAGCCGTTTTGCGATGACGCCGTCGAGACCGCCGCCGACGGAGCGGAACCACTTTGCCACCGTCGCCATCGACGTCGTTGCCGGCGAGAGGCGGAGTGCAGGGTTCTTCTTCGATGCGGCCGACTTCATGAACGCCTCGAGCGCCTCGCGGCGCTCGTCGAGCGGCAGGCCTGTCAGCGACTTTCCGCGGGCGTCGACGAGCAGGTCGAATGCGATGAAGGTGCCGGGGTGCGTCGCGGCAAGCATGTCGACTCTGGATTTCGCGGGGTGGATGCGCTGCAGCAGCTCGTCGAAGTCGATCGCGCCGTCCACGGTGACGACGATCTCGCCGTCGAGCACGAAGCGCTTCGGCTTCAGCGATTGCAGCAGCGCGACGATGTCGGGGAAATAGCGGGAGAGCGGCTTGCCCGCCTTCGACATCAGGTCCACCTTGTCGCCGTCGCGGAAAGCGAGGCAGCGGAACCCATCCCACTTTGGCTCGTACTGCCACTGCTTTCCCCTCG
>JANMAM010000151.1:0-50226 GCA_031359795.1 Gemmatimonadaceae bacterium
TCGCGACCACGCAACAGCGGAACGCCCGACGCGCGGAAGTAATCCGGATTGGCCGTCCGGAATTCCGCGCGCGGGACCGGCTCACCGGACGCGAGATTTCTCCCTTCCCCCTTCACCTCCAGCTGGATCTGCGAGGAGCGAAGCGGAATCGTCGAGCCGAGTCCCACCTGCTTCACGCCGGGAATCGCGCCAACCTCGAGCCGCATTCGGTCGTACAGTGTCTTGATGTCGCCGTCGTTGCGCGCGCCACCGAACAGCGGGACTTCCATCGTGAGCACGTTCTCGGTGTTCGACCCGAGCCCGGTGTTCACCTCGGACAGCTGGAGCATCGTGCGCGTGAGCAGGCCCGCGCCAGCGAGCAGCACCACTGACACCGCGATCTGCGCGACGACCAGCGCGCGCTGGAGTCGCTGTTTCCTGAGACTTCCGGTCATCTTCGTCGCGCCACCCGCGAGCAGCGTTCCGAGCGTTCCTTCCTGCGCGAGCCTTGGCGCGTATGAGAGGAGCAGCGCGACGGCGAGGGTGAGCAGCAGCGTGAAGCCGAGTACCATGCCATCGAGGCGGATCTCACCGGCACGCGCCGAATAGCGCTCGGCGAACGTGACGAGCAGCTTGAGACCGGCGTTGGCGAGAACGAGGCCGAGCGCCGCCCCGACGGTGGCCAGCACCAGGTTCTCGATGAGCAACAGCTTGCGCAGTCGTCCCGCGCGCGCGCCGAGCGCCGCGCGCACCACCAGCTCGTGTTCGCGACGCACGCCGCGCATGAGCGTGAGGTTCGCGGCGTTGGCCGACGAGATGATCATCACGAACGCCGCCGCGGCCATCAGCAGCTAGATCGTTAGGCGGGCACGCTCGCCGAGCACTTCCTGGAACGGAATCAGGGTGACGTTGTACCCTGAGCCGGGATCGTACGCTTCCTTGAACTCGTTCTGGACGCGCCCGCGGATCGCGGCGACCTCCGCCTTCGCCTGATCGACGTTCGCGCCCGGCGCGAGGCGGGCGATCATGTCGGTCATCCGGTGCGTGCGCCCCTGCACCATCATCGCGCTCGTGTGGTGCTCGCTGACAACCATGTTCATCAGCGCATCCATCCGTTCCGGGAAATACGGTGCGGGCTGCACGACTCCGACGATCGTCACCGGCTTTCCGTCGACGCGAATCTTCCGGCAGGGTGAAACCGCGAGCGCGCGCGAGGCCGCGGAGAGCGTAGCGAAGATCGGAGAGCATGGGAGTGGCTTGCGATTACGAAGTGACGTGCGATCGGATAATGATGCGCTTTTCCGACAAAACCGTAAGAGCGAAGCTGTCGGCTGGGAGCTAGAGCCGGGCAGCCGCGAATGCGCTCTGGAAGCGCGCGTACGCGACGTCGTAGGCCCGATGCGCCGCGGCGTCCGGTCGCTCGACCGCCTGGCGGGTTATCGTCGCCCGCGTCGCGCTGGCCAGATCGGGGTAGGCACCCGCACCAACGGCGGCGAGCAGCGCCGCGCCGTAGGCCGGGCCTTCTTCGCGATTCACGACCGCGACCGGAACCCCGTAGACGTCGGCCTGGAGCTGGCGGACGAACGCGCTCCGCGCGCCCCCGCCGGTGAGCAGCAGCTCGGCCGGTGCGATGCCTAACGCATGCAACAGCGCGAGTGAATCGCGAAGCGCGAAGGCGATGCCCTCGAGCACGGCCCGGGTGAGGTGCGCGCGCGTATGGGCGAGCGACAGCCCGAGGAACGCGCCGCGAGCGGCCGCATCCCGGTGCGGCGTCCGCTCACCCTGGAGGTAGGGCAGGAAGAGCACTCCCTCCGAGCCAGGCGCCACCGTCGCTGCCTCGTCGTTCAGGAGCACGTTCACATCGGACGAGCCGGCAAGGTCGCGGGCGAATTGGTCGCGGTACCAGCCGAAGGCACCGCCGGCCGAGAGAACGACGCCCATCAGGTACCACGTCCCCGGAACGACGTGGCAGAAGGTGTGCACTCGCAGCCCGGGATCGACGAGCGGCTCGAGCGTCGGGGCGAGCACCGTCCCCGATGTCCCCCAGCTGGCGACAACGTCGTCAGGCCTGACGACGCCGACGCCGGCCGCGCCACACGCGTTGTCGGCACCGCCGCCGACGACCGGTGTGCCAGCGGCGAGCCCGGTCGCCCGCGCCGCCGCGGCGTGCACGCGGCCGAGCACTTCCGCGGATCCGCCGACATCGGGCAACAGCTGTCGCGGGATGCCGACCGCCGCGATGAGCTCTTCGCTCCATCGCATCCGCACGGGATCGAACACCAGCGTGCCCGATGCGTCGGAGGGCTCCGTCGCGAGCTCGCCCGTCAGGCGGTAGCGCACGAAGTCCTTGGCGAGCAGCACCGATGAAAGCCTGGCGTATGCGCTGGCCTCGTGCTCACGGAGCCAGAGAATCTTCGGGAGAGTGAACCCCTCGAGCGCGGGGTTGCTCACCAAATGGCGGAGTGCGTCCTCGCCACCGGCGCGACGGGTGATCTCCGCGCACTGGTGGGTGGTGCGACCGTCACACCAGAGCAGCGCCGGCCGGATGACCTGGCCCTCGCGGTCGAGAAACACCGACGAGTGCATCTGCCCCGAGATTCCAACGGCGAGCACGGCATCGCGGGGCCGCTGCGACCGGGCCGCGGCGATCGCGCCGATCGACGCGGCCCACCACGCCTCCGGATCCTGCTCGGCCCAACCGGGACGCGGGGTACTCAGCGCCAGCGGGATCGTTGCCGACGCAACGACGTCGCCCCTGGGCTGCACCAGAATCGCCTTGACGCCACTCGTGCCGATGTCGAGCCCGAGGAAGACGCCGTCGCTCACGTCAGCGCACTCCGAGCAGGATCTCCATCGTGAGCTGGTCGAGGCGCTCGTAGCCGAAGCCCGTGCGACGCATCGCGGCGACGTCGAGCGTCTGACCCCTGAGCGCGGCCGCCCGCTCCGGCGTGAAGCGGATCGGCGTCGCGTGCGCTCCGTCGCCTCGGGACCGAACCTCGCTGAGTATCTGCTGGATCTCGGCGTCCGCGTTCCACTGTGCGGCCTTCTCCTTGAGAATGAGATAGGTCCGCATGCAGCCGGCGGCGAACGCCCAGACTCCCTGCTCGTCTTCCGTGCGATAAGCGTGCGCGTCGAAATGACGCATGCCCTTCCACTCGGCATCCTCGAGCAGCTTCACGAGGAAGAACGCCTGCTTCGGATCGACCGCGCCGAAACGGAAATCCTGATCGTAGCGGCCAGGCTTCTGATCGTTCAGGTCGATGTGAAAGAGCTTACCGGCGTCGAGCAGCTGCGCGACTCCGTGCGTGAAGTCGAGGCCCGCCATCGTGTCGTGGGCGACCTCGGGGTTGACCCCCACCATCTCCGGGTGATCGAGCGTCCCGATGAATGCCAGCGCATGCCCGATCGTGGCGAGATAGATGTCGCCGCGCGGCTCGTTCGGCTTTGGCTCGAGCGCGAAGCGATAGTTGTACCCCTGCGCGATCGAGTACTCCGAGAGGAAGTTCAGCGCTTCACGATACCAGCGAAGCGCTTCGCGCGCGTCCTTGGCGGCGTTCGTCTCGGTGCCTTCGCGCCCGCCCCAGAAGACGTAGGTCTCCGCGCCCAGTTCCTTCCCGAGGTCCATCGAGCGCATCGCCTTCTGCAGGGCGTACTGCCTGACGCGTGGATCGCTGCTGGTGAAGGCGCCGTCGCGGAACGCGGGGTCGCTGAAGAGGTTGGTCGTCGCCATCGGGACCTTCAGTCCCGACTGCCCGAGCGAGTGCTTGAACTCCCTCACGATGCGATCGCGCTCGCTCACCGTCGCGTCCCGTGGCACGAGGTCCTCATCGTGGAGATTCACTCCATACGCCCCGAGCTGGGCGAGATGCTCGACGATGGACGCCGGCGACAGCGCCGGGCGCACCGCCTCACCGAATGGATCGCGACCGGTATTCCCGACGGTCCAGAGGCCGAAGGTGAAATGATGCTCGGGCTGCGGCGTGTACGGGTCACGCGAAGTCGCGGTCATGGCGCGGAACCTCCTTCCAGACGCTGATGATTTCGAATGCCGCAAACGGGCGCGATCGGTCTATTCCGAGACGGAGTCGCGTCTGATACTATAACGCCATGATGCCATCTCTCCCACGCAAGCTCCGTTTCGGCATGGTCGGCGGGGGGCCCGGCGCCTTCATCGGCGCCGTCCACCGCCGCGCCGCGACGATGGACGGTCTCGCCACCCTCGTCGCGGGCGCGTTCTCGTCTGACCGCGACAAATCTCGCGCGCAGGGACGCGAGCTGCACCTCGAATCGGGTCGCGTCTACGATGACTACGAGGCGATGGCCGAGCGCGAGGCGGCGCTCCCGGAGGGAGAGCGGATCGATTTCGTGTCGATCGTGACGCCCAACCACGTCCACTATCGCGCCGCGCGAGCGTTCATCGAACGGGGAATTCACGTCGTCTGCGACAAGCCGATGACGACGACGCTCGCTGACGCGGAGGCTCTCTGCGATCTCGTACGCGACCGCGATGTGGTGTTCGCGTTGACGCACAACTACAGCGGCTACCCGCTCGTGAAGCAGGCGCGCGCGATGGTGCATGCCGGGGAGCTGGGCGTCGTGCGGAAGGTAGTCGCGGAGTACTCTCAAGGGTGGCTTTCGACATTGATCGAGGCCACCGGTCAGAAGCAAGCCGACTGGCGCACCGATCCGGCGCGCGCTGGCGCTGGCGCGCTCGGCGACATCGGGTCGCACGCCGAGCATCTGGCGCGCTACGTCACCGGGCTCGAGATCGAGCAGCTCTGCGCCGACGTGAGCACCTTCGTCGAAGGGCGCCGCATCGACGACGATGCGAACCTCCTCGTGCGGTATCGCGGTGGCGCGAAGGGCGTGCTGTTCTGCTCCCAGATCTCGGTCGGTGAGGAGAACCGGCTCAGCCTCCGCGTGTACGGCACCGAGGCGTCGCTGGAGTGGAAGCAGGAGGAGCCTAACGCGCTCGTCGTCAGGCGTGCGAACGGCCCGATGCAGGTCTACAAGCCCGGGCATCCCTTCCTCGCTCCGGCCGCCCGGCACGCGACCCGGCTTCCGTCGGGTCACCCCGAAGCGTTCCTCGAGGCGTTCGCCAACATCTACGCGAACGCGATGCGGACCATCGGCGCGCGCGTCGCCGGGACGACGCCGGATGCGCTCGACCTGGATTTTCCGACCGTGGACGACGGCCTCGCCGGCGTCCGCTTCATTCACAGTGCGATCGCCAGCGGCCGCCGCGCCGACTGGGTGCCGTTAGGCACTGCGTGAACGATCCGGCACTCTCTCACACCTCTCAATCATGACCCGACCCGTGACGTTGTTCACCGGCCAGTGGGCCGACCTGCCGCTCGAGTCGCTCGCGAAGAAGGCGAAAGACTGGGGCTACGACGGCCTCGAGCTGGCCTGCTGGGGGGACCACTTCGACGTCGAACGGGCGCTCGCCGATGACCGGTACTGCGAGCAGCGACGCGAGCTGCTCGCGCGCCACGGCTTGACGGTGTTTGCGATCTCGAATCACCTGGTCGGCCAGGCGGTGTGCGACCCGATCGACGAGCGCCATCGCAGCATCCTGCCGCCGCGCATCTGGGGCGACGGCCGGCCGGATGGCGTGCAGCGCCGCGCCGCTGAGGAGATGAAGAACACCGCCCGCGCCGCTGCCCGCCTCGGCGTCGCGGTCGTCAACGGCTTCACCGGCTCGTCGATCTGGCATCTGCTCTACAGCTTTCCGCCGGTGACCGACGCGATGATCGATGCCGGGTATCGCGACTTCGCCGATCGCTGGCGTCCGATCCTCGACGCGTTTCAGGAGGCGAAGGTCCGCTTCGCGCTCGAAGTGCACCCGACCGAGATCGCCTTCGATGTCACGTCGGCCGAGGTGGCCCTCGAGGCGATCGACGCTCACCCGTCGTTCGGCTTCAACTACGACCCGAGCCACTTTGGTTATCAGGGCGTCGACTACATCGCGTTCATCGAGCGCTTCGGCGACCGGATCTTCCACGCGCACATGAAGGACGTGTGGTGGTCGAGCACCCCGCGACGCTCGGGAGTGTTCGGCGGGCACCTGCCGTTCGGCCATCGCGATCGTGCCTGGGACTTCCGCTCGATCGGCCGCGGCCGGATCGACTTCGAAGAGGTGGTTCGCGCGCTCAACCGGGTCGGGTACAGCGGACCGCTGTCCGTCGAGTGGGAGGACATCGGGATGGAGCGGGAATTCGGCGCGCGGGAGGCGTGCGCGAAGATCAAGGCGCTGGACTTCGCCTCGTCCACTGTCGCGTTCGATGCGGCGTTTGCGGTGGAGCGGTGAGCCGTTCGCTCTCGAATCAGGGCGCTGCGTCCAACGCTTGCTCGTCGAGGGTCGCGCATTGCACGCGAACAGGTCTGGAAGCGGTTCCCCGAATGCGGCCCGCGCGTAGCTTCGTACTGCTGGCGTTAGGCGCCGCCATTGCCTGCGGGCCGCCGGCTCCCGCACCGCGCGAGCCCGCGACGGTGCTCTTCGTGACCGACTTCGGCGTGAAGGACGGTGCGGTACCCGTCTGCAAGGGCGTCATGTGGAGCATCGAGCCGCGACTGCACGTCGTCGACGTCACGCATCAGATCCCGCCGTACGATATCGAGACCGCGGCCGAAGTACTCGAGCAGACGCTTCCCTTCTACCCGGCTGGAACAGTGACGGTCGCGGTCGTCGATCCAGGTGTCGGCAGCGAGCGCAAGTCGATCGCCGTGCTGACGAAGCGGGGCCACCTGCTCGTCGGCCCCGACAACGGCATCTTCACCCTGGTCATCGACGCCGAGGGCCTCGATCGCGCCGTCGAGCTGCGTGAGCGGCGCTACTTCAGGCCGGGCGAGAAGTCGTTCACCTTCCACGGGCGCGACGTGTTTTCTCCTGTCGCCGCGCACCTCGCGCGGGGGACCCCGATCGATTCGCTCGGGCCACCCGCCGTGCCAATCAGGCTCCCGATGGTGCCGCCGCGGATCACCAACGGCATCGTCAGCGGAACGGTGCGCTATATCGAGGACCCCTACGGCAACGTCGTGACCAATATTCCGGCGGCATTCCTCGACTCGGCGGCTCTGCACGTGGGCGATTCGCTGCAGGTCCGGGTCGCGTCGAAGGTGCTCCGGTTGCCCTGGCGCGCAACCTTCAGCGACGTGCCTAACGGCATGCCGCTGGCGGTGATGCACTCGCGAGGGCTGATGTCGTTCTCGATCAACCAGGGCGACTTCGCCGCCACCTACGGCGCGAAGCGCGGGCAGGCAGTGACACTGAAGCGGCTGCCGTGAGACGGGCGCTCCCGCGCTGGCGTTTCGTCGGCAGCCAATGCGCGGCTTCCTGCCGCGCGCTCGGGGATGGTACGAGTCACCCGCAAGACGGCGTCAGGCAGCACGCCTCGTACTCCACGCAGACGAACAAAAAGGTGCCAAGCGATGCCCAACGCGAAAACCCTCACCGGGAAGCAGCTCGCCCGCCTGCTGGCGACACTGAGCGCCCGCTTCGAAGCGCACGTCGACCGCCATGCTGGTCTCGAATGGACCGCGGTAGAGGCAAGGCTCCAATCGAACAGCGCCAAACTCTGGTCGCTCCACGAAATGGAGCAATCCGGCGGCGAGCCAGACGTTGTTGGTGTTGATGTCGCGACCGGCGAAATCATCTTCGTGGATTGTTCAGCGCAGAGCCCCAAAGCACGCCGAAGCGTCTGCTATGACAACGAAGCGCTCGAGGCACGGCGGGAACACAAGCCAGCGAGCAGCGCGGTCGCCATGGCGGCCGCGATGGGTGCGGAACTATTCACAGCGACCGAGTACCGGCGGCTCCAGGAGCTTGGTCAGTTTGATACCACGACCTCCAGCTGGGTGCAGACACCTGCCAGGATCCGGAAGCTCGGCGGTGCGCTGTTCTGCGACCGCCGGTACGACACGGTCTTCGTGTATCATAACGGCGCCGAGTCCTACTATGCCGCTCGGGGATTTCGATGCTCGCTCAGAATCTAGATGTGCCTTTCTGCCTTGCAGCTTGGCAAGCGGTTGGTTGACACCAGGTATGTCCTCGAAGTGAAGCGCGCCTGAACCTGCGTGGAGGTTGTGATGGAGCCGTCGTTAGTACTCATGGTCGGCAGCGCGGTCGCCTTCTGGGGATCCGTCCTGTACCTCGCGTTGCGCTTTGTCCGCGCGACCGAGCGTCGCGGTGTGAGTCAAGCCGAGGTCGAGGAGCTCCGCAACCGGATGAACCGGATGGAGGAGGAACTGGCCGCCTCGACGGCCGAGCTGGAGCGGCTGACGGCGGGCCAGCAATTCACTGCGCAATTGCTGGCCGGTAGACCCGGCACCGCACGCCACCTGACGATCGCTGAAGCCGACAAAGACCCGCCAAGATAGGTCGCGACGCTGGCGCCAATGGGAGGTGCCAGCGGCTGGTGCCAAGTGGGTTGGACAGCTCCGCCGCTGCGTGGCCATCGATTTCACGAGCACCGTCATCATCGGTTGTGCTGCTGGCTACGCGGCCTTCTCTCGCGAGACCGGCAGATTCTTCGTGAAGTGAGGAACGATCCCGAGCAACCGCTCGATGACGGTGAGCTGCGCCCGGTGCTGCAGCTCGTGCTCCTTGGTGCCGAGCAGCATCTCGAAGCGCGTCACGGTCTTTCCGTTGGGTAGCCGGAACGGTTCCGCAAGGAACGTCTCCGGTAGCTGCTCGACCCACCGCGCCCACCGATCGCCTTCGGTGCGCAGCAGTTCCATGATCTCCGCCTTCGAGCGCGGGCGCACCTCCTCGACCTCCGACGTCACCAGGAACGCCGCGAAGTCGAATCCGTCGAACGACGTCAGGCGCTTCTCTTCGTGCATCAGATGATCGGCGCTCGCGAGCCACGCGATGTGCACCAGCGTTTCAGCCACCGAGCGGCTCGCGGGGGCCGGGCGGTACTGGTAGTCCGCTTCCGGAATGTCGTCGGCGACGCGGATCGTGTTCGCGCGCACGGTGCGAAAACTGTCGGTCAGTTGACGAGCGCCATAGAGGGACATGTCTGCTCCTTAGGGAGGTGGAGGGGGTCAGCTGGCGAGGTACTTCCGGATGTTCTCTGCCTGGCCGTTCCAGCCGTTGGAGTTCATGGTGAACGCCTTGGCGCGACGGGACTCGTGGATCGCGTCGAAGCCCGACTCGACGATGGTGAGCCGCGTACCGGCCCCCGCATCCTCGAGGGTGAACGAGACCAGCGTCGTCGGCTCGGCCGAAAAGTCGACCCCGGGCTCGATGGCGTAGGGATGCCAGCGAAAGGAGAAGAACCGCTCCGCCTCCATCGTCTCGATCCAGATCGTCAACGTCACATGCTCGTAGTTGCGGATGGTGATTTGCCCGCTGACTTCGGCGCCCGGCGAGAATGGTGTCGCGAGGGACACGCCGAACCAGGCATTGAACTGCTCGACCTCGGTCAACGCGCGCCAGACACGCGAGCGCGGAGCGTCGAGCGTCACCTGCTTTTCGATGCGATCGCTGGATGGGACGGTGGTCGGCATGGCGGTTCTCATTCGGCGGCTGAAGGGTCGTTGTCAGGATGGCGGAGCAGCTCGACGAGCCGTTCGATCCGCGTATCCCAGAGGCGTTCGTAGCCCCGGAGCCAGTCGTCGGCGCGCCCGAGCGGGCGTGGGTCGATCCGGCAGTAGTGGATGCGCCCGCGAATGGTGCGCTTGACGAGCCTCGCCCGTTCCAGTGTCTGGATGTGCTTCGAGGCCGCCGCAAGCGACATCCGATGTGGCGCCGCAAGCTCGCCGACGGTGTGCTCACGCTTTGCGAGCTGCTCGAGCATGGCGCGCCGGGTCTGGTCACCGAGTGCGCGGAAGACGAGATCGAGCCGCGCGTGATTATGTTCAACCATATCGTTGAATATATACGGCGTCGCCGGATTGTCAACAGTATGGTTGAATGAACCGCCAGCTTGTACTATCGGAGCAGCGATGCCAGCTTGCAGGCGCAATCGGAATCTCGGACTTCCATGGTGAGACCATGAAAAAATCGGGCGCGAGCGAGGGCGAGGCGGCATCGGAGCTCATCTCGAAAAGAATCGGCGAGCTCGCTGACTGGCGCGGGGAAACGCTCGGCAGGATGCGCAAGCTCATCAAGCAGGCCGACCCTGAGGTGGTCGAGGAGTGGAAGTGGATGGGCACTCCGGTGTGGTCGCACGACGGCATCATCTGCACTGGCGAATCCTACAAGAAGGCCGTCAAGCTCACCTTCGCCAAAGGCGCGTCACTGAAGGACCCCACCCACCTCTTCAACTCGAGTCTCGACGGAAACGTGCGCCGCGCGATAGACATTCACGAAGGCGAGGAAGTCGACGCCACCGCCTTCAAGGCGCTCGTTCGCGAAGCGGTCGCCCTCAACGGTTCGCGCGAGTCGAAACCGTCGAAGAAAGCAAAGCCCTGAGGGATCCCGCCCTCCAGCTGGACTCGAGCCATCGGCGCCGCCCCAAACCGACTCATATGACTGAGCGATGGATCGCTGAGACAACTTTCATCGTGCGGCGCCGCGGTGAGGCTGTACCGCTGTCGGCGTATTTCGACCCGGGAAACGAATAGCCGCATCCGGCCGTTCACCGCCGAAGCGCGACACACCCGATCGGAGAAATGACGATGACACCCAACAACACAGGCATGGCGACGGCGACAGTCGCTGATCCATCCGCGGCGCACAGGCCAGCGACGCGCGCGTATGCGGCGCAGTCTCCAGACTCGCTGCTCGCCCCCTTTCAGATCGAGCGGCGCGCATTGCGGCCCCGCGACGTGCAGTTCGACATCCTGTTCTGCGGCGTCTGCCACTCCGACCTGCACATGGCGCGCAACGAGTGGAAGCAGACGATCTATCCGGTTGTGCCCGGCCACGAGATGGTTGGCCGCGTCACGGCGGTGGGTGACGAGGTCACGAAATTCAACCGCGGAGACCTCGTCGGCGTGGGCTGCCTCGTCGATTCGTGTCGTGAGTGCACCAACTGCAAGAAAGGCCTCGAGCAGTACTGCACGGCCGGAAATGTTCAGACCTACAGCGGCCGGGACCGGATCACCGGTGATGTCACTCAGGGCGGCTACTCGAAACAGATCGTCGTCGACCAGGATTTCGTGGTGCGCGTGTCGGACAAGCTGCCGCTCGCGCAAGTCGCGCCGCTGCTCTGCGCCGGCATCACCACCTACTCGCCGCTGCGTCACTGGAAGGTCGGCAAGGGTCACAAGCTCGGCGTCGTTGGCCTGGGTGGACTTGGCCACATGGCGCTCAAGTTTGCCGCTGCCTTTGGCGCGGAGGTGACGATGCTCAGCACCTCGCCCGCCAAGGAGGCCGACGCGCGGCGCCTCGGCGCCCACAAGTTCGCCCTGACGAGCGATCGCTCGCAGGTCAAGGAGCTTGCCGGATACTTCGACTTCATCATCGACACCGTTTCGGCGAAGCACGATTACAACCTGTACCTCCGCCTGCTTGCGACCGACGGTGTGATGATCTGCGTCGGTGCGCCGCCGACGCCGGCCGAGGTGGCGGTGTTCGGTTTGCTGGGTGGCCGCAAGAGCCTGGCGGGATCCGGCATTGGCGGTCTTCCCGAGACGCAGGAGATGCTCGACTATTGCGCAGCCAACGGCATCAGCTCGGACATCGAGATCATCGACATTGCCGACATCAACGATGCGTACGAGCGGATGCTGAAGAGTGACGTGCGCTATCGATTCGTGATCGACATGGCGTCGCTCGGCTGACGCCTGACGCTGAGCGACGTCGCTCCTGCTGGACGACGGAAGCGCATCGCGTGTCGCGTTGAAACCTGCGTCGCCTTTTTACGGCAGGTACCGTTGAACTGGAACAAGTGGGTTCGGCAGGTCCACCGCTGGCTGTCGATCGTCTTCACGCTCACGGTCATTGCCAACTTCGTCGCGAGGGCGCGCGGCACGCCCCCCGCCTGGGTGACCTATTCCCCGCTGCTCCCGCTCGCGCTTCTCCTGTTCACGGGGCTGTACCTGTTCGTGCTCCCGTATCTCGCCAAGGGACGCAGCGGACAACGTACCGACTGAACCGCAGCCGCCATGCGAGCGTCAGGCATGCGGGTCCTTGAATTCGAGGATCCGCATGCCTGACGGCTTGGGCACGGAGCGAGCAGCCGTCTAGCCGCGCGTGCCGCCGCTTCCGCCGCCCGAACCCTGCGAAGATCCGGTTCCTCCCGAGCCCTTCGCGCCGGTCGAACCGTACTTGTCGTTGTCCGCTGATTTCGATTTCGTCTTGTGCGCGTCCGTTCCCGTTTGCCCCTTTCCGCCACTTCCACCGGGCATGCCGTTCTTCGGTTCAGCAGCTTTGCCGGCACCGCCGGATGTCGCTTTGTCCTTCGCCATGTCGTGGTCCTTGGGTGAGGGAATGCATCGAAAGCGCATAAGGGGTGCCGCGCCGCTCGGCTGGACACGCATCGCGCGGCGCTCCACCTTCGAGCTCGGGGAGAACCGGATGCGACGTGTCACGTACCCTGGTACGAGGTGGTCTGAATGCTGCGACGCCAGCACGCGATCCACGGTGCCCGATCGGTCGTCCTGCTCTGCGTAGCGCATTTCGCCGCGAACCGAGCGCTGGCCCAGCGGGTCGGCCACGACTCGGCGCAGCAGACCTGGACGTTGCAGTCCGGCCCGGTGCTCTACCGGATCGCAACGAAGGGCGGTCGCGTCGCTCTCGACTACTTCGGGCCCGCCGCGCAGGAAGGCCCGCTTACCAGAGTCGTACCGACCTATCCCCGCATTCCGCCGCTTGAATTCGCGGGAACGATCGGCGGCGAGCGAATCGACACGGCGTCGCTCCGGCTGGTATCGCAGCGGGTCGTCACGGTCAGTCCAGGGGTGGACGAGCTTCGCCTAACGCTGCGTCATTCGACCGTGCCGGTCGAGATCGAGGCGCGCTATCGCGCCTGGGGTGCGACCGGGGTCATCACGCGCGATCTCACGATGACCAATCGCGGGCGCGCGGCGATCTCCGTCGATGTCACCCCCACCTGGCTTCTCCCGGCCGGCGAATACACCCTGCGGTATCTGTATGGCGAGTGGGGACAGGAGCGGCAGCTTGCCAGCGAATCGCTCGGTGTGGGCGTCCGGCGATTCGACCAGGTGAAGGGACGCTCGTCGAAGGGCTACGTGCCATGGAGCTCGCTCCGCAACGAGCGCGCGGGGGTCGAGTACCTCGCCGAGCTGGCGTGGTCGGGGAACTGGGGGATGCAGGTGGAGCGAGGGGCCGGCGAGAACGACGTCAGGTTTGTCAACCGGCCCGTCGCGGTGCAGTTGGGGATCCGTCACGACGGGGGTGCGCCTC
Source organism: Gemmatimonadaceae bacterium (assembly GCA_031359795.1). Lineage (GTDB taxonomy): Bacteria > Gemmatimonadota > Gemmatimonadetes > Gemmatimonadales > Gemmatimonadaceae > JABFXC01. The sequence goes on from JANMAM010000151.1 coordinate 13,298, forward strand.
TTCGCCTCGCCGCCGGCGCGTCGTTTACATCACCGCGGCTCGCCGTTACCGCGTCGGCAGGCGATCTCGACGACGCGGCAAACCAGATGCACCGCTACCAACGCGAATACGTGTCGCCTCGCGCGACGGTCAATCGGCCGCTGCTCGTGCACTTCAACACCTGGTACCCATTCGGGCAGGACGTCGACGTCGATCGTGCTAAGCAGGCCGCCGACGTTGCCGCGACGATCGGCGCCGAGGCGTATGTCATAGACTCGGGGTGGTACGTCGACAAGGACTGGGTGATGGAGCTGGGCGACTACCAGGTGAGCAAGCGCAAGTTCCCGCGCGGGCTCGAGGAGCTCGCTGACCACGTGCGCGCCCGCGGGATGAAGTTCGGGCTCTGGGTCGAGATCGAGAATGTCGGGACGGGCTCACAGCTCTTCCGCAGCCATCCCGAGTGGTGCCTGTCGTACGGGGGCAACCCCGTCATCAACGATCGACGTTGCCAGCTCGATTTCGCGAAGCCTGCCGTCAGGCAGTGGGCGACGGCGACCGTCGAGCGGCTCATCACCGCCTACAAGCTCGAGTGGATCAAGATCGACTACAACATCGACGCCGGCGACCGTTTTGACGCGGCGCGCCCCGATCGCACCGGTGCCCGGCTGCACGACCACGTGACCGCCTATTACCGGTGGCTCGACGAGCTGCGGGCGGCGCACCCGGGACTCGTCGTCGAGAACTGTTCGAGCGGGAGCCTTCGCTTCGACACCGGCATCATCGCCCACACCCATACGACCTGGGTGTCCGATGTCGTGAATGCCGTGCAGTCGATCCAGCTCGGATATGGATGCACGCTGCAGTTCTCTCCCGAGCTCTGCAACCACTGGATGGTCGGTGACAAGGACTCGGGTGAGGTCGACCCTAACGCTCCGCCCGGGTGGTGGGACTTCATGTTCCGCGTGCCGATGACCGGGCAGTTCGGCATCTCGAGCCGCGTCAACGATTGGAGCGGCGCCATTCGTGACCGGGCGGTCGCGAACGTGACGTTGTACAAGCGGATCCGCGAGACGATCGCGGGTGCCGATGTCTATCACCTCACGCCATCGCCAGACCATAACAAGCCGACGGGCTGGATGGCGCTGCAATACGTCGGACCGGCGGACGGACGAAGCGTGCTGCTCGCCTATCGGTTGGAGGGCGGCGCGGCGACGGAAGCGTTCCGCCTGCGCGGACTCGACTCCGGCACCAGCTACGACGTCTCGCTTGACGGCGCGCCGCTGCGCACTGTGACGGGCGCGGAGCTCGCGGCGACCGGCCTCCGCGTCTCGCTCGACGCGGAGTGGCGGGCGGCGGTGATCGAACTCAAGCCGCGGCGGTAGTGCGCCAGCGTCAGAGGATCCGCCAGACCGAGTAGCAGGCTTTCTCCTTGATGCGGTCGATGGTGCCGCGCGTCCGGAACTCGTCGAGATTGATCTCTTCCGCGTACTCGAGATCGTCGAGGAACTGACGCTCGAGCGTTTGCGCGGCGTCGCGGTCGAGCATCATCAGCACCGTCTCTTCATTGAGCGACAGCGAGCGATTGTCGGCGTTCATGCTCCCGAGGGCGGCCCAGTGCCCATCAACGGTCAGCGTCTTGGCATGCATCATCGCCGGCTGATACTCGTAGATGCGAACGCCGGCGCTGAGCAGCTCTTCGTAGCGGGCGCGTCCGGCGTACCATGTGCTCTTCACATCAGACTCGGCGCTCACCGTGAGGATGCGTGTGTCGACACCGCGACGAGCGGCGTCGGTGATCATCGCGCGAATATCGCGATCCGGCACGAAATACGAGTTGGCGATATAGAGGGTCTTTCGCGCGCTGGCGATCGAGTAGGCGAAGAAACGCTCGGCCTCGGTGCTTCCGATCGACGGGGAGGCGTGCAGCAGCCCGGCGACCATCGACCGGCCGCGATTGCCGTTAGGCGCGCCCGGTTCGGCTGGCAGCTGCACCGGGGGAATCAACAGGTCACCGGTCGATTCGGCCCAGCAGGCGGTGAACGCAGCCTGAAGCTGGTTCACGGCCGGCCCGGTGAAGCGGACGTTGGAATCGCGCCACTGGTCCTTCGTGCGGCCGTTGCCGAACCACTTGTCGGCGATTCCGAAGCCGCCGGTCCAACCAATCGTTCCGTCGACGCAGACCACCCGGATGTGCGCGCGATGCAGCAGCTTGTTCAGTGCGCTGAGGGCGACCGGGCGGAATGGCTGCGCCCGGACGCCCCCGGCGCAGAGGGCTTCGACGTACTTCTTCTTGAACGACGTACCGAACGAATCGTAGAGGAAGAGCACACGGACGCCGGCGTGCGCGCGCTCGAGGAGAATCGCACTCAGTTCGTCGGCCATGCGACCGGGCTCGCAGTAGTAGAGCTGGAGAGTGACGGTCGTCTTCGCGGCGCGGAGGTCGGCCCAGAGCCGTGGATAGGTCTGGTCACCGTTCCAGAACATCTCGGCCTGGTTGCCATCACACATCGAAGTGCGACTGACGAGCTCCATATTGGTGCGGAATGCAGGGTCATCGACGGCGGGCAGCTGGCCACCGAAGGGGAGGATCTTGATGACTGGGGTCCCGCGAACAGCGTCGAGAAGACCCATCAGACCAAGCGCACCGACCAGAAGAGCGCCGATCACGAACGCGATTGTAGTAGCCATGAGCCGTTGTCAGCCGTTGCGAGCCGTTGTCGTGTGAAGAGAGCCGCTCGAGGGGGTCGCACGTTCGATACCGCGAGAATTTCCGGTCTGGCCGACGGGCCGGATTTCCTGCACATTGTGCGCGTTGGCTCCCCGCGACGGCGTGCTGCTGATCCGCGGCCGAAGGGCGAGGTTTCGACCCTCACCATGGGATGGCTATGGCGTCCATCGTGGCAAGAACGGCCGGGGAATATCTCGAGCAGCTTCCGCCGGAACGCCGCCGGGTGATAAGCGCGGTGCGCGACGTGATTCGGAAGAATCTTCCCGCGGGCTATCGCGAGGCACCCGGGTACGGGATGCTCACCTACACCATTCCCCTCGAGCGCTATCCCGAGACCTACAACGGGCAACCCCTCTGCTTCGCCGCCCTCGCCGCGCAGAAAAATCACTATGCGCTCTACCTGATGGACGTCTACCAGAATCCCGATCAGGTGAAGTTGCTCGAGTCGGCGTTCGAGCGGATTGGCAAGCGACTCGACATGGGCAAGTCATGCCTGCGGTTCCAGCGGCTGGAGGACCTGCCGCTGGATGCGATCGGCGAGATCATCGCGGCTCGGTCGGTCGATTCGTTCATCACCAGCTACGAGGCGGGCCGCGCCGGTGCGAAGCCGCGCTCAGCGGCGAAAGGCGCTGCACGAAAGGGCGCGACAAGGAAATCCGCCGCCAAGGCGTCGCCGCCCCGCGCCGCCGGGAAGGCAACGCGGAAGCGGCGACCCTAGCAGATCGTTCTAACGTTAGGCCTTTGCGCCGAGCAGGCGGTCGAGCGCGGCGAAGCTCTCGTTCATGCCGCCCTCCATCCCGGAGTGCAGGAATCCGTTCTGCTCCTCGGGAGTGTGGAAGAGCAACACGCTGACGACCTTCGTTCGATCACTGCCAAGCGCTTCGAATGTCGTCGTCTCGATGATGACGTGCCCCGGCATCCCGTCCCACTCGAAGCTGCGCACGATCCGCTCCGGCGGCGTCACCTCGCGGTAGCGACCCTCGAACCCGTCTTCGCCATCGGGCGAGTGCTCGACGTAGCGCCAATGACCCCCGCGGACCAGCTCCAGCTTCTCGATCACCAGCTTGTTGCCGCGCCCCCACCACTGCGCGACCTGTGCGGGATCGGTGTAGGCACGCCAGACGCGGTCGCGGCTCGCGTTGAAGACGCGTTCGACGCGGATCTCCCGGTCGGTCGGCGTCGTGATGGTGGAACGTGGCATCGTGGCGGTCATCATCGGTCTCCCTTGGTGTGCTCGAGGAAATCCTCGAGACGGTCAAAGCGGGCTTCCAGCATCTCCTGATACTTCGCGATCCATGCGGCTTCCCTGGCCAGGCGACGGGGTCCGATCCGGCAGGTGCGCACGCGCCCGACCTTCTCGGTTCGCACGAGCCCCACGTCCTCGAGCAGCTTGACGTGCTTCTTCATGCCGGTGAGGGTCATGTCGAATGCCGCGGCGAGCTCGGTGACTGACTGCTCGCGACGCCCGAGGCGCTCGAGAATTCCGCGCCGAGTCGGATCGGCGACTGCCGCGAACGCGGTATCGAGGCCGGAGGAATACTGAACCATGTGGTTCAGTATATGTCTGCAACGGAATTCCCGCAAGTGCCGTGTCGGGAGGTCGCCGCGCGGCGTCCCTTGCCACCGCTCGGCGACGGGGGCAGAGTTCAGTGACGGGCGGAATTGCGAAGCATCGACCGTCGGTGTTTCGAAACGTCGACTATAGGTGTTTCGAAACAGCGAGCGGAGGTGGTTCGAAACATCTGGTGTCTCGAAACGACCCTGCGATGAGGCACGGTTGGCGCTTCACGAAACAGCGAGAGGCGGGGTGGCGAAGCAGCTCGGGAGCCGATAAACGAAGCTGACCTGCCACCGCGGAACCGCAAAGGCGCGGCTGGTTGCCGCGTGGCAGGGCGGTTTCGAGCAGCGGAATTTTCGCCACCCCGCCGCTCGCTGCTTCGCGCAGCATCGATGTCGCCACGCCGCCACTCACTGCTTCATGCAGCATCGATGTCGCAACCCCGCCTCTCGCTCCTTCGCGCAGCATGCTTCATACTTGTTCCACCTCACACGCGAGAAGCGACATGATTTCGAATCCCGATGGCGGCACTGGTTCACGCCGCAGCCAGCCAGAATCTTTCCGCGCCCGCTCACTCTGGGCGTCGCTGACGGTCAAGGATGTCGAGAAGAGCCTCGCATGGTACCGTGACGTGCTTGGATTCACCCTCGACCAGCGACACGAGCGTGAGGGAAAGCTGATGGCGGCGTCGGTCAAGGCGGGAGATGTCCGGATCCTCCTCAACGCTGACGATGGCGCGAAGGGATGGGAGCGGGCAAAGGGGGAGGGAGTCTCGCTGCAGATCATGACGTCGGCGAACATCGACGACATCGCGAAACGGATCAGGGCGCACGGGGGTGTGCTCGACACGGAGCCAGCGGACATGCCGTGGGGTGCGCGCGTTTTCCGGCTGCGCGACCCGGATGGCTTCAGGCTCGCGATCTCGTCGGATCCGAAATAGCGGTACGAGGAGGGCCGCACCGTTCGATCGCCGGACGCGCTGCTCGCCTCGGGACCGGCGGCCCGCGCGTGATCGCGCTGCCTGGCTTCGCTACCGTTGCCGGAGGAAGCGCGCGATGCCCGCGCGGCCCCGATACCGTCCAACGATCGTGTCACCGCGAAAGTCGCCGCTGAGGATTTCGGTTGTGTCGCTCGCGAACCAATCCTTGAGCAGCATCAGCTCGACGTGACCGTTCTTCACGGAGCCGAGCAAGCCGCAGACCGGGCAGCCGACGTCGCCTAACCGCATGATGCGGGAGTAGCGCCCGCTCACTGCGTCGGCCTGGTCGCTTCGCGCGGCACGCGACTCGATGTAGAGCTCGAGCTTCGAGTACGGAGCCGGCAACGCTTCGTCGGGTCCGGACACCCTCAGGAACACCCCTGCCTCACGCTCGGGCTGCGGCGCGACCACCGCGAGATTCTGGAACTTCAATCGCACCAGCGACCCGAAAACGCCAAGTCCTCCCTGCACGCGATTGATCAGCCCCGTCCCCGAGACTTCGTCGTTGTGGGTCCGGAACCAGTCGTAAAAGTTCGAGTCGACAGCAGAGACGGTAATCGCCTGCGGAAAACCTGGGAAGAATACGTGGGGCAGTGTGCTCACGTCCGGATTTCGCAATTCGCCGCTCAGGCGAACGCTCGCCCCTCGGGTGAAGAACACCCGCGGACCGAACGGACTTTCGATCCGGACCAGGTAGCTCCGCGCACCCGGCGCCGTGGGCCATTCAACGAGAAGCGAATCGGTGGCGCGATTGAATTCCCGCGCCTCCGCGACATCCGCGGCGGCGCCGCCCGGAACGGTTGTTTCCGCGGTGAGTCGTTCACCCTTTGTCGTCGTGACCGACAACTGGTACCGTGCGTTTCGCTCGAGCGACTGTCCGGGGAGCGAGAACCGATAGACCCCCGTGCCGGCACCGCCGGGGCTGAGATCCTCGCGCGCGACCAGCGTCGTACCGTTAGGCGTCGTCAGCGTGACCGACGCGTAGGCCTCGGCGATTCCTTCCCCGCCACCGAACGGGTCCTGCAGCTCGAAGGGAGGCGCGACGATGTCGACCGCTCCGGTTCTCGTGCGTTCGAGGAGCAGCACCTGCGTGGGCGCGGTCGCGCTGAGGACGGCGTGCAGTGCGACGGGCCCTTTCGTCTGAGGAATCGCGACTTCCTCGATCTCGCAGGCGGCAAGCGTCGCGAGGAGGCTGCAGAACGCGAGCGCTCGCCTAGAACTCAACGTGCACCCCCACACTCGGAAGAATCGGGAACTGGGAGTACGCACGGCGGGTTGGCGGATTGCGCGAGTAGCGGTAGAGGTAGACGAATACGTTCTTCGAATTGAAGGTGTTCAACACGCTCACGTAGGGGGCGACGCGTGCGCCGCGAATCCTGAACTCCCGGGACGCGTTGACGTCGAGGCGCTTGCTGGCGGGAAAGCGCGCGCCGTTGCGCGCGCCGCTCAGCGACTCGACATTCCGGTTTGGGTTCCCCGTTCCCCAGTTGTCGGTGGATGGGTCGTACGTGCGACGGGCGATCTCGCCGACGATCGCGTTGTACGGCGTCCCCGTTGCGTAGCCGAGCCGCGCGCCCAGACGATACTTCGTGAAGCGCCAGGTCGTCACGACGTTCAGGTTATGCCGGCGATCGTGACCCGGCGACCAGCGTGTGCTGTCGTCCCACCGCGCGCTCACGCCGTAGGTGTAGGCGAGCCATCCACCCGGCCCGGTCACCGGCTGCAACCGCGCGAGAACGTCCACGCCGTACGAGCTGCCGCGGATGGGCAAGAACTCGTCGCCGTGCAGCTGCGGATCCTCCGACTTGTTGACGTCGAGCACCCGTTCATAACGCTTGTAGAACCCCTCGGCGCGAACGGTGCCCGTGTTCCCGAGCCGCTTCTCCGCTCCGGCAATCCAGTGCCACGCGGTCGCGACGGGTATGATCGAATCGCTCGCAATCCACACCTCGAAGTAGCGAAGCGGGCCGTCACCGGCGAGCGAATGCTGCGACTGGGTGACGCGCGCGGTCGCCGCCGTCAGCGCGAGATCGGGTTTCAGGAAGTACTTCACCGACAATCGGGGCGAGAGCGCCATCCAGCGGCGTGCGCGCAGCGCCTCGCCACGGAGTCCCCCCTGGACGATCCATTTTGGCGACACGCGCCAGAGGTCGTCGATCCAAAGTGCCGCCGATGCGGGCCGCTGCCGCAGATCGTAGTCGGTAGTTCCGGTCTGGGTCGAGCCCGACGCGTAGCGAACGCGCTGCGTCGCCAGCTCGTAGCCAATCGAGCGGTCGTGCGACGTGCCGCGCGCAACCACCGATCCGCTGAGCGTGACGTCGCTGATCCTGCTGCGCTGGCTGAAGGCGCCATCGCCGAGGTCGAGCAGCGTCGAGAAGCTGGACAGCGAGACGCGCTGCTCGACCGTGGTGCGCTCTCCAAGCCGCAACCCGACCAGCGGCAGGCGCACATCGGGACCGAGATCCCTGGCGATCGACGCGCCGAGGAGCCGGTTTCCCCAGTCGAAGGCCCATTCGCCCGACCCGGCCTTCGACCCCGAGTCGCTCGCGAACTCCGCCAGGTTCGCATCGAGGACGTCCTTCCCCTCGTAGGCGGTGACCGTTAGGCGCGTGTTGCCGGGCAGCGTGTAGCTGGCGTGGGCGTGCAGGTCCCGGAAGTGGTATGGGAAGATGTTGCTGGTGAAGACCGAGGCAAGCGCGTCCGCGTAGGTGCGCCGGCCCGCGATGCTCCAGCTGCCGCGACCGCGGTCGAACGCGCCGGCCGCGCGCCCTGTCGTGCCGAGGGCCGAGATGTCGGCCGAGACATGCACGCCCGGCCGCGTCTCCTCGGCTGACTGGACGTCGAGGACGCTGGAGAGGCGCCCACCGTAGCGTGCCGGGAATGCTCCCATCATCAGCTCGATTCCACCCACGGTCGCATCCATGAACGTGCTGAACAAACCGCCAAGGTGGAATGGGTTGTAGAGCGGGTAGCCATCGAGGAGGATGAGATTCTGGTCCGCCTCGCCACCGTGGACATTGAGGCCGGTGTTGTAGTCGTTGCGCGCGACGACTCCCGGGAGCAGCTGGGCGACGCGAATGACGTCCGGCTCCCCGGCGCTCGGTACCCCCGCCATCGCCGCGGCGCCGAGCGTGATCGTCGAAACGTTAGGCCTGGTGGCGAAGATCTCGGCGTCCGGAGACCTGGCGACGGTGAGTACCGGGGCCAGCCGCTGGGCGTCGGGCTCGAGGCGGATCTCGATGCTGACCGTGTCTCCGGCTGCGACGACGACCTGGCGCTCGACTGTGCGGTACCCCGGGATGCGAACTCTCACCGTCTGGGGGCCGGCGACCAACCCGGAGAGGACGAAGCGTCCATCGGTATCAGTGATCGACTCGAACGCGCTCCCGAGAACCGAAGCGACGGCCGCGGGAACGGGGGTGATCGCACCGCTGTCAGCCGCTGCCACGACCCGGCCAGCGATGGCGCCCGCGGCCGGGCCCTGCGCCTTGGCGAGGGACGGCGCGAGCGCGAGAACGACGCCGAACAAGGTGAGACGAACGAAGGTCACGAGCTGTCGGGGTTCGAGGGTGCGCGGATGATATAGCCCCAGTGCGCCAGAGCCGCGAGCGGAGTCGGCTCTCGGACCGCCGGGCGGCGGGCAGTTCTTGCCGCTTCTATACGCCCCGGTCACCGGCCGGCATTATGTTCTGCGGCCTGATCTCTGACGCCCCTGGCTACCCGGCCGACCGACCCGCCTGGACGGAGACCGGGACGAAAAAATTATCTTGTGATGTAGAGAATGTGCCTTCGGCTCCGACTTCTTCGTGACGGCGCCGACCGCGGCGCCCGAAAATCCGAAAGGAGAGAGCCATGCGCTACATGTTGATGATGAACGCGCCGCGCGGGAACGGTGACTATGGCGTCGCGACGTGGGCGCCGTCCGACCTCAAGGCACACATCGCGTTCATGCACGACCTCAATCGCGAGCTGACCAGCCGGGGCGAGTTGGTCGCGGCCGAGGGCCTCGCACCGCCGGGAGAGGCGAGGCTGGTGCGGGCGGGAAAGAGCGGCGAGCCGATCACCGATGGGCCGTTTCCGGAAACGAAGGAATTTCTCGCCGGATTCTGGATCGTCGACGTCGAGAGCACCGAACGTGCGCACGAGATCGCGGCCAAGGTGTCAACGGCACCCGGCCCCGGTGGGAAGCCGCTCGTCATCAAGGTCGAGGTTCGGCAGGTGATGAGGGCGCCCACTACCGACGCGTGACGGGACAGGCGGGAGACGGCCGCACAGCGCCCGCCGTCGAGCACCGGCTGCGCGAACTCGCGCCGCTGGTGCTCGGCGCGGTGGCGCGGCGTCACGCGGACTTCGCCGCCGCCGAAGATGCCGTACAGGAGGCGCTGATCGCCGCCGCGACCCAGTGGACCACCGGAGGCGTCCCCGACAATCCGCGTGGCTGGCTCTACCAGGTCGCGGTCCGCCGCTTGACGGACCAGGCGCGGAGCGAACTGGCAAGACGCCGTCGTGAGGAGCGCGTCGCGACCGAGCTGTATGCGGAGCCAGCGCTCGTTTCGCCTAACGTTGGCGAGGGCGATCCCGCGGAGGACGACACGCTGCTGATCCTGTTCATGTGCTGCCACCCCGCGCTCTCGCCGTCATCGGCGATCGCGCTCACACTGCGCGCGGTAGGTGGCTTGACCACGGGTGAGATCGCGAACGCGTTTCTCGTTCCGGAGGCGACGATGGCGCAGCGAATCAGCCGCGCCAAGGGGAGCATCAAGAGCTCGGGCATTCCGTTCAGCATGCCGGGGGACGGGGAGCGCGCCGAGCGGCTTCGTGCCGTACTGCATGTGCTCTATCTCATCTTCAACGAGGGATACACGAGCAGCGCGGGGGCTTCGCTGCAGCGGACGGACCTGTCCAACGAGGCCATCAGGCTGACCCGCGCGGTGCACGCACTCCTTCCTGGCGACGGCGAGGTCGCCGGACTGCTCGCGCTCATGCTGCTTGCCGACGCGCGCCGCGCCGCCCGCAGCGGTCCGAATGGAGAATTGATCCCACTCGACGAACAGGACCGGTCGCGTTGGAACGCGCCGCTCATTGCGGAGGGGATCGCGCTCGTCTCGGCCGCGCTTTCGGGGGGAGCGGTGGGACCGTACCAACTGCAGGCGGCGATCGCGGCCGTTCACGACGAAGCCGCAAGCACGGAGCAGACGGACTGGGCGCAGATCCTCGCGCTGTATGCGCTGCTCGAGCGCATGTCCGACAATCCGATGGTTGCGCTGAGTCACGCGATCGCCGCGGCGATGGTGCATGGTCCTGCCGCTGGACTCGCGCTCCTGGCAGCGCTCGACGACGATCCCCGGGTGCGGGGACACTACCGCCTCGACGCGGTCCGCGGGCATCTCTACGAGCGGGCGGGCGATTCCCCACGTGCGATTGCGCACTTCAGCGCGGCGGCGGAGGGTACGGCCAGCATCCCCGAGCGCGATTACCTGCTGACCAAGGCCGCCCGCCTGCGCGGCCCGGCGTAGCGCTCGGCTCACCACGAGACCGCTCTCGAGGCTGGCGGCGCCGCGACGGGAGAGCGAGTATTGAGGACCGCGCGGCGGCTCGGCCGCGTTAGGCAGCGATCTTCTTCCAACGGACGCGATGTTCATTCACGCGGTCTATTTCTGGCTTCGCGACGACCTTACGCCCGATGAGCACAAGCGTTTTGACGCTGGCGTGCGCTCGCTGCGCGGGCTCGAGGGCGTCGAGCATGGGTACATCGGTGTTCCCGCGCCGACTGACCGTCCCGTCATCGAGCGCGGATATTCGCGCGGCCTCGTCCTCGTTTTTGCTGATCAGCGCGCGCAGGACGCTTACCAGCTTCACCCGGTGCATGACCGATTCCGCGAGCAGTGCGGTGGATTCTGGAAGACAGTCCGCATCTTCGACACGATCACCGCGGATTCGCACCAGTGAGCCTCACCCACAAACCGCGCGGCGAGAACCTGATTCGTCGCCCGTCGCATTTCGGGAAAGCGCAGCCCGTGGCGATTGCGTGTCTCGTCGCGACCCTGGCCAACGCGGTCGACGCCCGCTCGGCGCTCGCACAGGACCGTTCGTGGATGTTCGGGCCCTTCTCGAAGCCGCTCGAGGTGAACCCGGTCATCGCGCCTAACGCGGCGTCGACGTTCTTCTCCCCGATGAACGACAGTACCGTGCACTGGGAGGAATACGCGACCTTCAACCCGGCGGCGGTGGTCAGGAATGGCCGCGTCTTCGTGCTCTATCGCGCCGAGGATGCATCCGGCACGGTCGGGATCGGCCATCATACGTCGCGACTCGGTCTCGCCGAGAGCGCTGATGGGCTGCGGTTCACGCGGCGGCCGGCTCCGGTGCTGTATCCCGACAAGGATGTGCAGGCCAAGTGGGAATGGCCCGGTGGCGTCGAGGATCCGCGCATCGTCGAGCGCGAGGACGGGATGTACGTGCTCACCTACACGCAATGGAACCACGACGTCCCGCGGCTGGCGGTCGCGACGTCGCGCGATCTCCTGACGTGGAAGAAGCACGGCCCGGCGCTGGCGAAATTCGATACGGCAGGCAAGTACCGGAACTTCGATCACAAGTCGGGGGCGATTCTCACCCGGGTCGTTGGCAATCGGCTGGTGGCGACGAAGGTGAAGGGCAAATACTGGATGTACTTCAGCGTCCCCGACATCCTGATCGCGACTTCGGAGAATTTGATCGACTGGACGCCATTGGAGGACGCGAACGGAAAGCTCCTCAAGGTGCTCTCACCCCGCCCGGGGTACTTCGACTCCTGGCTCGTCGAAGCCGGACCCCCTGCGATCCTGACCGACCGTGGCATCGTCGTCATCTACAACGCCGGCAACAGCCGGATGTACGGCGATCCCCAGCTGCCCGAGCGGGTGTACACCGGAGGGCAGGCACTCTTCGACGTCAATGATCCGCGGAAGCTTCTCGACCGGTTGCCCGAGCCGTTCATCAGGCCCACCGAAGCGTACGAGAAGACCGGGCAGTACAAGGAGGGCACGACGTTCTGCGAGGGGTTGGTGCCGTTCAACGGCCGCTGGCTCCTCTATTACGGCACCGCCGATTCGCGGGTCGGTGTCGCGGTCTGGGACCCTAAACCGCCGCGGCCGCGCAGGTAGCTCGCGCCGACGGCACCATGTTTTTTGCAGCGCAATTCGTGACTTTTTCCTGGCAATCGGGCAAGGGAGACCGCGATGGATCCGATGTACCTCAAGGACGTCGAGGAACACAACTCCGCGTGTCCGCGGGGCATCGCGATCAAGCAGATGCGTGCCGCCGGAATGCCGGTGCCGCAGATCATGCATCTCTTCGCGTTCAAGCCGGAGCGCACCGATCATCTTGCCCGCTTCACTCAGCACGTCATGCGCGGGCCATCGCCGCTCGCGCCCGGGCAACGCGAGCTCATCGCGGCGCTCACCTCCAAGCTCAACCAGTGTCTCTTCTGAATCGGATCTCACGCCGCGGTCGCGGCGGAGCTGCTGGGAGACCGGGCCCTCGTGCAGGCCGTGCTGGCGGACGTCGACACCGCGCCCGTCTCGGAAAAGGATCGCGCGCTCTACTCCTTCATCCGGAAGACGGTCGCCGACTCACTGTCGATCAAGCAGGACGACGTCGATCGCGTGAAGGCGGCCGGCTGGTCGGATGAGGCGATCTACGACGCGATCACCGTCTGCGCGCTCTTCCAGTTCTACAACACCTGGATCGACGCGACGGGGGTGCAGGACATGCCGGCGATCGGGTACGAAATGTCGGGGCACCGGCTGGCGACCGACGGCTATGCCGCCGCTGACCCGCCGGCGCGCCGTTAGGCAGCGAACGATCAGGGCGTCCGCGCCTGCGCCGAGAGCGCCAGGGCAACGCCGTTCGACCACCCGAACCCGTCCTGGTTCGGGTACTCGCCGCCACCCGCCTGGCGCTGCAGGTCCATGACGTCGTATTTCTCCGTCATCTTGCCGGTCTGCTGGTAGACGCGCCGGTTGAGCGCGAGCCAGCGGCCGCGAGCCAGATCGGCGAGGTCAGATCGGCCGTAGCGCCTGACGCCCTGGATCGCCAGCCATTCGAGCGGCGGCCAGCCGTTAGGCGCGTCCCACTGCTGCCCGCTGGCGACGAGCGTCGTCACGAATCCCCCGGGCTTGAGGAAATCGCGTTCGAGCCGCGCCGCGGTCGCCCTCCCCTGCTCCGGCGTCGCGATGCCGAAATAGAGCGGCTCCGCCGCGGCGAGCGACGGCCGGTCGGTCACCCGGGCGCCGGTCCTCCAGCGAACGTCGAAGAAGAACCCGGCCGCCGGATCGTACGTCGCGGCCAGCAGCGCGCGACGCCGCTCGTCGGCCGCCTTCAGGTAGCGGGTCGCCACCGCGGCGTCGCCGTCGCGGCCGCGGAAGGCCCGGAGCGCCGCGATCGTCCGCTCCTGGTTGTAGAGCAGCGAGTTGAGGTCGACAGGAGCGATGTCGATCGTCTCGAGCGATCGCAGATCGGTTGAATCGCGCATCCAGCGCACCGAGAAATCCCATCCACTTTCCGCCGATGCGCGCAGGTTCCGGTACATCGCCTCACGCTTCTCGGCGGGCAGCGTCTGCGCGGTCCGGTAATCCTCCTTGTACGCCTCGGGACGGGGATAGGGCCTGTCGTCCCAGTAGCGGTTGAGCAGCGAGCCGTCAGGCAGCCGCACGACGCGCCGGTACGCCTCACCCGCCTTGATGCGCTCCGCGCCGTCCATCCAGAACGCGTGCTCCGCTTCGAGCGCGGCGAGGTACTTGAGCGCCTGGGACGTGTCGGTCGCGCCGGCGTAGAGATTCACCATCGCCGCGAAATAGGGCGGCTGGCTTCGACCCAGGTAGTAAGTGCGATTTCCGTTCGGGATGTGTCCGATCGTCGTGACCAGGTGACCGAAGTTGTCGAGCATGCTGCGCACGAGATCCGTCTTTCCACTCTCGACGAGCCCAAGCATCGTGAAGTACGAGTCCCAGTAGTAGACCTCGCGGAAGCGCCCGCCGGGCACGACGTACGCGTTAGGCAGGGGGATCAGCGACGAGCGCGAGTCGGGCGCGTCGGCATGCCGGGTGAGCACCGGCCACAGCTCGCGGATGTGCTCTTCCATCGTCCGGCTCGTGTCGGTCGTGAACTCGGCACCGGCCAGCTTCGGGGCCTCGAAGTTCTGGTGAACGAACTGCCCGAGGTCGAACCCCGGGGTGCCGCGGGCGGCCGCGTACCGCGCGGCGATCTCGGCGGGCGCGGCCAGCGGTCGCGCATCGACGAACGTCTTCGAATCGGGATAGACCGCGGCCATCTGCACATCGTGGAACAGTGTTCCAAGGTCACGCGACGGGTCGTAGAGTGCGTCGGCGGCCTGCTGGGTCGCGGGGAGCGCGGTAACTGCTTTCCCGGCGTATGGCGGAACCTTGCAGGCAGTGACAATCGCCAGCGTCGCGAGGCAGGCGAATGCCGCCCTCGACTTCCGTTCTGTGACCGCGAATCGCTCCGACATGCTTCGCTCCTCTTGCTGTTAGGCTGAAACGGGCACTGGCTGGATCGCCGACAGCCGGGGGTTCGGGCGACCGGCGACGCGCACGAAAAGTACCGACGCGGCCGCGCAGATCAGCAGGCCCCCGGCGAGGCGGATGACGTTCTCGGGATGACCGCCGAGCAGCGAACGATAGATCAATGGCAGCGTGAAAATCTGGATCATCATCGGGATCACGATGAACATGTTGAAGATCCCCATGTACACGCCGACGCGCTCGCGTGGAATGCAACCGGCGAGCATCACGTACGGATTCGCCATGATGCTCGCCCACGCCAGGCCGACCCCGATCATCGGGACGAAGAGCAGCGCACGATTCGTGATCGCCGGAATCCAGAGCATCGCCAAGCCGGCAAGAGTCAGGCAGACCGCGTGCATCCAGCGTGGCCCGATCCGCCGCACCAGCGGCACCATCGCGAACGCGGCGACGAAGGCGACGAAGTTGTAGAAGCTGCCGATCTGCCCGTTCACCAGCGAGGCCTCGCGAAAGGCCGGCGTCGAGGCGTCATGCGTCTTGTAGAGCGTGGCGGCGATGGCCAGTACGATGTACTGCCAGTAGCAGAACATGGCGTACCACTGGAACAGCTTCATGACGGCGAGCTGCTTCATCGTCGTCGGCATTTCGCGCATGGCACCGAAGATCTCCATGAACGTCGAGGCGATTCCTCGCGGCAGCTGCTCGATCCGCGCGCGCTCGTCGGCGGTGAGCGGAATTTCCTTCGTCGTTCGCACCGTCCAGAGGATCGACGTGATCGAGAGGACGGATCCGATCAGGAATGCCCAGACCGTGATGTACGGGATGCCACGACCGTTGACGTGATCGCGATTCATGCCGACGAAGACGAGGATCGATGGCGTCAGGTACGACAGGGTCTGTCCGAGGCCGGTGAAGGCGCTCTGGGTGAGAAAACCCGCCGAGTGCTGGCTGTCATCGAGCTTGTCGCTGACGAAGGCCCGGTAGGGCTCCATCGTCACGTTGTTTCCCGCGTCGAGGATCCAGAGGAGCCCCGCGGCCATCCAGAGCACGGGGCTGAACGGCATCGCGAGCAGCGCGAGACTGCAGAGAATCGCGCCGACGAGAAAATACGGCGTCCGCCGTCCCCGGGCGCTCAGCGTGCGGTCGCTCATCGCGCCGATGATCGGCTGAACGAGCAACCCCGTCATCGGACCGGCGAGCCAGAGCAGCGGAAGGCTTGCCTCGTCGGCGCCGAGGTACCGGTAGATCGGGCTCATGTTGCTCTGCTGCAGCCCGAAGCTGTACTGAATGCCGAAGAAGCCGATGTTCATGTTCACGATCTGCCCGAACGACAGTCGGGGCCGGGTCAGGATCGACGTCGCATTCATCCTTCTGCTCCTCCCTCTCTCGTTCGGTTGCGGCTGCCGAGCTATCTTCACCGGTGTCCGGCCCGTTGGCCGCGCCGGGGGTTCACCGACATGCGAGGTACTGTTGTACGACACCGCGGAAGTTCATCGCGACGCCGTTAGGCTGCTCCATGAGCTGAGCGGGCCAGACGGTATTCGTGCCTCTCTGACGCCGGTCGCCAACTACGGCGCCGTGTTCACGCGGGACGCCGTCATGGCCGGAATCGCCGGGCTGCTGACGGAGGATTCTACCGTCTTGCGCGGCCTCGTGCGAACTCTCGAGCACCTCCGCGCGCTGCAGGGCACCGAGGGCCAGATCCCGTCGAATTTCACGCCGCGGGAGGGGTCGCCCCCGGCGGCCAGCTTCGGCACCCTTGTTCCCCGCATCGACGCACCGCTGTGGTACATGATCGGAGTGAGCCTGGCTGCGCGCGCCGGTGCAATCGACCCGGCCAGCTTCGCCGAATCCATCCGTGCCGTCGTCCGGATGCTCGACACGCTCGAATACAACGGGAAGCACCTCGTCTATGTACCGGTCGGCGGCGATTGGGCCGACGAGTACATCCTCGAGGGCTACGTCCTGCACGATCAGGTGCTGCGGGCGTGGGCACTGGGCCTCGCCGGAAAAATTTTCGCGGAGCCCCGCTGGCGGGACAAGGCGGCGCGGATCGAGGAGGCGATCGAAACGAACTTCTGGCCCGCCGGCCGAGACGAGCTGCCGTACCCGATCGCGTCCTGCTCTCCGGCGCGGGTGCAGGACATCTTCGATCTCGCGAGTTGCTCGCTGCTCGCTGTGGCCGGCATCGCGCCGGGGCGAACCGGGGCGATGCTCGACTGGATCGTGGGGCGATTTTTGGAGCGCCGTGAGCTTCCGCCGGCGTTCCACCCGGTGATCGACGAGGCCCACGCCGACTGGCCAGCGCTCGCGCGCTACCATGTCCATGGCTTCCGGAACAGGCCGCACGAGTATCATAACGGCGGGGTGTGGCCCATCTGGCTGGGCTGGTTCGCTCTCGCCCTCGCCCACGCCGGGCGAGCACGCGATGTCGCTCATCTCGACAACCTTGCTCACGAGCAGATGCATTCGCGCGAGTTCGCATTCCAGGAGTACCTGCATGGTGCCACGGGCGCGCCGGGGGGCGTCGCACAGATGGCGTACACCGCGACAGGCATCGTGCTGCTCGATGTCGCCGGCGGTGCGCCCAGCGCGCTGTTGGTGCCGACCCGATGATTGGCGACGAGGCGCCGGCTTTGCCCGCGAACGGGGCGGGACTGGGCGCTCGGCTGGTCAGCCTCCTCATCGACCGCTTCGCCCTGCGCGAGCGGTCGCGCGCGGTCATCGCGGTCGGCGGCGAATCGGCGAGCGGAAAGTCGCGCACCGCGGAAGCACTCGCGCGCCGGCTCGACGCGGCTGGACTCCCGACCGCGGTTCTCCATCAGGACGACTACTATCGTCGGCCGCCGCGCGCGAACCACGAATATCGATCCGCGGACCTCAAGCGCGTCGGCCCGCAGGAGGTCGATTTTGAACGGCTGCAATCGCACATCGCCGATTTCCGCCACGGTCGCGGCGCAGTGGCCGCCCCGCTGGTGGACTATCCGAACGACCTGTTCTCGACGCAGATGCTCGACTTTTCCCGCGTCGCCGTGCTCGTCGTCGAAGGTACGTACGTTCTGCAACTCGAGGCCACCGACATCCGGATCTTCCTCGAGGCCACACACGCTGACACCGCAGCGCGACGCCGAGCCCGAAACAGGGACATCGATGAACCGGTCATCGATCAGATCCTCGCGATCGAGCATGCCATCGTCGCACTGCATGCCGGGCGTGCCGACATCGTGATCGACCGCGACTTCGCGATCAGAACCGGCTGAGGCAAGCGGTAACCGGCAAGCAGTCAGCGAACGGCGCGAATCAGCTGGAGGGTCGTATCGTTGCGCGCCACGACGATCAACCGATCGCCGTTCGCGGCACGCAGCGCCCGGAGATGCCGCACCTCGCCTTCGATGACGAGGTTGCTCACGTCCATGGGGACCGCGGTGAACGAGCCGTCTCCCCGACCATGCAGCAGCGTACCGTAGCTGGCGTCATAACGGCCGCGCATCGGCGTCACCCCGAAGAAGTTTCCAGCCAGGAGCAGGTCGACCTTTCCGTCGCCGTCGAAGTCGCGGGCAAGCGCGGCCCGCACCGGTGCAAACTGCGCCTCGATCGGCAATGCGGTCAGCGCGAAGATGCCGCTGCCATTGTTCAGCGCGATCGAGCTCGCGAACTTCTGAGCGGTTCTGATAGTCGCCCGTGCGCGCGCGGCCGCGGGAAGAATCTTCTCGATCGTGCTCGCACCGAAGTCTGCGTACGATGGAAATCGGCCGCGCAGCGAGGGAATGGCGTGCACCAGCTCATCGCGACCGGCCGCAGGATAGCTGATTCCGTGCTTGTAGGACGTCAGGATCTGCTGCAGCGAGCCATTGCCGGCGAAGTCGCCCACGTAGAGCCGCGCCGGCTCCTTTGCGGAGGCCTTGATCCAGGAGTTGAGCCCGAGATTTCCGAGCACGAGATCCGGCCGGCCGTCGGCGTTGAGATCGGCCGCGGTGACCGAGTTCCACCAGCCCTCCGATCCCCCCAGTCCCGCGGAAATCGTGCGATCGACGAACCGCCCATTTTCCTGATGGAAGACACGCACCGGCATCCATTCACCAGTGACGATGAGATCGAGCCGGCCATCGGCATCGTAGTCGATCCACGCCGCGGACGTCACCATCCCCGCATCGGCGAGCCCGTCGGACTTCTGGGCCGTGACATCGGTGAAGTGCCCCGCTCCGTCGTTCTCGAGCAGATGGCTGGGGGGTGTTGCCCCATAACGCTGCGGCACCACCCTGCTTCCGACGAAAAGATCTACGTCGCCATCGCCGTCGTAGTCAGCGGGTACTACGCACGAGCCATTGTCGAACCGCGCGGGCAGTGCGTCGGTCGCACGGCGAAACGCGCCATCACCGTCATTGATGTAAAGACGGTCGCGAAGTGCCTCGTGATTCCCGGCGAACTCGTTCCCGGCGCTGACGACGTAGA
The DNA here is from genome assembly GCA_031359795.1 of Gemmatimonadaceae bacterium. Classification (GTDB taxonomy): domain Bacteria; phylum Gemmatimonadota; class Gemmatimonadetes; order Gemmatimonadales; family Gemmatimonadaceae; genus JABFXC01. Next base: position 32,518 of record JANMAM010000151.1, read on the forward strand.
GATCGACGCGCCCGTCGCCATTCGCATCGAAGAATGCGGCGTCAACGTCCTCGCTCAGGCTGTCGGCCTGGAAGACCGCGCTGCTCACCGACCGGAAGCGCCCGTCTCTCTGCTGGATGAGAAGCTTTCCCGGCTGCCGCTTCGCCCCGCCCGCGTACAGGTCATCCAGCCCGTCGCCGTTGACGTCACCGACCGCGAGCGCGGGTCCCTCGGTCGAGAGCAGGGCGGTCATCAACGGCTCGCGGTTGTAGTCGAGGAAGGCGTCCTCGCGATGCACGTAGTCGATCGGGACGCGAGCGGTGACATCCTCGAACAACGGTGCGCGCGGGGCCCCGCCCTGCGCGTAATCATAACGGCCGGCTGCCTTTGCCTGCGAGAGGACGAGCGTCTGATTCGCGGAGACGTTCGTGACCACCTGAAACCGACGGTCTGGCCAGACGACCGTCAGCGAGTCGATCCGCGCTGCCGTGTCGAGGCCGAAATGCAGCCGCGAACCGACCGATGATTGGAATCCGCGGGTCGGGCTCTGCTCGACGAGCTGGTGCGTCTTGCCCGTGGCGATCATGACCTTCGCGCCGATGCCCGCGGTGTTCGCACCCGAGCCCTCGAGTACAACGGTCAAGAAGCCGCGATGGTTCAACTCGCGCGCGCGGTTGCGATAGATCGACGCCGGAGCGTTGACGTTGTTCACGACGAGGTCGAGCGCGCCGATGTTGTTCAGGTCGACGTAGACTGCACCGTTGGAGAAGCCGGGTTGCCCCAGCCCCCACGCCGCCGCCATGTCGGTGAACGTCAGGTCGCCGTTGTTGCGAAAGGCGTATTTCGCGAGCGGCACCTGCGGCATCTTGTGCAGCAGCGTCAGGTTTTCGTCGGTGTTGCCCTTTTCCAGCGCGGCCTGCACCGCGGTTTCCCCGACGTAGCTGATGTAATCGAGATCGTTCGGCCGACGATAGATCCCGTTGGTGACGAAGAGATCCTTCCAGCCATCGTTGTCGAGATCTGCGAAGAGCGGACCCCAACTCCAGTCCGTTGCAGAGACGCCAGCGAGGTATCCAACGTCGCTGAACTTGCCCAGTCCGCGGTTGAGCTGGAGCGTGTTGCGGGAGTACTGCGGGTGATACCCCGCGCGGACCTTCATCTCGTACAACGTGAAGCTCTCCGCGCTCGCCGAGGTCTTCAGGATTTCCTCTCGATCGGGCAGCATGTCGGCGACCATCAGGTCCGGCCGGCCGTCGTTGTTGACGTCACCCGCGTCCACACCCATCGAGAATCGGCTAGTGTGACCCATCGACTGCTTCAGACGCTCGCGAAAGGTGCCGTCGCAGTTGTTGAGATAGAGAAAATCGTCTTCCTGGAAGTCGTTGGCGATGTAGATGTCGGGGCAGCCGTCCATGTTCACGTCGCTGACCACGACGCCGAGCCCCGAGGCCTCAGCGTGCCCGTAGATCCCTGCTCCCGCGCTGACATCGATGAAGTGACCGCCATCGTTGCGATAGAGACGGTCGCCGGCCATCCGATCGCGGTTTTCGCGGAACGGACCTCGCCCGATCGACTGCGCCGTGCGCACCGACTGGTTGAGGAGGTACATATCGAGATCCCCATCGCCATCGAAGTCGAAGAAGGCGGCTTGGGTCGAATAGCCGGAGAAATCGAGCCCGAATTGCTTCGTGCGGTCGGTGAAGGTTCCGTCGCGGTTGTTGACGTACAGGGTGTTATGACCGTGCATCCCCAGGTAATTGATCGCCGAGACGTAAATGTCGACGTAGCCGTCGCCATCCACGTCAGCCATCGTTGCTCCGGTGGTCCAGCCGCCGCCGCCGCCGACGCGGGCGTGGGCGGTCACGTCCTCGAACCGGTAATTTCCCTTATTGAGATACAGCCGGTTCTGCTGCACATTGGAGGTGAAGTAGAGGTCGGGGAGGCCATCGTTGTTGACGTCTCCGACCGCTATGCCCGCGCCGTTATAGTAGTAGAGGAAGTTGACGATGTTGAAATCGGGATTCTCCGGCAGCGTGTTGGCGAAGGTGACGCCAGTCGCCGCCGGTGACAGCAACTCGAATAGCCGCGGCTCACGCGGGGTTCGATCCCCGCAGCCGCTGTGCGCGAGGAGCACAGCGGGGAGCGCGGCGGCAAGCGACAATTTCAATTCAACCCCCTTAACAAATGCGGAACGCGTCACGTCTTTCCCTGCAGGCGGCCGTCCTGGCCGCGGTCGTCGCTGGTTGCTCGCAGAACAAGAAGGTGCCGGCCGCCCCCGGGCCCTCCGTCCGAGAGGATGGCGTGACGGCCGACGATATCGCGCGTACGCCCAGCCAGCCCATCGAGCAGCAGTTGATGGCGAAGGTACCCGGCATCCTCGTGACGCGCACGGCGAGTGGCGACGTCGCGATTCTGATTCGCGGTGGATCGTCCGCGTATGGCAACAACGATCCGCTTTACGTGGTGGATGGAATGACGGTCCAGCCCGGATCGGGAGGGGGGCTATCGGGAATCAGCCCGTATGACATTGCCTCGATCCAGGTGCTGAAGGACGCTGCCAGCCTGGCCATGTACGGTTCGCGCGGCGCGAATGGCGTCATCATCGTCAAGACGAAGCAGACGAATCAGCGGAAGAAGCAGTCGAATCAGTGAACGCGGTATCGATCGCCGTTTCCGGCCTAACGACTTTGGGCTTGTTGCGGCCCGATCAGCCACGTGCCGAATGGCATGCGCCGGTCACTTCGGCTTGGTCGTTCGTGACAGTGCCCGGAAGAGCAGCGGACGATCGTTGTTACGGGCGACGATGTATGCGTCGCCCGCCGCTGTACGAACGCGCCCGATGTCGCGCGTCTGGCCAGGCACCATGAAGCCGCTTTCCGCGGGCCGAACAGGACGGAACTTTCCGCGGCTGTTCCCGCGAAGGAGCAAGCCGTTGCTCGAACCCATCCGGCCGATCTCCGGCTTGAAGCCATCGAAGTTGCCGCCGAGCAGGATGTCGAGGTGGCCGTCGTGGTCGAGATCAGCGGCGACAATCCCATAAACCGGCGCGAGCTGCGCTTCCTGAGGAAGGGGGATGACATCAAACGATCCGTTGCCAAGGTTCCGGACAATCGAGGTCGCAAACATGCCCGCGTGTTTCTCGATCGCCCCTTCAAGCTCGGCCGGAGTAAAAATGTCCTTCATCGTCGCGCGTGCATAATCGGAATATTTCGGGAAGCGCGACTGGAGATACGGCAGCTCGCGAACCAATGCGTCACGCATTGGCAGCGGATAGCTGACATCGCCATTGTAGCAGGCGATGACCTGTTCGAGCGTGCCGTTGTTATTGAAGTCTTTCGCGGTCATCGTCACCGGGCGGCGCGGGTTGGCGCGCAGGCGGCCGTTGAGACCGAGATTCCCAACGACGAAGTCGACATTTCCGTCGCCATCGAGGTCAGCCGCGACAATCCGGTTCCACCAGCCGTAGCTCTCTTCCAGGCCAGGCGATTTCACGCGTGCGAGCTTCCCTCCGCCCTTGTTCCTGAGGACCGTGATCGGCATCCACTCCCCGACCACGACCAGGTCGATCCGACCGTCCCGGTCTACGTCACGCCAGATCGCATCGGTGACCATGCCGATCTCGGCGAGGTCGGGCGCTACGGATGCGGTGACATCGCTGAAGTGCCCCGTACCATCGTTTCGCAGCAACAGGCTTCGCGGATTGGTGCCGTAGCTCCAAGGCACCGAGCGACCGCCGACGAACAAGTCGACGTCTCCGTCGCCATCGTAATCGGTGGCCACGACATGCGAGCCGCTGCTGCTCTCGTCAGGCAGGTGGCCTGACGCCTTTCGGAACGCGCCGCGCCCGTTGTTGAGATAGAGCCTGTCCTGCAGCGCCGACGCGCCCTGTGAGTATTCGCTGCCCCCGCTCACGACATACAGGTCGGGCGCCCCGTCGCCGTTTGCATCGAAGAACACGGCGCCGACGTCTTCCGAGGTGGAGTCCGCGGCGAATACCGCGTCGCTGCTGCTCGCCCAGGTGCCGTCACGCCGCTGGGAAAACAGCTTCCCCGGCTGGTCCTTTGCCCCGCCGAAATAGACGTCGTCGAGGCCATCGCGATTAACGTCGCCAACGGCGAGGGCGGGACCCTCAGTTGAAAGCAGCTTCGGAATGAGAGGTTCACGGTCGAAGTCGACGAAATCATTCTCCTTGTGCTGCCAGCCGAACGCCGCGCGATCGGTGAGGTCGGTGAACAACCTGGCTGCTGGCGATGCGGATGCCGCGGGAGGCGGTGACGGCGCGACCGCGTCAGACTGACGTACGGTGAGCAGTTGGTTGAGAGGTGGACGCCGCAGTGTGCCGACCCGCCCGTCAGGCCATTCGACGACCAGCGAGTCAACCGCATCGTGCAAGCCGACGCCGAACTGGAGCACGTAGTCGACGCTCGACTGGAAGCCGCGCATCGGGGACTGTTCCTGCATCATCGTGTCAGCGCCGGCGTAGGCCGTCACTCGCGCACCGATGGCGAACCGGTTCGCATTGCTGCCCGCAAGCGCGACGCGCATGAACCGGCGTTCCGGATGCAGGAGGCGCGCGTTGTTCCGGTAGACGAACGCCTCCTGGTTCACGTTGTTGACGACGAGATCGGGCGCGCCATCGCCATCGAGGTCGGCGTACGCCGCGCCGCTCGACACGCTCGGCGTCGCCAACCCCCAGGCCTTCGCCTGGTTCGTGAAATGAATGCCTTCGTCTGCGCTGCCGTCAGGCAGGGTGTTCGTGCTCTGGAATGCGTAGTTGGCGATCGGCGTCGTCGTCATTGCCTTCGTCAGCCGGCTGAAGTCGACGCGGGACCGACCGCCCTGTGTGGCGTCCTTCATCGTCGCGTCGCTCGCGAGGAACGCGATGTAGTCCTGTGACGTGACGTCCTTCGCCAGGCCGTTCGTGACGAAAATGTCCTTGCGCCCATCGAGATCGAGATCGGCGATCAGCGCGCTCCAGCTCCAGTCGGTGCGTGCCACACCGGCCGCCTGCCCGACGTCGGTGAAGGTTCCGTCGCCGTTGTTCAGCTGCAGCATGTTGCGCATCAGCTGGTGGTGGAATCCGTTGCGAACTTTCGCCTGGTAGACATCCCACCCCTCGAACATGCCGGTGGACTTGAGGCGATACTCGTTTTCCGGCAGCATGTCGGTGGTGTAGACGTCGGGCCGGCCATCGTTATTCAGGTCCGCGATATCGAGGCCCATCGAGAAGTAGCTGAGTACTGCGGCCTGTTGATCGAGCGCTTCGGAGAACGTTCCGTCGCGGTTGTTCATGTAGAGGTAATCGCGCTCGAAGAAATCGTTCGCGACGTAGATGTCTGGCCAGCCATCATGGTTCACGTCGCTCGCCACCACGCCAAGGCCGAAGGCGATCTCCGGGCTGTGGATTCCGGCGGCCAGACTCACGTCGGTGAAGCGGCCGCCGTCGTTGCGGAAGAGCTTCTCACCGCCATTCGAGTCCCGGACATCGCGAGTGTTGCGCACCCCAAAGCTGCGGACCGACCGCGGCGAGTTGTTCACGAGGAACAGGTCGAGATCGCCGTCGTGGTCGTAGTCGAGGAACACGGCCTGTGTCGAGTAGCCCTGATCGGCCACACCGTACGCGCCCGCCATCTCCTTGAACGTCGGTACGCCGTCGCGGCCCACGCCCTGATTGATCCAGAGCTGATTGGCCCGCAGCGCCGGCGGAAGGGGCCCGGCGCGGCAGATGTAGATGTCGAGCCGGCCGTCACCGTTCACGTCAGCGATTGCGACGCCGGTGCTCCAGCCTTCCTCGCCATCGTCAAGGCCCGACGCGGCCGTCACGTCGCGGAATCGGAATCCCCCTTTGTTCAGGAAGACCTTCGGCCCCGCCTGGTTGGAGGTGAGTACGATCTCGGGAAGCCCATCGCCAGTGAGGTCGCCGGTGCCGACGCCGCCACCGTTGTAGAAATTCCGGTAGGTGAAAACGTTGCGGTCGTTCGTCTCGACAATGCGATTTTCGAAGTGCACGCCCGTTGCGCTGCTCGGGAGGAGCGAAAAAAGTTGCGGCTCCATGGCCGCCGGGTCCAAAGCCGTGATCGATGTAGTGGTCGTCGCAATCGTGTCTGCGCGGTCGTCTCGAGGCGAACAACCGGCGACGACCGATACGAGTCCAGCCGCCGGCAACGAGCGGCGGAGAAGGCACCAGAAACGCAATGGCATGCTGCCGAAGTCAACGAGGAATCACGACAGCGGTACGGCAGCCGCCGTGAAATAGAGGCCCTGATGCGCCATAGCCTGCCCGGGACTCGAGCAGGCTATGGCGTCCAGCAAGGAAACTACAGCCCGGATCAGTAGCCGGGGTTTTGCGTGAGCTTCGGGTTCGACGAGATCTGCGTGGCAGGAATCGGGAACAAGATGCGATAGGGCTCGCTCCTCTTATCCGTTTTGCCGTTCAGCATTGCGGTTGACCACCGGTCGAGGAAGTGCCCATGCCGGACCAGGTCCGTGCGCCGCTTGCCTTCGGCGGTGAACTCGAGGAGCCGCTCCTTGAGGATTGCATCGCGCATCGCTTGCTGGCCGGTCACAGCCAGCATTTGCGGCGGCGTGAAGTGCCGGGAATGGATCCGGTTGAGCTCAGTGAGGGCGCCGGCGGTATTCCCCAGCTCGTTCTGCGCTTCGCCCTTGATCAGATACATCTCGGCCAGACGGAACAGCGGGAAGTCGTTCGGCTGCCCGTCGCCGTACGGTGCGTTGGGGATCGGCACGAACTTGTTGAACCGGACGCCCGTTCCCTCGGTTGCAGCATTCGCATCCGGGATGTTCGTCGTGAAGATCAGCGGAGCGCCAGTGCGATCGTTGACCGGTGCGCCGGTTTCGAAGCTGTAGGCCTGTCCGGCGAGCCACATGCCGCGCCGTTCATCTGCTGGATCGAATGCGTTGTACGTCTCGGCCAGCGTGGCGAAGCCGTTCCAGGGATTGCCCCAGCCCGTATTCAGCTGGGTGTAGTGCAGGGTACGCATCGGGTTGTTGCCGCCGAGCGCCTGATCGCTGACCCGCACGATGACGAAGATGTTCTCGGGCGACGTTTCGTTGTCGGCCGAGAAATTCTTCTTCCAGTTCGGGTTCAGCGTGTAGGTGCCGGAATTGATGACCCGGTCCGCGGCGTCGATTGCCAGCTGGCACCCGGTCGATCCACCGATCGGAATGTTGCAGCTGTTGTACGACGTCCCGCTGACCCCGGTGGTCTTGCTGAAGACGCCAGCGTTGAGATAGAGGCTGGCAAGGATTGCGTCCGCAACACCCTTGGTCACCCGTCCGTAGCCGGCCGCGTCCCATTTCTCCGGGAGTGCCGTACGGGATTCCTGCAGCTCCTTCGTCACGAACGCAAACACCTCGCTACGCGTGGCGCTGGGATACTGCATGAGTTCCGTACCGGTGACAATCGGCACGTTGCCAAACATGTCGAGCAGCATGTAGTAGTACCACGCGCGAAGCGTGCGCAGCTCCGCCAGGTTGCGCGGCGCATTCGCACCGCCAGCCTTGGTGACCACGTCGATCAGGAGATTCGCCTTGGCGACGCCGCTGAACAGGTTGTTCCATGCCCCGTTCATGTCGTCAAGCGCAGACCCGCTGCTCGCCGTCCACGTCTGCCGGTGGATCTCGAGCCAGCGACCGTTGTCATACCAGTCGTTGCCGCGAGTCGGGACGATCATCGCGTCGGTCGTGAGCTCGTTCAGCGTGATGTAACCGACCCACTCCGTGGAGCGGAGGCCGGCGTAGATGCTGGCGACTCCGGCGAGTACTTCAGCGTCCGACTTGAACGCATTCTTCGCGGTGAGCGCGTCCTGCGGAACCTCGGTGAGGTCGGTGCAGCTCTGTCCGACGAAGAGCAGCGGCGCGACGAGAAGCGCGCGCAGCCCTGTGCGGCGGACCCAATTCAATCGGGAATCATTCATATGCTTCGTATACCTGGCTGTGTAGAGTGTGCGCTGTCCGGTCGCCGTCAGAACTGTACGTGGGCACCAACGGTGTATGTGCGTGGCCGCGGGTACGTCAGATAATCGGTACCGCGCGAAGCGAGCCCGTTGGCAACGAACACCTCCGGGTCATAGCCCTTGTACGGCGTGAGGAGCAACATGTTATCGCCTGACAGGTACAGGCGCGTCCTTTGCGCGCCGAGCCGTGACGGCAGGGTGATCGTGTAGCCGATCGTCGCGTTCTGGAGCCGCACGAAGCGGCCGTTCTCGATGTACCGCGACGAAAACTTCGACGGTTCGCCGATGCTGTCCGGCAGGCTGAGAGCCGACGCGAGGAAGTTGCGCCCCTGCTTGGCGTTGCCCTTCGTCTCGTACACCAGCCGGGTGTTGTTGAATACCGAGCGGCCGAACTCGCCGCGCCACAGCCAGCTGGCGTCGAAGCCGTTCCACGTGGCGTTGTTATGAAGACCAATCGAGAAGTCCGGGTTGGCCTTCCCGATGATCCGTTTGTCCTCTTCCCGCGCGTCGGATGTCCGACCGTTCACGCAGTCCGTCCTCGTGGCGGATCCGGTGCAGGCGAAGAACTGCTTGCCGTTGGTTACGCCGAGGAACTGCGGTCCGTAGAAGGTTCCGAGCGGCTGTCCCTTGAGGATGCGTTGCGCATACTGGCCGGACTGGCCCTGGCCACTCACGTCGCCCGTGAGGATGTACTGCCGGTTGGCGCCAAGGCTGGTCACCTTGCCGCGCTCGACTGAAAACACGAGGCCACCCGAGAGAGTGCGTTGCGCCTCGCTGTACATCTGCGCGTCGATCGACGCTTCGAGACCCCGGTTGGTCAGGCTTCCTACGTTCTCGATGCGTGAGCTCACGACCGCGGGCTGCGGCACGCTGACGTCGAGCAGCAGGTCCTTCGTGTTCTTCTGGTAGACGTCGAGCGAACCGGTAATGCGGTCGTCAACGACGCCGAAGTCGATCCCGACATTGGTCGCCTCGGTCGTCTCCCATTTCAGGTCCGGGTTCCCCACCTGCGAAGCGCGGAGACCGATCGTCGGAATTCCGCCGAAGGGGTAGGTCGCGCCGCCATCGGCACGGAGGAGCAACTGCGTCTGATAGGGCTCGACAGACTGGTTGCCCTGTCGGCCCCAGCCGACCCGCAGTGCCAGCTTGGACAGGCCCATGGGCTTGCCCTCCATGAACGACTCCTGATCGAGGCGCCACGACCCAGCCAAGCCGGGGAACGCCTGCCACTGATGCCCGGGGGCGAGTCGTGACGAGCCGTCATAGCGAAGCACGCCGTTGATGGTGTAGCGATTGGCGAAGCTGTACACCGCGCGCCCGAAGAACGACACGAGCTTGCTCTGCACATGGTAGGAGTACGGCAGATCGGACGCGGTCTTGGTGCCGGCACCAAGGTTGTTGTATGTGAAGGCATCGGTGATGAATCCCTTCGTCTGCGCGCCAAAACCGCGCTTGTCGAAGTCGGAGTATTCATAGCCGCCGACGACCTCGACCTCATTGGTTTCGCCGAAGCGCGGCGTGTATGTCAGGAGTTGCTGAAAATTCAGATTCTGCAGCGCCTTCTCGGCCTGGTTCGCGAGGCCATTGAACTGCGCACCGACCGGGCTGGTTCGCGGAATGAAAGTCCGCCTGACGGCGTCGGTGTAATCAACGCCGAGTGTCGTCTGCGCAACGAGGTTGGAGAGAATGCTGACACCGCCGGTGACATTCCCGAGGATGCGATTCTCCGGCGACACGTCGTTGTACTGGAGGGCCAGCGCGACAGGATTGCGCACGTCGAGCGCACCAGCCCCGGTCTCGTAAAAAGTGCCGTCCGCCTTGCGGATGGGAAAGGTCGGGTTGTAGATGGCCATGTTGGTGAACAAGCCACCGGCAAAGCCGCCCGTGTTCTCGGTTGGCGCGAAATCGTTGTCGACGCGGGCGGCCATCAGATTCACTCCAAGCCGGAGCTTCCCGTTGATCGCACTGTGATGTGCATTCAATCGGCCCTGATAGCGCTTCAGGCCGCTCGAGATGATGACGCCTTGCTGGTTGAAATAGTTGAGCGACGCGCGGTACTGCGTCGCTTGACTACCACCTGAAAAGGCCACGCTGTGATTCTGGGCGACCCCGGTACGATTGAGCTCTTTCTCCCAATTCGTATTCGAGGTCCCAAGCGACGTGGCTGCAGCTGCCGGAAGCGTACCGGCCGCAACCTGCTCCCGGACAAAGGCACGGTACTGGTCGCCGCGTGCGAAGCCGAGTTCCTTGCTCACCGTTGATGCGCCGATATAGGTGTCGTATTCCAGGTCACCTTTCTCGGACTTGGACCCGCTCTTGGTCGTGATCAGGACGACGCCATTCGCGCCGCGGCTTCCATAGATCGCCGTGGCCGAAGCGTCTTTCAGAATCGTGATCGACTCGATGTCGCCCGGGGCGATCGAGTTGAGCGGGCTGCGGCCCAGCGGCGACGTGAACGCGACGCCGATTCCGCCAGGTGTCGTTTCGTCATTCTGCAGCGGGACGCCGTCCACGACGTATAGCGGGTCGTTGCTGGCGCTGATCGATGTTCCACCGCGGATGCGGATCTGCGAACCGCCGCCTGGGTCGCCGCTGTTCGCGGTAATGCTGACACCCGCGACCCGCCCCTGTACCATCTGGTTGGCATTGGTTACCACGCCGACATTCGCCTTGTCCGCGTCGACGGTCGTAACAGAGCCGGTGATCGATTCCCGCTTCTGTGTCCCGTAGCCGACGGATACCACGTCGCCGAGCACGACCGCCTGCGCCTGCAGGGTGAAGTCAGCGGTCGCGGTTGCGCCCCCGCTCACATTCACGGTCTGCGTGATCGGAGAATAGCCGATCCGGCTGGCGCGCACGGTCTGCGTCCCCGCCGGGACATTGACAATGAGGTAGCTGCCGTCGGGCTGCGTGATCGATCCCCGGGGCGAGCCGACAAGAACAACATTGACGCTCGATAGCGGCTGCTGCGAGGACGCGTCGATGATGCGTCCGCGGACTGAGCCGGTAGCGTCTTGCGCTCCCGCCGGAGAGGTAGCCAGGAGCAGGCCGCCTGCGAGAACCAGAAAGAGACAACGAGGTGCCGCCATACGCATGTCCTCCGTCGAGGGGCCAGTGATGCTACGCACTCCACCGCACTTTGTCCGCTCGCAGGGCGAAATGAGCGGGTGTCGACAGCGTCCGCTTCCTTGCCAATCGGGCAGGCGCACGGGTCCCGACGACATGTCGGTTCGCGAGCGTGCTACATATTCCTTCGTGACAGGGAATTGTCAATATGCGGTTTTTCCGCAATCGTCATCCGGGACGAGCGGTCCCTGCACTTGACGCGAGCGCGACCACCGGACAATCTCGCCGGCTGCCATCACGCTCGAAAACGCAATCGCCGCCCGTTCTGACCCGAGTCTCAAGGCACCATGCACCTCATCGGGATCGTCCTGCTCGCGCAACTCGCCGCTCCGGCGAGGCAGATCCTTCCAGTGCTCGAGTTTCCCGAGGCCGGAATCGACGACAGCGCATCCTATCGTGGATATCGCACGCGTTTCCTGCGCGACGCGGCGAGCAACACGCTGCAGGTTTATCTCGACCGTCGCGATGGTCGCGTCGTCAACCTCTGGGCCGACGCGGACGACGAGAGCATCGGCTTCACGGCCCGCACCGCGACCGGCACCCCCGCCGCCGTCGGCTGGGCGAGCGCCGGTGCGAGCGTCAGCGCAGCGGGCCGTTCGCGTACCGTCGAATACGATCTCGTTTCCGATGACCGCCGCATCGCCATCGGGTGGTTCCTCCTCGGCTCGATGCGCGTCGAGCGCGACTTCCAGTATGCCGCCAGGCACCTAACGGCCTTCTCGAGCGCGCGCTTCACGCTTCCCGAGCTCGAGCAGCTTATCGCGACGCTGGACCGGCTTCCGGCCGGCGAACGGCGGCGCCACCTGCGCCTGCTCGGCGCGGCGAGCGTGGCGACGCTGCGCGCGCGGATGCGGCCGACGATCGCCGTCGCGCAGGGCACAACGATGTGGACCGCCCGAGTCGTCCAGCCGACGCTCGATGGGCGCGACACCATCGCCCTCGAGATCCGCGCCGACCGGCGGCTCGTCGCGGCCGCGCGCGCCGGCGACTCGCTCACCCTTCGCGCCCGCGCGGGCGAGCGTATTCCGTTCACGGTTCGCGTCACCACCACCGGCAAGGCGCTGACGCCGCTCGCCCGCGAAGAGATTTTCAACGCCGGGTTTCTCGCGTTTCTCGCCGATGCCTCACGCGGCGCCGATGCGGGAAGCAGCGCAGGCGCGAGCGCCGGAGCGGCGGAGCTGCGTGCGCGACGGCTCGAGCGGCAGGTCCGCGGCGTCGAACTGCTCTCCTCGCGAGAGAAGCTGATGGCCGGGCTGCCGACCTATGCGACGTATTTCGGGCGCGACATGATGATGACCGCCCTGATGATGCGCTCGATCTGGCGCGACGAGATGTCCGAGTTCGCCATCGCCAGTGTGCTTCGCAAGCTCGGCCCGAACGGCGACGTCAGCCACGAGGAGGCGTTAGGCGGCCAGGCCGTGCGCGAGGGCGCGTCGGAATACGCAGCGCTCGTCGCCCGGTCCGTGCGCGCGGCCAGCAGCGGAGATCGCGCCGCGGGCGACAGCCTGCTCGCTGCCGCCCGCGCCGTCCTCCGCGACCTGCGGGTGACGCGCGAGAACTATCACATGATCGACGATGAGTTCCAGTTCGCCGTGCTGACCGCGCGCTGGCTCGGCGACTCCGATGTCTCGGCGGCGCACAAGCGCGCATTCCTTCTCGACACCGCCGACTACGGCGAGCCACGCCTGACACGCCTCATTCGCGAGCTGGCGCTCGTGTCGCGGATGACCAGCGCCTACGCTGCCGATCCAGCGCCCGGCAACCTCGTCGCGTTCGCGCGGCGTGATTCGACGTGGGCCTCATCGAGCTGGCGGGACAGCGGAGCCGGCTATGCCGGCGGCCGCTATGCGATGGACATCAACGCGATCTGGGCGCCGGAGGCACTAGCCGCGATCGCGCGCATCATGGCCGAGCTCCGCGCGCTCGGCATTCCGGTCGACTCGCTCGCCGCGAGCACACCGGATCTCGCCGCCTCCGCGCCGTTAGGCAGGTACCTCCGCGATCCGGCCAGCCTTGCCGCGGCCACCACCACGTGGCGGGGTGCCTCGCGCCACTTCCTCGTCCGGCTCGCGCCCGCCGAGGTTGGCTCGCGCGTTGCTGCGCGACTGGCGGCGATGCCCGCGGCCGAGCGCGAGTACTGGAGCGGCGTCGTCGCGCGCACGATGGCGGATCGCGATTCGCTCACTTTCCTCGCGATCTCGCTCGACGGCGACGGCCGGCCGATTGCCGTCGCCAGCACCGATCCGGCGACGGGTCTCTTCCTCGGCAGCACGGGTGACGGGCCGGCCGCGCCCGGCGATTCCGCGGCGGTGCTGCGCGACGTCCGCCTGTTCGTGCGAGGGTATCCAGTCGGGCTGCTCATCGACCAGGTCGGTCCTGTCGTCGCGAACGACGCTTACGCGGCCCCCCCGGTCTGGGCCGCCTTCGTCCGCGATCCGTACCACGGGCCACGCGTCGTCTGGGGACGCGAGATCAATCTGTTCCTGCTTGGCGCGGCCAACCGGATTTCAGCGAGGCGCGGACAAGCGATGTCTGACGGGTTCACTGCCGAACTGCGCAGCGCGATCGACCGCGTGCAGGCGGCTGTGCAGGCATCGGGGTTTCACAGCGAGTTGTGGAGCTACGACGTCGCCGGCGGACGCGTCGTCCCGGCGCGGTATGGAACGAGCGCCGATGTTCAGCTCTGGAGCACCACAGACCTGGCGGTGCAGTTCGCGCTGTCGCGACTGTCGCGTTAGGCGCTGATGACGCCGCGCCGTTTTGAAGGAGGCAGTCGATGAAGGGAGGCAAGAAAGGGCGGAAGCGGCCCAGTTCGGCGGGCGAGGCGAAGCGTAAGCCAGGCGGCCGCGGCGGGCCGACGTCGGAAAGCGTGACGAGGCCATGGATCGACGCGCCGAAAAAAGGGAACAAGGGAAAATCCTTCGGCGGGCGGAGCAGCAAGCCGGAGGAATGAAGCGGGTGAAGCACGTCTGTCAGATTCGCCCCGTCGCCCCCGCCGACGCCGCCGAATGGCTCCGCATGCGCCGGTCGCTCTGGCCGGAGTCGGGCACGGGCACGCATTCGGTCGAGATCGCCGAGTGGCGGAACCGTCACGACGCGGTCGTGCTCGTCCTGGTTCGTGACGACGGCCGGCTCGGCGGATTCGCCGAAATCGGCGAGCGTTCCGTCGCGGATGGGTGCACGACAAGTCCGGTCGCGTACCTCGAGGGCTGGTACGTCGATCCCGAGCTCCGTCGCACGGGACTGGGAACGGCGCTCGTCCGGATGGCGGAGGGATGGGCTCGAGAGCACGGCTATCGTGAGTTTGCCTCGGATGTCGAACTGCCGAACGTCATCTCCCAGCGCGCCCACGAGGCGCTCGGCTTCACCGAGATGGGCCGAGCCGTGCTCTATCTGAAGCAGCTTTAGCGTGGGTCCCCTCGCGACCTCGCCCCGTTAGGCGCCTTTGCGCCTCGGCTCAGCTGACTCCGCGCTCCTTGGCCCGTACCAGCTCGTCCGCTGACGGCTTGCTCGTGGTGGCGGACGCGCGCGCCTGCGCGGCGAAGGCGGCGGTGACGCCGTGGTCCTTGAGCGTGATCAGCTCCTCGAGCGTGAGGCGATCGTAGCCGACGCGCCGGAACTCGGCAACGAACGCGCTGTCGATTCCCCGATCGCGCAGCCGCATCAGCTGCTCGGCGGAAATGTTCGCGTACCCGAGGCGCTCGAGCTCCGCCACGTAATCGAGATCGACGCCATGGTCGCGGAGCCGCGTCAGCCTCGACACGGCCCCAATCTGGTCGGCGATCGGCGCCATCATGCGGAGGTAGGCGAGATCGACGCCGCGCGTGCCCATGCGTACGAGGTCGGCGGTCGTCGGGTGGACGTAGCCTTGCGCGTCGATTTCGTCCAGCAGCGCAAACCCGACCCCGGTCAGCGCGAGTGTGAAGCGCTCACGCTCGGTCGGACGCGCGTAGCCACGCCGGACGAGCGCTTCGGCGAACCGCGAACTGCCGGCGAAGGTGTATGACCCTTCGACGACGCCGTCGCGTGCGGCGCCGTTGAAGGTGAGCGTGCCGGCGTCCCGATTGAGCGTGAAGCGCAGGGGTCCGCTGTATCCCGCCGCGAGGTGGTCCGCTTCGAGTGCCGCGAGCTCGGCGCGCGGCAGCTCGGCGGTGGCAATCGGCTCGGCCGCGGCGTCTCCCCTGGACTTCATGAAGTCGAGACGGACCCAATCGGTGTTTGCGCGCTGCATTGCACGGAACTGCCCGCGCGGCGCGGCCTGCGCGTCGGCCGCGACGAGCGGCAGCACCGAGGCCACCAACGGAAAGAGCGCGAGGAGTACGCGCTGGCGAAGAGTGGTCGCGGTTCGATCGAGAGTCAGTCGCACGGGACGCCTCACTGCGGGGGGTGGAGATGAACCTGTTCCCATTGTCTGGGATACGAGTTCGACCCGCGGAGGTGCCGGACGGTTGTGACAAGATCTTGAAAGGATGCCGTAAGGCGCCGTCAGGCGGCGCCGCCAACCCCCCGGCCGGTGATCCGCTGCACCGAGACGAATTCGGCGAGGTGCACGCGCGCGCGCTCGACGATCTCGTCCATCGAAGGTGTCGCGGCGAGCATCCGCTCGGCGGCGGCACGAATCTCGGCCGTCGTCGGGATGTGCAGGTGCGGCAGCTCGGCGATGATGTCGGCCGCGAGCTGGCGCGCGACCTTCTCGAGCACTGCCCGCCCTAACGGTCGCTCGTTGCTGACGACGTCGGCCGGCGGTGCACCGAGCTCCCAGACGAGCCGGAGCCACGAGAGGACCTTGAGTGCGTAGAACGTCGGGTCGAACTCGTACCAGCGGAAGCCCTGGCGGGTCGACCGCTGGTAGGCGTGGTGATTGTTGTGCCAGCCCTCGCCGAGGGTGATCACGGCGAGCCACCAGTTGTTCCGGGAGTCGTCACCAGTCACGTAGCGCTGGCTGCCATGGACGTGGGCGAGCGAGTTGATGAAGAACGTGCCGTGGTAGAGGAGCACAGTGCTCCAGACGAAACCAACGACGAGGCCGGCCCATCCGCCTAACGCGAGGCAGCCGACGGCAAGCACCGTTGCCGGCAGGTAGGGATGCCTGTCGAGCCAGACGAGCTCCGGGTATTTCGTCAGGTCAGGTACGGCCGCGAAGTCCGTCGCGCCGTTGTCCTGATGAAAGACCCATCCGACGTGCGAGAAGATGAAGCCACGCTGTCGCGGCGAGTGAATGTCCTCTGGCGTGTCGGAGTGGCGGTGATGATGCCGGTGCTTCGCCGCCCACCAGAGGATGCCGCGCTGGGCGGTGCTCTGGGCGAGAAACGCGAACACGAACTGCCCGACGCGACTGGTCTTGAATGTCCGGTGCGAAAAGTAGCGGTGGTAGCCGGCGGTGACGCCGAACATTCGCACGACATAGAGCACGAGGCAGAGGATCAGTGTGCCTCGCGTGACCCCCGTGAAGAACGCCGCGAGCGCGGCGACGTGTACGAGGACGAAGGGCAGCACCTGGGGATAGATGATGTCGTCGTGATACTCTTCCGCGTCAACCGGAGTCGCGGGTAATGTCGTCTTGTTCGCAGTCACGGGATATTCTGTTTGATGTTGAGCGCGCGTCAGGCGCGAACGTCAGGCGAGCGACGATGCGGGTGCCCGGACGAGCGCGGCGAGCGTGGCCATCGAGCGCTCGACGTCGAACTGGGCGGGGTCCATCACGACCTGCAATGCGCATCCTTCGACGAACCCCGCGGCAACGGACGCCAGCCCCTCGGCCGTCATTCCGCCGTACCGTTCCGGATCGCTGTCGACGAGCGCACGCGCCAGGGGCTGGAATGCATCACGGTAGCGCGTGAGTGCGCTGCGAATCTTCCGGCGGATTCCGGGGTGCCGCGTACCGAGGACCCAGTAGTCGAAGAAGAGTTCGACCCGCTCGCGCTGAACGGGAAGCCATTCCACGTCGCGCCGGATGGCAAGCATCATGCGCGCGCCCGGATCGGCGATGTGCGAGAGCCGATCGGGGCTGTCGGCGGCGACGATCGTGTGCGCGAGCAGCCAATCGAGCAGCTCGACGAGCAGGCCGTCCACCGACTCGAAGTAGAAGAAGACGAGCCCCGCGCTGACTCCCGCTTCGGCGGCGACGGCGCGCGCCGTGACCGCGCCGAGCCGCTCGCGGGCGGCGACGGCGAAGGCAGCGCGAAGGATGGCCTCGCGGCGCTCCTCTTCGGGGGCTCTACGCCCGGGCAAGGCCCACGAGCGACGAATGGTTATTGATCACTTGATCAATATAACCGGGAGTTATTGATCGCGCAATCAATAAGGAGCTGAGCCTTGAGCCGGGGGAGGGCGGCCCGAGGCGGCTGGTGCATCCGCCCCGCGCTCGACATCGTGCACGTCGCGCACGGACTGTGGCGTTTTTGTTCGAAAGACTCCCATATTTTTGTACTGTCGAGCATAATTTTGTGCGCTTGATGCAATTTTTTGCTTGACAGCGCGCATTTGACGGCGCTATTGTGCCCAAACAATCCCCCTACGCGGAAGGTCTCATGAAGCTGATCGTCACCGTAGTCCGCCCCGAGCGGCTGCACGTCGTCAAGGAAGCGCTGTTCCGGGTTGGTGTCACCGGAATGACCCTCTCCCGCGT
>JANMAM010000165.1:0-9967 GCA_031359795.1 Gemmatimonadaceae bacterium
TCGATCGCTCGGGTGCTCGGTCTGCCGGCGAGGCTGGCAATCCTCGTAGCGTGCGGCAATGCGATCTGTGGCAACTCTGCGATCGCCGCGGTCGCGCCGGTGATCGGTGCCGACGCGAAGGACGTCGCGGCGTCGATCGCGTTCACCGCCGTGCTCGGCGTCGCGATGGTGCTCGGGCTCCCGCTCCTTATCGAGCCGCTCTCGCTGACCCACTATCAGTACGGCGTGCTCGCCGGGATGAGCGTGTATGCGGTTCCGCAGGTGCTGGCCGCGACGTTTCCGGTGAGCGCGCTGTCGGGCGAGGTCGGTACACTCGTCAAGCTCGTGCGAGTGCTGATGATCGGGCCGGTCGTGCTCTTTTTCAGCCTCGGGTCGCGGCGACGCAAAGGCGCCGCCGATGGCACCGGTCGCCTCACCATCACGACACTCGTCCCCTGGTTCATCGTCGGCTTCGTCGTGCTCGCCGCGCTGCGGTCGATGGGGTTCATCCCGGCAACGTTCGCCAGCTCGGTCCGCGAGTTGTCACGCCTGCTCACCATCATGGCGATGGCGGCGCTCGGACTTGGCGTCGACGTGCGGGCAGTCGGGCGCGCTGGCTCGCGTGTATCGTTGACGGTCCTGCTGTCGCTCGCCGCGATCGTCCTGATGAGCATCGGGATGATCGCACTGCTCGGCATCCGATAGCCCCGATTAGATTACGGGTATGCCTATCGTCAACTTCGACTCGCTCCCCGACGATGCTCGCGTCTGGGTGTTCGGCAGCGACCGGTCGCTCGGCGCGGCCGCGGCCGAGCGGCTGCTCGGCGTCGTCGACGCGCACCTCGCGCAATGGGCGGCACACGGCACGCCGCTGATGTCCGCTCGCGACTGGCGCGACGATCGCTTCCTCACCGTCGCCGTCGACCCGCGCACCGCCGGCGCTTCGGGCTGCTCGATCGATGCGCTGTTCCGCCAACTGCAGGCGCTCGAGCGCGAGCTCGCGATCTCCATTGTCGGCGGCGGCCGCGTCTTCTATCGCGACAACACCGGCGCCGCGCAGTCGACTGATCGCACCGGCTTCGCCGACCTCGCCGATCGCGGCGCGGTCAGCGCAGACACGATCGTCTTCGACCCGACCGTCACATCGTTAGGGAGCTGGCGGACGAGCTTCGAACGTCGCGCGAGCGAGTCGTGGCACGGGTCGCTGATCGCGACGAGCGATCGGCGATAGCATCACCCGCGGCGCACAGCCGACGCTCGCAAAAAGGCCTAGCCCGCTGTCCCACCGCCTGACGGCTTCTCGCCTGACGGCACGGTCGCAGCGTCGAACTCCTTTGCTGCCTCTTCCGCGCCCTTGAAGCCGATCTTGCTGTGGGTGCCATCGCAGAACGGCTTTTTAGTCGATGCACCGCAGCGGCAGAGGGAGAGGCCTGACTTGCCTGGCTTGATCGTGTAGGGAATAGGGTTGCCCTCATGATCGATCAGGGTGAACTCGCCCTCCACCAGATACGGACCATCTTTTCGGACCTTGATCGTAACGGACATGCGCGGCTCCGGGGTTGTGTATCAGTACGTGCAATGCTAGGCGCGGAGAAAATCCGCTTGCCAGTTGGTGATGGCTCTCTTGACCTCGTCACCGTGTTTCAGCTCGCCGGCGAGACACCGTTCTACCAGCGACGGCAGTTCGGCGTCGGAGGCGAAACGAAGTCCGACGAGCTGCGACAGGTTGAGCTCGACGATTCGTCCTCGCAACCGATCGGGCAGCAGGGCGACGAGTCGCAGCCGCTGCTCGAGCCGGATCACCCGGTTCTGCACGATGAGGACCATCGTCCGCGCGGCGAGGAGCAAGGCGCCGACACCGATCGCGAAGACGAACGCCCAGATCGTCCCCCTGTGCGGCGACCGGAATGCCTCGATCGCCGTGTAGACGATGTTGAGCGTCACGATCGGGGCGGCGATGTAGTGATAGAGTGGAAAGACCCGGCGATGATTCGCGTAGGTCTGCGTCCGGGCAGCGCTCATGTGGTCGGGTGTCGAGTGGAGACGCGCGCGCTTCGCGTCAGGAGTGCGCCGCGACCGCGTCCGCGGCGTAGCGCTTCAACCGGTGCACCATCGCAGTAAGTCCCGACTCGCGCGCCGCGAGTCCGATCCCGTCCATCACCTGGCGCACGAAGTCGTCGGGAATCGCCAGGGTCGTCGCTGGCGGCTGTCCATTCACCGCGCCGAAAAGGATCGCGAGAAAGGCCGCGATCGTCGGACTCTGTCGCGGATCGAGATCCGCATAGAACGACAGCGTGCCATCGCGCACCTCCGGGAACACATCGACCCGTGTCTGGCATTCGGGTACCGTAAAGGCGGTCCGGTCGAGATCGCGAAACCGCTCGGGGAGTGGCTCGAGCTTCTTCGCGTACGAGAGCAACGCCTGCATCTTCTCGTCCCGCCCCATGGCGCGGAAGTGGCGGAGCACTCGTTCGACGGACGGCGGCAGTGACGACATGGCTGGAAGATAGCGGCCGACGGCAGCGATGGCTGTAAGCGGTCGAGCGCACGAAACCTAACGGAGAACGACGAATGCCAACACGCAATGCGACGGCGATCTGGAGTGGCGGTGGTATCAAATCGGGGAAGGGCGAGTTCAGCGGCGAGAGCGGCGTCATCAAGGGCGCCTACTCCTTCAACACACGCTTCGGTGAAGAGAAAGGTACCAACCCCGAGGAACTCCTCGCGGCCGCCGAAGCAGCCTGCTTCAGCATGGCACTGAGCGCGGGCCTCGAGGGGAACGGCACCCCGCCGCAGCGCATCGAGACCAAGGCTGCCTGCACCGTCTCCCAGGTCGGCGCCGGATTCAAGATCACCACCATCAAGCTCGACGTCCGCGCGACCGTCCCCAACCTCGACGCCGCCAAATTCAAGGAAATCGCCGAGACGACCAAGAAAACCTGCCCCGTCTCCGTAGCCCTCGCCGGGGTCGACATCCAGCTCAACGCGCAGCTGGGGTGATAGCGCGGCTGCAAGCGATAGGCTGTAAGCAGGGAGCGGGGCGCGTTGTTGCGCGGCTTGTGCTGATCCGTTCGTCTGGGCCGCTTGCTTCCCGGCAAGTCGGCCGTAGTCCTCAGCATCCGGACGTCGTGACAGTCTGTAACGGTGAGACACCGAGACACCGAGACACCGAGGGCACCGAGCTGGCGGCACGACATCACGATTGAACGAGCCTCGAACAGCATTGGGGGCAAGCGGGGCGAGACCATCTCACCCACTTGCCCCCAAACAGTTCGTAACTGGTGCAACGGTTCAACCCAAAGGGCTGTTCTCGGTGTCTCGGTGTCTCACAAAACTAGACTGTCACGACGCCCGGATGCTGAGGACTACGGCCGACTTGCCAGGAGGCCAGCGGCTCAGATGAACGGATCGGCAACATCCGCCTAACCGCGCCGCAACACCACAGTCCGCTCACTGCTTGCAGCTTATCGCTTACCGCCCCAGTGCGGACTACCTGCCTAACGTTGCAAGCGGTATTTTGTCGCGATGCTCACCAGCGCGCGGACCCACGCCGTCAGCGTGTTCCCTTCCCAGCTCCAGCGGAGGATGTCATGCATTGTCGAAATCCAAGAGCGGGGGGCCAGGTGCCAGGAGCCAGGGGCGACGAGGCGGGGTCGCTGGCCCTCGGTCCCCGGCCCCCGGCCCCCATCGCTTACGGCTGCCGTATCATCCCGCCCGCCTAACGGTGCCGACGCCGTGCACCTGCTCCCAGGCATCCTCGCCGACGCAGCCGCTGCAGTTCCGGCAGCGCCACTCGGTCTCGACATCGGTCTCGCCGAAATACTCGAGGATGAAGCGCGTCTGGCAGCGCGCGCTCTGGGAGTAGGAAACCATCGCGTCGAGCTTGCGGCGGTCAAGCACACGCCGCTCTTCGTAGTCGGTCAGATCGCTGCTCAGGTTGACCTTGAGGAGACCGGTCTGCAGCCGCTCCCAGATGTTGCCGCGATGCTCGCGCACGACACCGTGGCGCTTGAGCAGCGTGAGGACGATGCGCGCCTTCCGCCGCGCGACGCCCGATTGGTCAGCGATGTCGGTGAGTGACACCGGGATCCGTTCGGGGTGGGCCTCCATCACCAGGGCAACCTTCGTCGCTTCCTCGATCTCGGGGTACTTTCCACCGAGGAAGTACGACTGGATGCGCTTGTCCTCGACGCGATAGAGGAGCGTGCAGGTCGCCGGCCCGCCATCGCGCCCCGCGCGGCCGGCCTCCTGATAGTACGCCTCGATCGACCCGGGCAGGTGGTAGTGCACCACGAACCGGATATCGGGCTTGTCGATGCCAAGTCCGAATGCGTTTGTCGCGATCATCGCGCGCATCTCGCCGTTCATGAAGCGATCCTGCGACTGCCTGCGCTCCGGTGCAGCGACCTTGCCGTGATAGAGCCCGAGCGGGTAGCGATCCTTCAATTGCGTGTGCAACCGCTCCGCCTCCCGCACCGTCGCGACGTAGATGACACCCGTGCCAGTGGTGTTGTCGAGGATCTCCTCGACCGCGCGATCCTTCACGCCATCGTTGACGGTCCGCCTCACCTCGAAGCGGAGGTTGGGCCGCGCGAAGCCGGTGATCGTCACGTGCGGCTCACGCATCCGCAGCTGGCGCGCGATGTCCTGCCGCACTTCCTCGGTCGCCGTCGCCGTGAGGGCGAGCACCGGCGGCCGGCCCAATCGCTCGACGATCGAACCGAGCGAGATGTAGTCGGGACGGAAGTCGTGTCCCCACTGGCTGACGCAGTGCGCTTCGTCGACCACGAACAGGCTCACCGTTCGCGTCAGCAACCGGTCGAAGAATTCGCGATCCTTGAATCGCTCCGGAGTCAGGTAGAGAATCTCGCCCTCTCCTTCGAGTACCTGCCGTCCGGTCTCACGCGCCTCCGCGGTGCTGAGATGCGAATGCATCGCGAGTGCAGCGACGCCGGTGGCCCGAAGCTTGTCCTGCTGGTCCTTCATGAGCGCGATGAGTGGGCTGACGACAATGGTCAGCCCTGGCAGCATCAGTGCGGGCAGCTGGTAGATGAGCGACTTTCCAGCACCCGTCGGCATCACCACGAGCGCGTCGCGCTTGTCCAGAACGGCGCGAATCGGTTCCCACTGCCCGGCCTGAAACGCATCGTGGCCGAAGCGCTCGCGGAGGATGTCGAGAGCCGCGGCTCGGGTGAAGTTCCGAGTCATGGCTCCGCTCGAAAGCAGAAATCGGGCCTTCGTGGCCGGCCCGCTATGACACTGCGATGAGAGACGATCGAGGCTCCGATAGAGAGATCAGAGATGAGAGAGGGAACTACGTCAGGAGCGCAAATGCTGATACGGAAATCGGGGGCTATCCCGTCGTCGGAGATCACGAGCGAACGAGACTATCTCGGGCGGCGGGACTTCCTCCGCGCGGCGGGAATGGTGACGGCGGGCACAATCCTGTCGCCGGCGCTGATCGCGGCGTGCGCGCGAGGGGATGGCGCGGCAGGCGACTCCGCGAGGGGCGCGGCTGCGGCCGGTGACACCGTTAGGGGAGCGCTCGTGCCCACGTCCTACAAGGATGTCACGAGCTACAACAACTACTACGAGTTCGGGACGGGAAAAGAAGACCCAGCCAGGAACGCGCAGGAGTTTCGCACGACGCCCTGGACGGTGCGCGTCGATGGCCTCGTGAAAAAGCCAGCCGACTACGCGCTCGAGGATTTCATCAAGCCGCACAACCTCGAGGATCGCATCTACCGGCACCGCTGCGTCGAGGCGTGGTCGATGGTGATTCCCTGGCAGGGATTCCCGCTGCGCGACCTCATCGCGCGCGTCGAGCCGCAACCGTCGGCGAAGTGGGTCGAGTTCACGACGAAGCTCGATCCCGAGCAGATGCCGGGGCAGCGGGACAACGTCCTGCCCTGGCCCTACATCGAAGCACTCCGTCTCGACGAAGCGAACCATCCGTTGACACTGCTCGCGACGGGGCTCTACGGCCGGTCGCTCCCGAACCAGAACGGCGCACCGCTTCGCACCGTCATTCCCTGGAAGTACGGCTTCAAGGGAACGAAGGCGATCGTTCGCATCCGCTTCACCGACTCGCAGCCGACGACCACCTGGAACGATGTCGCGCCGAGCGAATACGGGTTCTACGGCAACGTCAACCCGAACGTCGACCATCCCCGCTGGACGCAGCGCAACGAACGCGTCATCGGCGGAGGATGGCGCCGCAAGCAGACCGCGATGTTCAACGGCTACGGCGCCGAGGTGGAATCGCTCTATTCGGGGATGGATCTCCGCAAGTTCTATTGAGCGCTGCAGTAGTCGCAGCACCAACCCCGCCGCCCGCGCCACGCGTCAGGCGTCGCTCGCTCGCGACACCGCTCGTCGTCGCGCTCTCGGCGCTTCCCCTGGTCTGGATCGCGTGGGCGGCGTACGCCGATCGCCTCGGCGCCAACCCGATTCGCGAGATCGTCATCCAGACCGGCCTCTGGACGCTGCGATTCCTCGCGCTGTCACTGGTCGTCACGCCGCTCCGCCGGATCAGCGGGTGGAATTCGATCATCCGCCAGCGGCGAACGTTAGGCCTGGTCACATTCTTCTATGCGACCGTACACCTCTCCAGCTACATCGGGCTCGACCAGGCGTTCGTCTGGGACGACATCGTCCACGACGTACTCAAGCATCGCTACACCTTCGTCGGGATGGCGGCGTACCTGACGCTCGTGCCCCTCGCGCTCACGTCCACGAAGGCATCGATCCGGTGGCTCGGTGGCAAGCGGTGGAACCGCCTGCACCGATTGGTCTACCTCACGGCGATTGCCGGCACGGTCCACTATCTTTGGTCAGTCAAGAAAGACACGACCAATCCATTGCTCTACCTTCTGCTCTTCGTTGCGCTGCTCGGGGTTCGCCTCGCCTGGTGGTCACGCGGGCGCGCGGCGGAGCGCGCGGGGCCGAACGATCCGCCCCTGACCGCGACACGAGGCAACTCCTGATGCTCGAGATCTACCTCGTCTGCGCCCCCGGGCTCGAGAACCTGCTCGGCGCGGAAGCGAAGGCACTTGGGCTGAGGGTTCGCGCGATCGAACCCGGTGGCGTTACCGTGGACGGCGAGCTCTCCGATGTCGTCAGGGCGAACATCGGCCTCCGCACCGCGAGCCGCGTGCTCGTGCGCATCGCCACGTTCAAGGCGACGGCCTTCCACGAGCTCGAGCGCAGTGCGCGCCGCGTGGCCTGGGACCGTTTCATCGGCGCTGCGCCGGTCCGCATTCGCGCGACCTGCCGGAAATCCAAGCTTTACCACTCGGACGCAGTCGCCGAGCGCGTACTCGGCGCGATCGAGCGAGCAACGGGAACGGGCGCGAGCGCCGGCGCCGCACCCGTGCCGCCGCGCCCTGCCGCAAAGGCAAAGACGGGCAAGGGTGCCCGGAGCAGCGGTGGCGATGCTCGGTCGTTCATCCCCGCGTCTGCCAACGTCGCCGCGAAGACGGTTGCGGCGCGCGCCGCAGCGAAGCAGTCGATCGCGGTCGCTGCGGCAAAGGCCGCGGTGCGGGTCGCCGACGAAGCCGCCGCCAGGGCGGCCAAGGCCAACGCGTCTGCGGCGGATGCTGACGGCGACGCCCACGACGAAGCCGACGAGGGAACGGGAGCCCAGCTCGTGATAGTCCGGCTGTTCCGTGACGAGTGCACGATCAGCATCGACAGCTCGGGTGCCCTGCTCCATCGCCGCGGCTATCGGCTTGCGACCGCAAAGGCACCGCTCCGCGAGACCCTCGCGGCGGCGATGCTGCTCGGCGCCGAGTGGACGGGCGACACGGCCCTCGTCGATCCGCTCTGCGGCGCGGGGACGATTCCGATCGAGGCCGCGATGATCGCCCGGCGCATCGCGCCAGGGCGGATGCGGGCTGAGCGGGAAGACTTCGCCGTCGCGGGCTGGCCCGAGCTTCCACCCGGCGAGATTGCTCGCCAGGCCGCCGATGCGCGCGGGAACGAGCTTCCCAGGGTGCGTGTACCAATCGTCGGTTCGGATCGCGATGCTGGTGCGATCGAGGCCGCGACCGCGAACGCGGAGCGCGCCGGGGTGAGCGCCGACGTCAGCTTCGTGAGGCGCGCGCTCAGTGCCGCCGAGCCGGTAGGTGGTGTACCCGGCCTGCTCGTCGCCAACCCGCCCTATGGGCTGCGACTGAACGACGGCGCCGATGTACGAAACATCTACGCGCAGCTCGGAAAGGTTGCGCACTTCGGATTTCCCGGATGGCGTGTCGGCGTACTTTCCCCCGACCGCGCGCTCGACTCCCAGACCCGGCTCCCGCTGCGCCCGAGCTTCGAAACGTCCAATGGCGGAATCCGTGTCCGCTACCTCATTGGAACGAGCGAAGCGGCCTCCGAACCGGATGTTGAGTAAACAACCCTGTTCACTGAAGTTAGCGCTTGTTTGACCCGTTCGCCCCGCCGGCCGCGGCGGTATCAAACTTGTAGATAGCAAGGCTGCCTGCTCGTCATAAGTCTCGGTAAATCGAAGAGTTCGGGCACACAATCGTACCCCCCGCTCCAGTTCGAAGGTTTGTGCGCCGCCGCCAGTCGCCGTGCGCACATTGTTGTCTTGTCACCATCCAGTCAGGAGCACACACGTGGGAGTCGGAGATCAATTCGACGCCGCTGATGGGGATTCCTCGGGCCGCAGCAATGGCGGTCGGAAGTCCAAGACGCGGAAGACCACCCGCAAGGCCGAGCGCGCGTCTGCCGCGCCCGCCGCGCTGAGCACAGCGCACGCGGAGTCGTCGGGCCGCTCGGGCGACCGCTACGACGATCGCGGAGACGGCAGGGACGCAGCGCTGCGCGCCCTGCTCGACGGGCTCCGCGACATCGAGGACGGCCATTTCGACGTCCGGCTCACGCCTAACGGCGATCCGCTGGTCGGCGAAATCATGCTCGCGTTCAATCGCGTCGCCTCGCGCAACGAGTCGATGATCGACGAGATGCAGCGGGTGAGCACGGCCGTCGGCCGCGAAGGCCAGATGACCGAGCGCGCCGCGATGCCCGAAGGTGCGCGCGGCGGCTGGGCACGTGGACTCGCCGCGCTCAACACCCTCGTCGCCGACCTGACGCAGCCGACTACCGAGGTCGCCCGCGTGATTCGCGCGGTCGCCGAGGGAGACCTGAGTCAGAAAGTGGAGCTCGAGCTCGAGGGCAAGGCCGTTCAGGGCGAGTTCTTCCGCATCGGCTCGACGGTCAACCGGATGGTCGACCAGCTCAACGCGTTCGCGAGCGAAGTCACCCGCGTCGCGCGCGAAGTAGGAACCGACGGACGGTTGGGTGGTCAGGCGAACGTGCAGGGCGTCAGCGGTACCTGGCGCGACCTGACTGACTCGGTGAACGGGATGGCGAGCAACCTGACCAACCAGGTGCGAAACATCGCCGTCGTCACCACCGCGGTCGCAAATGGCGACCTGTCGCAGAAGATCACCGTCGAAGCGAAGGGCGAAATTCTCGAGCTGAAGAACACCATCAACATCATGGTGGACCAGCTGAACGGTTTCGCAAGCGAAGTCACGCGCGTCGCGCGCGAAGTAGGAACGGAAGGGCGACTCGGTGGGCAGGCGAACGTCGAAGGTGTGAGCGGCACGTGGCGCGATCTCACCGATTCCGTGAACGGCATGGCCTCGAACCTGACCAACCAGGTGCGAAACATCGCCGACGTCACGACCGCAGTCGCAAAGTGAGACCTCGGCAAGAAGATCACGGCCGAAGCAAAGGGCGAAATTCTCGAGCTGAAGAACACCATCAACACGATGGTCGATCAGCTCTCGTCGTTCGCCGCGGAAGTCACGCGCGTCGCGCGAGAGGTCGGTAGCGAAGGAATCCTCGGCGGCCAGGCGAATGTGCCCGGTGTCGCCGGTACGTGGACGGACCTCACCGATTCAGTGAACGGGATGGCCGGCAACCTGACGAGTCAGGTGCGAAACATCGCCGACGTCACCACCGCCGTCGCGAAGGG
>JANMAM010000167.1:0-15297 GCA_031359795.1 Gemmatimonadaceae bacterium
GGGCGAGCGCGTGCCGGTGGTCTCGATCACACCGTCGCAGCATTTCACCGAGCCGCCGCCACGGTTCTCCGAGGCGAGTCTGGTCAAGGAGCTCGAGCGGTTAGGCATCGGTCGCCCGTCCACCTACGCCTCGATCATCTCCGTCCTCGCCGACCGCCGCTACGTCCTGCTCGAGCAGCGTCGCTTCTTCCCGACCGAGCTGGGCGAGTCGGTCGAGAAGGTGATGGTCAAGCAGTTCCCCGACATCTTCAACGTCGCGTTCACCTCCGAGATGGAGGGAGAGCTCGACAAGGTCGAGGGCGGATCGTTAGGCTGGCAGAAGGTCCTCAGGGATTTCTACAAGCCCTTCGACAAGTCGCTGAAGAGCGTACAGGTCGAGCAGCTGATCGGCGAGGCCTACGACCTGAGCAAGGTCGCCGACCTGCGCTGTCCGGAAGACGGCGGCAAGCTGCAGCCCCGGGGCGGATTCTTCGGCCCCTTTCTCGCCTGCGAGCACCACCCCAAGACCTGCAAGTACACCCGGCCGATCAGCGGTGAGAAGAAGAAGGCCGAGCTTACCGAGTTCAAGTGCCACGTCTGCGGCGAGCCGATGGTAAAGCGCGAGGGCCGGAGCGGTGCATTCCTCGGCTGCAGCACATTCCCGAAGTGCCGCGGAACCCGCAGCATGCCGACCGGCGTGATGTGCCCCAAGGACGGCGGCGAGCTGGTCGAGCGCAAGTCGAAGAAACGGGGGACCAACTTCTACGCCTGCTCCAACGAGAGCTGTGACTTCGTCGCCTGGAACAAGCCTGTGCCTGACGTCTGTCCGGATTGCGCGTACGTCGGGGCCGAGGTGAAAGTCAACAAGACGCGCGGCGAGTTCCGGAAGTGCCTCAAGTGCGGCAATGAGTGGGACGTCGTCGTTCCCGAGGAAGTGGGCGCGGCGTAGTACAAGGCCGTAGATTTCGCGCATGGCCAACCGCCAGGCAAATCCTCAAGTCCACATCGTCGGCGGCGGCCTCGCCGGGTGCGAGGCCGCCGGGCCGCTCGCTGTGCGGGGTTTTTGGGGCGTGCTCCACGAGATGCGCCCGGTACGCGGCACCGCCGCCCACAAGACCGACCGCCTCGCCGAGCTGGTCTGCTCGAACACCTTCAAGAGCACCGAGGTCACCAACGCGCACGGCCTGCTCAAAGGCGAGATGCGCATCCTCGGTTCCATGATCCTTCGTGCCGCCGACGAGGCCCGGGTCGCCGCCGGCTCGGCGTTAGGCGTCGATCGCGACGTCTTCTCGGCGCGGGTCCACGAGTGGGTCACATCGCACCCGCGCATCACCGTCACCCGCGACGAGGTCACCGAGCTCCCCGAGGTTGGCATCGTCGCGACCGGCCCGCTCACATCCGATGCGCTCGCTGACGCCATTCGCGTGCGGTTAGGCGTCGCCGGACTCGCGTTCTATGACGCGATCGCGCCGATCGTGAGCCGTGAGTCGATCGACGACAGTCTCGTGTTCCGCGCGTCACGCTACGGAAAGGAGACGATGGACGGGGCGAGCGACGAGGGGGCCTACCTCAACTGCCCGTTCACCCGCGACGAGTACGACGCCTTTCTCGACGCGTTAGGCAGCGCCGACCAGTTCACCGCGCACGAGTTCGACAAGGTGCCCTACTTCGAAGGGTGCATGCCCGTCGAGGAGATCGCCCGCCGCGGGCGCGAGACGCTCCGCTTCGGCCCGATGAAGCCGGTCGGCCTGGCGGATCCGCGGACCGGCCGCGAGGCGTTCGCGATCGCGCAGCTGCGGATGGAAGATCGCGCCGGACAGATGTGGAACCTCGTCGGCTTCCAGACCAGGCTGCGCATCCCCGAACAGCAGCGGGTCTTCCGGTTGATTCCCGGACTCGCCGATGCGGAGTTCCTCCGCTTCGGGTCGATCCATCGCAACTCGTACCTCAATTCGCCCGGCGCCCTCTCGCCGCATCTCTCGCTCCGCGACGCGCCGATGACGATGTTCGCGGGACAGCTCACCGGCGTCGAGGGCTATACCGAGAGCACGGCGACCGGCATTCTCGCCGCGATCAACATGGCTCGCCAGCTCGATGGCGACCCGGTCGTGATTCCGCCACCGACGACGATGCTCGGCGCGCTCTATCGCTACCTCCGCGAGGCCGATCCGGCCCATTTCCAGCCGATGAACGCGAACTTCGGGCTGGTTGAAGACCTCGGGACGCGCATCCGTGACAAACGCGTCAAACGCGAACGGCTCGCCGAGCGCGCGCTCTCGGACATGACGCGCTGGCGGGACGAGAACGTCGCAGCGCTCGGCGCCGCAACGCGGTGAGCCCCCCGGGCCGTGCTCGCAAGCCGGGCGATGCCGCGATGGCCGCGGCGGCTCCGCGCAATGCTGCGCCGCCTAACGATGACGTCGGCGAGTTTCTCACGCACCTCGAGAAGGAACGCGACGTCTCGCCGAATACCGTCAAGGCCTACCGTCGGGATCTCGACGAGCTGGTGACATTCCTCGCCCGCTATTACGGTGGCACCGCATGGACATGGCAGGGAGTGGACCGCCTCGCGCTCCGCGGCTATCTCGCGCACCTGCAGCGCCGCGGGCTCGGCAAGCGCTCGATCGGCCGCGCACTCTCGGCGGCGCGCAGCTTCTTCCGCTTCCTCCATCGCAATGAGGTCGTCGACGCGAACCCCGCACGCGCGGCGAGCTCGCCGAAACTGGATCGGCACCTCCCCGGCTATCTCGACCGCGTGCAGGCTGGCCGGTTGTTCGAGCTCGCACTCGCGCGCGCGCAGGAAGGTGGCTACAACGGCGTTCGCGATGCGGCGATCCTCGAGCTGTTCTACTCCACCGGCATGCGTCTGTCCGAGCTGCGCGGCTTGAGTCGCCCCGATGTCGACCTCGTCTCGCAGCAGACCAAGGTGCGCGGCAAGGGACGCAAGGAACGGATCATTCCGATCGGCGATGCGGCCTCGCTCGCGCTCCGCAACTACGAGTCGAAGCGCGACGAGCTCATTCGCTCCGTCGGCCCGAAGGCGGATCGAAACGCATTCTTTCTCTCGCGGAACGGGAAGCGACTCGGTGTGCGCGGCATTCAGCTCGCGGTGCAGCGTTACCTCGACGCCGTCGATGAGAACGCCGGGCTAAGCGTGCACTCGCTGCGGCACAGCTTCGCGACGCACCTGCTCGATGCCGGCGCCGACCTCCGCGCAGTGCAGGAGTTGCTCGGCCACGCATCGATCGCGACGACGCAGATCTACACCCACACCAGCGTCGAACGACTCAAGGCAGTCTATCGCTCCGCCCACCCCCGGGCATGATCGTCGCATAACAAGCGTTCGTCCTGCCGGAGGCGGCAACCGCACATGCGTCTGGAATACCTGCCCATCCTGTTCGGAGCGATCGTCGCACTCGCCGGCCTCGGACTCGTCGCCGACGCCTGGCTCCCCGATCGCGACGCTTCCGAGACGCGGGAACGGCGCCGCCGGGTACGCGCCGAACGACACCGCGGCGGTGAGGCGCTGGTCGGGGTCGCGGTGATCCTTCTCGGTGCCGCGCTCATCGGTCGCGATGCGTGGACGATCAGCGTCTGGCTGGCCGGCGTTGCCTGCCTCTTCATCATCGTCGGCGCACTGCTCAACCGCCGCTACATGCGGGAGCAGCTCGACTTCCGCGGCGCCGCGCGCCGCGATCCGACAACCGACCAGAAGCCGGGGATGCCCGAGCGGAAACCCCCCAGTGGAAAATTCCGGGTTCGCTGAGCGCGCGATAGCTTTCAGCTCATGACTGATTCATCCAGTGGGGGACTGCCGCGCATTCGCTCGACGACCATCCTCGCCGTGCGCCGCGACCGGCGGGTTGCACTCGGCGGTGATGGGCAGGTGACCGTTGGCGACACGGTCATGAAGTCGAATGCGATGAAGGTTCGCACCATTCAGGGCGGACGTATCGTTGCAGGATTCGCCGGTGCCGCAGCCGACGCCATGACGCTGTTCGAGAAGTTCGAAGAGAAGCTGGAGCGCTTTCCCGGAAACCTGCCGCGAGCGGCGGTGGAGCTGGCGAAGGACTGGCGCAGCGACCGCGTTCTGCGCCGGCTCGAAGCGTTGCTCGCGGTCGCGGATCGCGATCATGGACTGATCATCTCGGGCACGGGCGACATCATCGAACCCGATGATGGAATCCTCGCCATCGGCAGTGGTGGCTCGTACGCGCTCGCCGCCGCCCGCGCGCTCGCCGCGAACACCGATCTGCCCCCGGTCGAGATCGTGAAGCGCGCGCTCCACATCGCCGGTGAGATCTGCGTCTACACCAACACCAACATCACCGTTCTGGAGCCCACGGGCTGACTCGCCGGCCATGACGAACGGCCGTGACCGGACCGGCCGCATGTCGTCATCCCCGTATGGCCGCCCCACCCGCGACACGCCCGATTGTCGATTCGCTGACCCCCTCGACGGCGGGCGGACCGCGGCTCAGCACGCCGGCTGACGGCGCCGGTGCGGACGACGGTGCCGCCGCTCCGGCATTTGCGATCGCGTCCGCCTGCCTGACGCTCGCCGGGCTCACGCTGCTGCTCCTGCTTCCGGCGCTGTTCAACGGTTACCCGGTGCTGTTCGCGGACACCGCCGACTACCTGCTGCGCTCACGTACACTCAGTCCGTCGCCGATTCGCGCGCCAGGCTACGCTGTCTGGATTCGCGTGACCAGCGCCGGACTGACACTCTGGCTTCCAGTCATCGCGCAGTCGGCTCTTATCGCCGCCCTCGCCTGGCGCACGCTCCGAGCCGTCGGCAAGCCAGGCCCATTCACGATCTTCGCCGCCGGGCTGGCGCTCGCCACCGGCACGTCGGTCGCGTGGGCGAGCAGCAAGGCGATGCCTGACGTTTTCATCGCGGGCCTCATTCTCGGACTCTATCTCGTCGCCGCTCACTGGGGCGCGATGGGTATCGCGGCGCGCACCCTCGCCGTTGCAGCGGTGATCGTCGGCGGAACGATGCACCTGACCAATCTCGTCGTCGGCGCGTCGGCACTGGCCGCGATGATCCTGCTCGGCAAGAGCGTGACACCGCAGCTGACACGAGCGAGCTGGCTGCGCGCGGGTGCGGCGCTCGTCGCGGCAGCCGGGCTGATGCGGGCGTTCGAACGCGCGCCACAGGATGCGCGGCCCGCCGCCGGCTCGAATAGCGACGTCTTCGTGCTCTCGCACCTCGTCGAGACCGGCCTCGCCCAGCGGCTGCTGCAGGATCGCTGCGGAATGGAATCGTTTGCGCTGTGCCCGGTAAGGGACACCCTGACGCGACAGGTCGAGCTCTTCGTCTGGCGCCCGGAGCAGAGTCCGCGCTACCTCGTCCTCGGCGACGATCCGGCGCTGATTCGCCGGGAGACGCGACACATCCTGCGCGGAGTTGTCACCCATTATCCGTTCGCGTTAGGCGCGTCCATCGTCCGATACACCGGGGAGCAGTTCCTCAGCTTCCGGGTGAACGACGACATCTGGCGCCACGAGCGCCGGACGCACGTGCAACGCGCGATCATTGCGGTATTCCCCGGCGATCTGCCCGCACAGGAGGCTGCTCGCCAGCAGGCCAACACCTTGCGCCTGCCCTGGACGACTGCCGTTCACCTCGTCGTCTTTCTCGCGGCTGCCGCATTCAGCCTGATCGTGCTCCTCCGCGCTGCGTCGGCCCGCGAGCTCGCGCTCGACCGCGCTGCCGGCTTGCACGTCGTCGTCTGGGTGACGCTGATCGTGAATGCGGCCGTATGCGCGAACGCTGCCTCGGTATTCGCGCGCTACCAGTCCCGGGTGTCGTGGTTGCTTCCGTTCGCGGTCATCGCGACGCTGGTCGAGCAGGGGATGCTCCGCTGGCCGGTCCGCGCTGCACCCGCGCTGGCCAACGGATGATGCGCTTTCCGTCCGTCCAAAAAGTTGGCTGGATGCTGGCGATCGCGTTCGTGCTGCTGGTTCCGGCGATCCGCAATCACTATCCGCTGCTCTACTCCGATTCCGGCGAATATCTCCTCAGCGCGCTGACCAGGCGTCCGCCGAGGGTGCGCACCGTCGGCTACGGACTGTGGATCTGGCTCACCGGGGGAACGCTCACCCTCTGGGCGCCGATCATCGCCCAGGCGCTGCTGCTCGCGGCGCTGCTCGTCCGCACGGTGATCGCGTTAGGCCTGACTGCCGGCCCGCGAACGATGTTGCCGCTCGCCGCCGCATTGCTCCTCACCGGCGCGCCGTGGATGGCGAGCGAGGCGATGCCTGACGTGTTCGCCGGGGCAGTCCTTCTCGCCCTCTACCTCGCACTCGCGCACTGGCCGCACATGGGCGCGGCCACCCGTGCGCTCGTCTGTTTCACGCTCGTGCTCGGCGTCGCCACGCACGTCACGATGCCAGTCGTCGTCGCAGCGATCCTCGTCGTCGTCGCGATCGCGACGCGCACGCGCCGCCTCGGGCTGCCACCGCTCCGTACCATCGCCGCCGCGGCCGCGCTGGTTGCGCTCTCGGTCGCTGCGCTCGCGGCCTTCAATTGGGCGCGCACCAGTCGCGTCGCGCTAACGCGCAAGCCGAGTGTATTCGTCGTCGGCCACCTCGTCGAGAGCGGACTCGCGGCGCGGGTGCTCGCCGACCGATGCGCCATCGAGGCGTTCGCGCTCTGCCCCTACCAGGCCGGGCTCACCCAGCCGATCGATGCGTTCATCTGGGACGACAGCAGTGTGTTCTACAAGGCGTACCATGACGAGGACGCGTTGCGTGCCGACACTCGCAACCTCGTTCGCGCCGTCATCCTGCATGAGCCGCTCGCGCTGCTCGGGTCGATCGTGTCGTACGGCGCACGCCAGTTCATCACGATCGATGTCTTCGACCCCGCGCGCTCCCGCGCCGCGAATCGATTCACCGGTTCGGTGATCGGCTTCGTGCTTCCGCACGAGGAAGCCACGATGCTCGCCGCACGTCAGCAGGCTGGCGGCGGAACTCGACTGCGCTGGCTGGACCCGGTCTTTCTCGGGGTGCTGGTCGTGTCGCTCGTCGTCAGTGCATGGCAGCTGTATCGCGCATTCCAGCGCGGACAGGTCGCGCTCGCGAGCGCTGAAGGCCTGCAGCTGTTCATCTGGGTGGCACTCGCCATCAATGCGCTGATCTGCGCCAACCTGTCGGGGGTGTTCGGACGATACCAGGGGCGGCTCGCGTGGTTGCTGCCGGTGGTTGTCGCGGTCACATTTGCCGCGAGATTCCCAACCGGTGCGGAGCGGGGCCCGCCGCACGGCGAGTAGATTGTGAGTCGGAGGAGCGCGACGGTCGCTCCTCAGCACCGTGACTCACAGGGAATGACGTCTCCACGAACACAGCAGGCCATCGCGAAGCTCGCCGACCTGACGCCGCGCCAGATCGTGGCCGAGCTGGATCGATACATCGTCGGGCAGGCTGACGCGAAGAAGCTCGTCGCGATCGCCCTCCGCAATCGCTGGCGCCGCCAGCGTGCGCCAGAGGGGATTCGCCAGGAGATCGCGCCCAACAACATCATCCTCATCGGCCCGACCGGGGTGGGGAAGACCGAGATCGCTCGCCGCCTGGCGAAGCTCGCCGGCGCGCCGTTCATCAAGGTCGAAGCATCGAAGTTCACCGAGGTGGGATACGTTGGCCGCGACGTCGAGTCGATGGTCCGCGACCTGGTCGAGAGCGCGATCGACATGGTCCGCACCGAGCGTGAACAGGAAGTCGACGATCTGGCGATCGAGCGTGTGACCGAGCGTTTGCTCGACCTGCTCCTGCCGGCGGCCCCCGCGACATCAGGCGCTGCTGCACCCGCCCCTGCGCCAACCGCCGACGCCGTTGCCGGCGCGAGCGCGCCAGCGTCCACCCAGGAGAGCATCTTCGTCGTCGCGCCCGACGGTGCGACGACGCACGACCGCACCGCGGCCGACGAGCGCCATCAGCGCACGCGGGCAAAGCTCAAGCAGCTGCTCCTCGATGGACAGCTCGAGCACCGCGAGGTCGAAGTCGAGACCGCCCACAGCTCGCCGATGTTCGACATGATGGCGTCGCCCGGTGGCGCACCCGAGGGAATGGAGAACTTCACCTCGATGCTGCAGGACATGATGCCGAAGCGCACGAAGAAGCGCACGGTGAAAGTGTCCGAGGCGCGGCGGATCCTGCTCGACCAGGAGTTCGACAAGCTGATCGACTCCGAAGACGTCACCGTCGACGCGCTCGAGCGCGTCGAGACGTTAGGCATCATCTTCCTCGACGAGATCGACAAGATCGCCGGCGAGCGCGGCACCGCCGGTGGCCCGGATGTCTCGCGCGAGGGCGTGCAGCGCGATCTCCTCCCGATCGTCGAGGGGTCGAACGTGCAGACGAAGTACGGAATGGTGAAGACGGATCACGTCCTCTTCATCGCGGCCGGCGCATTCCATGTCTCGAAGCCGAGCGACCTGATCCCCGAGCTGCAGGGCCGGTTTCCCATTCGCGTCGAGCTCAAGTCGCTCACCGAAGCGGACTTCGTTCGCATCATGACCGAGCCGGAGAACGCGCTCACCAAGCAGTACGCGGCGCTCGTCGAGGCGGAGGGCGCGACGCTGCGCTTTACCACTGACGGCATCGCCGAGATCGCGCACATCGCCGCGCTCGTCAACCAGCGGATGGAGAACATCGGCGCTCGGCGACTGCACACCGTCATGACGACGCTGCTCGAGGATGTGCTCTACGACCTGCCCGACGAGACGACGAAGACGGTGGAGATCACCGGTGAGCGCGTCCGCGAGCGGCTCAAGGCGGTCGTCGAGGACGAGGACCTGCGGCGATACATCCTGTAGTCCCGCGCACCCGGCCGGCCATGCGACGGCGATAGGCGGAGGGCGAAAGGCGAACGGCGATGACGGATATGCGAAGGGCCGGCGAACATCTTCGCCGGCCCTTCGAACTATGACCCCTGCTGCTACTCGATCGACACCGCCTTCACGCCAGCAGGCAGCGTCGCGCTGGCCGAGACGTAGCCGACAGCGTTAGGGTTCCCGGCCACGAACGAGAGCACCTCGGTGTCGCCGGCACGCTGTTGCGGCGGCACGGCGCGCCCCGAGAAGATCTGCGACTGCCAGAACCCCTGTACCGACTGCACGTCGCGATGATGTACGTCGCGGGAGAACTGCTGCCGGATCTTCGTGTTGTCGGCCTGATCCACGACGACCACTGGCTGCTTCGTCCGCCAGACGGTGATCTTCTTCAGGAACATCTTCGACAGCTCGTCGCCCCGCACCGTCGTGATCGGGTTCGACTCGTGCACGACGACGACGAAATTGCGGTTCTGTGCCTCGACCCGTGACGCGCCGACCAGCAGCACGAAAGCGGAGAGGACGATTTTCAAGGTGTGCATGGTCGCCTCAGAAGCTCAGGTGGCCGGACACCAGTACCGCATCCGTCGTCTTCATCAGCTTCCCGCCCGTCGCGACCGAACGAAGCCGCGTCGTTGGATCGGGGTGCGAGAAGCGGTTGCCATCCACGTGGCTGTAGCTCGTCTTCACGACGAAGTTCGGCGAGAACCAGTAGTTCAGGCCACCCGCCGTCTCCTTGTGGTCGAGCAGTGTCGGCGCGAGCGCGATGTTCGCTGTCGACGCACTTTCGAGCGTCGTGTTGTACGTGCCGTACGTCGCCGCAATCTGCCAGTGCGCCGTCAGGCGGTACGCTGCCTCGCCATAGCCACCGGTCGCCTTGAAGTTGGCTTCGTCGCTCTCGCGCGCGATCTCGCCGCGGAGCGACCACGCATCGTTCACGAGTTCTCCCTGAACTCCCGACGTCGAACGGCGCCAGTCCTTCGCCTGGCCCAGCTTCGTGATCGGGCGCGTCCCCGTGTAGCTCGACACGCCGAACGAAAGACCATCGAGCGGTGTCCGCAACACGACCCGTCCGCCTATCACGTCCCGGAACGTCCGGCTGCCGTTGAGGTTCAGCCCCTTTCCGGTGCCGATGGTATCGGTGCCCTGCACAAGCACCTGCAGCGGCGTGTCTTCCTCGAGGGTCTCGAGCCCGCCACCGTACACGTCGTAGTCGATTCCCCACGACCGCTCGGCGAACAGCGCGCCGGTGAGCCCCATTCCCGAGTACGACTTTCCGATCATTCCACCCGGACCGTAGATGCTCTGCGGCGCGGTGGCGAAGGGACGCAGCGTGCCGACGTCGAAAATTTCGGTGTAGATACCGAATGGCTGCTTCACGTTGCCGACGCGGAGGCGAATCTGGTCGGCGAATTTCCATTCCCCGAACACATAATCGAGCCCTGACGACGTCTGGTTCGCGTGGTGGCCCGAATGCCAGAAGGGCTGCGCGACGATCGTGAGGTGATCGTTGAGTGGCGCCGTAACATTCAGCGCGAACTCGTTATGGAAGTAGTCCCCGCGCGCGTGGGCGAAGAGGAAGAAGTTCGTGTTCAGGTTGTCAGTCGTCCGGCCAAAGCTCCAGCCGCCGTAGCCGTGCACCTGAATCTTGTCGAGGGAGATCTCCTGCGCGATCGCGACGCGTCCGGTTGTAGCCGTGATCGTCAGTGCCGCGCCCAGGAGACCAACCCACCGTCGGGTGGTCATTCCGCTGCTCCTCGTGCTGGTTATGGCGCCGGTCCAGTCGCTCGGCGCGGTTACGGGCCCGTCTCGGGCCTCAGACAGAAGGACGAGGTGGCAAACTGGTCAGTAACGCGAAAACGGCCGTTTCCGGGGTGGCTCAGGCCCGCGCCGCGGAGCCTGCGCTGGGTGCCGCCCCCTCCCCGCGACCGTTACCTTGCGGGCGAACGCACCGACGGCGCACCCGCGACAAACTGGAGAACGACCCCGCCATGGCCGAACGCCCTCATCGCGATTTCCTCGCGATCCCCGACTTCACAACCAAAGAGCTCGAGGGATTGTTCGACCTCGGCGACCGCATGCGGACCGGCAAGTACGACAAGAAGCCGCTCGCCGGGAAATCGCTCGCGATGATCTTCATGAAGTCGTCGACGCGAACCCGCGTCTCGTTCGAAGTCGGCACCTGGCAGCTCGGTGGGCACGCGCTCTTCCTCTCGCCGCGCGACGTGCAACTCGGTCGTGGGGAACCGATCAAGGACACCGCCCGCGTGCTCTCGCGCTACGTCGACGGAATCATGATCCGGACGTTCGCCCACGCCGAGATCGTGGAGCTCGCCGAGTTTGCGACCGTGCCGATCATCAATGGGCTCACCGACCTGCTGCACCCCTGCCAGATCCTCGCCGACCTGCTCACCGTCAGGCAGCACCTCGGCGGCTACAAGGGCAAGAAGGTCGCATGGATCGGTGACGGCAACAACATGGCGAACTCCTGGATCAACGCCGCCTACCGGCTCGGCTTCGAGCTCACCCTCGCCTGTCCGGAAGGATACGATCCCGACGCCGCGATCCTCGAGCGCGCGAAGAAGAAGGCGAAGGTAAAGGTCGTGCGCGATCCGAAGGAAGCCGTCGATGGCGCACACGTCGTCAATACCGATGTGTGGGCGTCGATGGGTCAGGAAGAAGAGCAGAAAGTCCGCGAGAAAGCGTTCGCCGGCTATCAGGTCAACGATGCGCTGATGAAGCGCGCCGACAAGAAGGCGATCTTCCTGCACTGCCTTCCCGCGCATCGCGGCGAAGAGGTGAGTGCGTCGGTGATTGAAGGACCACAGAGCCGCGTCTGGGACGAAGCCGAAAATCGGCTCCACATTCAGAAGGCGATCATGGCGGTGCTGATGGGCGGCGAGAAGATCTGATCGTCCCCAGCGGGGCGCCTCGCGGTATTGACAGGGCCCAGGGGCGTTCGTAGCGTAGCCATACGCGAGCTCTCGAACCCTCACCGTGGGGGGCGCATGGATCGACGTGGATTCATCGGAAAGGGTACGGCGTCGGCGATTGGAATTGTTGGCGCCTCGGCGTGCATGCCCCGCCCGCGTCTCGCGGCGCAGCAGCAGAGCACCATGCCCGCCGACATGGACGAGTATCTCGCGCGGGTCGACGCGGGTGCGGCGCGAATGGGGCAGTGGTCGACTGCCAGCGTGGTTCCCGAATGGACCGGGGATCGCGATGAAGCCGACGCCCTGGCGCGAACGACGCTGCAAACGCTGTTCATCACCGCGATGATCGCTGACCTGCCCGCCGAGGCGCAGCTGCGGCCCGACGTGCAGCAGCGCCTCCACGCCGCGGTGCCGCTCATGAACGAAGCGACCGAACGAGTGACGAACTTCCTCGGCAGCGTGTCCGAAGCTGACCTTGCGCGGGTACAAATCGGATTGCGCGATTACGCGGCCGGCGATGCTATTTTTGCTGGCTTCGACCGCGAAGGCGCGGCATCCGGGCTGTCGGAGTGGAGGCGGGCGCAGACCCGCGAAATTTTCGCGCAGACCGAGTGGCGGCTGCGCAATCAGCCCCCCGCGTTGATCGTCGATGAATACCTCACGAAGGTCAACAAGCTCGCTGACGCCGACATTTCGAGCGAGGTTCGCATGCAGGCGCTCGCCGCCCGTGCCGGCGAGGAGGCGTTCTGGAAGCACACGAGCGAGAAGTCGCTGCACGACGCCCGGATCTCGCGCGGACTGAAGACGATGGGCTACGGCCTGCTCATTTTCGCCGGCGGCGGCGCAATCGTCGCCCTCGGCGCCTTTCCCGGGGTGTTCGTGATGACTGTCGGCGCGGTCATGCTCATCGTCGGCCTGATCATCCTGCTCGTCGGAGCTGTAACGCCTAACCGTCCACGTTAGGCACCGTGCCGGAGCGGCAGCGAGACGTCGTCATCACCGGTCTCGGTGCTGTCTGTGCGCTCGGATGCGACTGTGCGACGCTCTGGGCCGGCGTGGAGGAGGGGCGGGCCGGCATCACCTCGATTCGCCGTTTCGATACCGGCGGCTTCTCGGTCCACACCGGCGCGACGGTCGAGGCGTGGTCGCACCCGCAGCCGGCCGGCCGGGAGCTCACCGAGGCACTCTGCCGCCGATTCGCCGAGACTGCCGCTCGTGAGGCGCTCTGCCAGGCCGCCGGGAACGGCCCACCCCTTCGAGGTGATCGCGTCGCCCTCGTGTTCGGAACCGGCATCGCCGACCTCGAGCAGACTGTTCACGTGATCGCCGAGGATACGGCCAGCGCGCTCGCACTGAATGGCCCGCGCATCACCGTCTCCACCGCCTGTTCCTCGTCGACGAGCGCGATCGGGTTCGCTCGTGACCTGCTCGCGATGGACGCCGCCGACGTCGTCGTCGCTGGCGGAGCCGACGTCCTCACGCCGGAGGTATTCGCCGGCTTCCACGCGTTAGGCGTGCTCAGCCCGGCGAAATGTGCGCCGTTCAGCACCCCAACCGGCACCACCCTCGGTGAAGGCGCGGGCTTCCTCGTGCTCGAGCGGGCCGAGCACGCGACCGCCCGCGGCGCGCCGGTCATCGCCTCGCTCGCCGGCTATGGGCTTTCTGGCGACGGGTGGCATGAGACCTCGCCCGATCCGAAGGGCGCCGGAGTCGAACGGGCAGTCCGCGCCGCGCTCGCGGACGCCAGCCTCGCCGCCGAGGCGATCGGGTATGTCAATGTCCACGGCTCGGGCACCGAGGCCAATGACCACACCGAATGGCTCGGGCTGAAGCGCGCGTTAGGCACGCATTCCGCGGCGGTTCCCGTCAGTTCCACCAAGGGAGCGATCGGCCATGCGCAGGGCGCGGCTGGTGTCCTCGAGGCGATCGTGACGCTCCTCGCGATGCAGCAGGACAAGATTCCGCCGACGCTCAACTTCCTGCAGCCGCGGCTCCAGGCTCCTCCCGACCCGGTGCCGGCATCCGCGCCGCGACCGAGCGTCTGGGAGCATGCGCTCGCGCTGAACTCGGCGTTCGGTGGGTCGAATGCGGCCCTCGTGCTCTCACGTGCGCACAGGCGATCGCCGAAGCGGAATGCGCAGGCCGTCGCCGTGCTTGGCACCGGCATGGTCGGGCCGCTCGGGCACGACACCCGCGCCTTCGGTGAATGGGACCGTGGCATCAGCCACGACGACCGCCCCGACCGGCGCGTGCCCGAGTTCCGCATCGAGGAGCTCGTGCCTAACGCCGACCCCCGCGGACTCGACCCGGCGAGCCGGTTTCTCACCGCCGCCGCCGCGCTCGCCCTTCGCGACGCCGGGGTCACCGTGCGCGGCGCGCTTCGCGATCGCGCCGGGCTGATCGCTGGACAGCTTCGTGGATCCGCGTCGAGCATCGTTGCGTTTCAGCGCAGCATCGAGGAGCGTGGGTTGATGAATCTTTCCCCCGCGGCGTTCGCGCGAATCGTCCTCAACGCGCCTGCCGGATTCTGCAGCAAGCTTCTCTCGCTTCGCGGACCGCTCTCGGCGGTTACGACCGGCGCCGGCAGCGGGCTCACGGCGATCGTGCTCGCCGCTGAGATCCTCGCCACGCGCGGCGACGTCGATCTGATGATTGCCGGGGGATGCGATGAACACGAGCCGGTGGCGCTCGAGCGGGCGACCCCTGGCGACGAGGGGGCGGCGTGCCTGCTGCTCGGGAATCAGTGCGGCGCGGTGCACTCGCCGCGCGGCGCGCAGGCCTGGATCGCCGGAGCCGCGATCGCCGGGCCGGGCCAGCTCGCGACCGCTGTTGGCCGGGCGACCGGTTGGCGCGCGCGCGATGAATCAACTCCGGAGTTCAGGGCTGAGGATTCGTCAGGCGGAAAGGGATGCGCGTCGGCGATCGCGATGATCGCCGCGGTCAACGCGTTAGGCGAGGGGCGTGCCTGTCGCGCGCTCGTCACATCGGACCGGGGGCGCTCGGTGAGCGTCGCCATTCTTCTCACAGCAGCTGACGGAGCGACATGAGCGCGACATTGACGGAGCAGGTCGCCGAGCGCGACGAAGTGCTCGGGCGGGTGCGCCAGATGCTGATCTCGGTGCTCGATGTCCAGCGCGCGCCGGACGAGATCGACCCGGACGCGCCCCTCTTCGGCACCGGGCTCGGACTCGACTCGATCGACGCGGTCGAAGTCGTCGTCAGCATGGAGGAGCTCTTCGGCGTCAAGCTCGCCGACGACGCGATGGTTCGCGCCCAGATGCGCACCGTGAATGCCCTCGTCGACGTCGTGATCAACGACCGGAGAGCGCGTGACGCTGCCTGACGATGTCGCGGCCATCCGGGAGGGAGTCGCCTATTCCCGGCTCGACGACGTCAGCTACATCCGCATCCGCGGCGGAACGGCGTACGCCGCACTCGACGCGCTGTTTCCCAGTGCGCTCAAGATGCGCGATGGGCAGCTGCTGCACACGATGCTGCTCACCGACGACGCGCGCCCCTTCGCTGACGCATATCTCTGTTGGGACGACGAG
>JANMAM010000127.1:0-26324 GCA_031359795.1 Gemmatimonadaceae bacterium
ACGCGTCGATCGACTCGATCACCTCGCGGCGGAACGCGCGGTAGCCGCATTGGGTGTCGGGAAGCACGCGACCCGCGACAGCACTGATCGCGGCGCTCGACAGTGCGTTCGACAGCCGTCGCCGGAGCGGCATCGTGGTGCCGGTTCGCGCGCGCGCGCCGACCGCGATGTCCGATGCGTCGAGCGCCGCGACGAGGGACGGGGCGCATCTCGGGTCATGTTGGCCGTCGGCGTCGATCGCGACGACTCGCGCGGCGCCCAATTCGATCGCGCGTCGGAAACCGGCGCGAAGCGCCGCTCCCTTTCCGCGGTTCGATCCGAACGACTCGCTGTAATCGCAGCGCGCTCGCAGAATCTCCCCGCTGTCGTCGGTCGAACCGTCGTCGATCCCGACGATGATCGCGCCCGGTAGTGCGGCCCGGAGACCCGCGATCACCTGCCCGACCGAGCCGCCCGCGTTCAGCGTGGGGATGATGCACACCACGCCCGTCATTTCGGCGACGCGGGCTTGCTGCCATCGAGCACGGCGAGAATCTCGTTGAGATCGGACTCGAGCGCCTGCAGCGCCTCCACGTCGAGTGCCGCGCGCGAGGCGGGCTTGAGGTCGCCCCCCCGCCGATGCTCATCGATCTTCTGGCGGGCGCCATCGATCGTGTACTTCTCCGTGTACAGGAGATTCTTCACGAGCATGATCAGCTCGATCTCCTTGCGCTGATAGACGCGGTTCCCCGACCGGTTCTTCGCGGGATTGAGAAAGCGGAATTGGCTCTCCCAGTAGCGAAGCACGTGCGGCTTGAGATCGGTGAGGGAGCATACCTCTCCGATGGAAAAGAACTCCTGGACTGGCTCGGCGGGAGTCATCTGTCGTGCTCCGGGCGGAGCTCGCGCCCCATGAGGTCTTCAATCGTTTTGCGGGCGGAGTAACCCTCGAACAGCGTGCGGTGCACCGCCTCGACGATCGGCATCTCCACACCCTCGCGGCGGGCGAGTGCGAGCGCGCTGGTGCAGCTGACGGCGCCCTCCGCGACGGTTTCACGGCCCGCCAGCGCTTCGTCGAGCGTCTTTCCCCGCCCGATCTCGACGCCTAACGCCCGGTTGCGGCTGAGCGACCCGGTGCAGGTCAGCACCAGGTCCCCCAAACCGGCGAGCCCCGCGAACGTGCGCTCCTTCGCGCCTAACGCGATTCCGAGGCGCGACATCTCGGCGAGTCCTCGGGTGATCAGCG
Organism: Gemmatimonadaceae bacterium; assembly: GCA_031359795.1. Lineage (GTDB taxonomy): Bacteria > Gemmatimonadota > Gemmatimonadetes > Gemmatimonadales > Gemmatimonadaceae > JABFXC01. The sequence continues at coordinate 1,226 of JANMAM010000127.1, forward strand.
CCGCCCGCGAGTTGAATCCCAGGCCAAGCCCCTCGGCGATCCCGGTCGCGACCGCCATCACATTCTTGAGCGATCCACCGAGCTCGACCCCCGGGACGTCGTCGCTCGTGTAGACACGAAACACCGCGTTGCTGAACATCTCCTGCGCCACGTCGGCGGCGCCAACCGACGTCGACGCCGCAACCACCGCTGTCGGCTGCCGGACGGCGACTTCGGCGGCGAAGCTGGGGCCCGAGAACGCGACGACGGCCCGTCCGGGCAGCTCGTCCGACACGACGTCGGTCATGAGCGAAAGCGAAACGTTCTCGATCCCCTTCGTCGCGACGCAGACGGTCGCCGCTGGTGCGACGCGCCCGCGCGCGCCATGCACGACGGCGCGAAGGGCGTGGGACGGCGGCGCATAGACGACGAACGGCGCGCTGTCGAGCGCATCGTTCATGTCGCCGGTCGCGCGCAACGAGGCGTTGAGCGGCAAGCCGGCGAGGAAGCGCTCGTTGACATGGTTCGCCGTTATCGATTCGACGACGTCGGCCTCGCGAGCCCAGAGCACCGTCTCGTGCCCGTTGCCGGCGAGGACATTGGCGAGCGCCGTTCCCCAGGCGCCGGCGCCGATGACGGCGCAGCGTGTCACGCGCTCGCCTTCCGGCCGAAGCGGTGTTCCTCCCCCCTGCGGAGGCGCGCGATGTTCGCGCGATGGCTCCAGAAAACGAAGACCGCGAGCGCGAGGCTCACCGGAAACACGATGGCGTGCACGCCGAGGAGCGCGGCGATTGCGATCGGGAGCGCCACCGCGGCCACGAGCGACCCGAGGGATACGTAGCCACTCAGCGCGACGACGGCGACCCAGCTCGCCATCGCGAGCACTGTCGGGACTGGCGCGAGCGCGAGGAATACCCCAGTCGCCGTGGCGACGCCCTTCCCTCCACCGCGCCAGAGCAGGAAGATCGGCTTTGCGTGCCCCGCGATCGCGGCGGCCCCGGCGGCGATCGCCCAGCCGAGGATGTGATCGCCCTGCCCGAACCTGATCACCATCCACACCGGTACCGCGCCCTTGAGGAGGTCGAGCAGGAACACCACCGCCGCGACTCTCCCGCCTAACGTGCGATAGACGTTGGTCGCTCCGAGATTTCCCGACCCGTGTTCCCGCAGGTCAATCCCGCGGATGCGGCCGGCAAGGTACGCGAATGGAATCGAGCCAAGGATGTAGCCGACCACCACCCCGATGGCTGGATGCATCTACGCTGCCGCCGACTTGCGCCGGAGCACGATGTTGAGCGGGCTGCCGGTGAAGCCCCACAGTTCGCGGAAGCCGTTGTGGAGGAAGCGGACGTAATGTTCGGCGACGAGATCGGGCGCGTTGCCGAAGACGGCGATCGTCGGCGGCGCGACGGACACCTGCGTCGCGTAGTTGAGCTTCACCTCGCGTCCCGATGCCTGCGGCGGCTGGCGGCGGGCGAGCAGCCCGTGCAGGCCCTCGTTCACCTCGGAAGTCGGGATGCGTTTCTTCCGCTCGGCCTCGACCTCGAGGATCACGTCGAGCGTCTTGTTCACGCGCTGGCCGGTGAGCGCCGACGTGAAGATCCACGGGACGAACTTGAGGAAGGGCGCCTTCTCTCCGGCGTCGCGCTCGAGATGCGCGGCCGACTTGTCGCCCTTTTCTTCCTTGATGTCCCACTTGTTGACGACCATGATCAGCCCGCGACCAGCGTCCCACGCCAGGTGCGCGATCTTGAGATCCTGGTTGTGCAGGCCTTCGGTCGCGTCGATCAGCAGCACGCAGATGTCGGCGCGCTCGATCGCGCGCCGGGTGCGGAGCCCCGAATAGAATTCGATGCCGTCCTCGACGCGCGCCTGACGGCGAAGGCCGGCCGTGTCGATGAAGACGAGGTCGCGGCCGTGATACTTCATCGGCGTGTCGATCGCGTCGCGCGTCGTGCCTGCGACGTCGGAAACGACGAGCCGGTCCTCGCCAAGCAGCTTGTTGACGAACGATGACTTGCCAACGTTAGGCCGCCCGATCACGGCGACGTGGAGCTGCTCGTCGGCCGGTGAGAGGACCTCGGGAATCTTGTCGGCGATGATGTCGAGCAGGTCGCCCGAACCCTTGCCATTCGTCGCCGATACCGGCACCGGATCGCCGAGGCCGAGATTGTAGAACTCGTAGAAATCGGTCGAGTTGGGGTCGTCGACCTTGTTCGCGACGATGACCCACGGCTTCTGCGATTCGCGCAGGAGCTCGACGATCTTCGCATCGCTGGGATGGACGCCGACCTTGGCATCCAGCACGAACATCACCAGATCGGCCTCGGAGATCGCTTCGTCCACCTGCCGCCGGATCTCGAGGTCCATCGGCAGCCGCGAATCGTCGGCGATTCCGCCGGTGTCCACCAGCCAGAAGTCGCGCCCATTCCACTGCGCGCGCGCGAAGTGACGGTCGCGCGTCGTGCCCGCCTCTTCCGAGACGATCGCCGAGTCGCTGTCGATGAGCCGGTTGAACAGCGCCGACTTGCCGACGTTAGGCCGTCCAATGATCGCTACGACTGGAACGTTCACGCAGCCACCTGCTGCCCTTCGAGGGCAAGCACGTCGATGAAATCGTACGAGGGATACACGGGCATGGGCAGGGATTCACGAACGACGACGAACGGTTGGTCGTCGAGGAAGACGCCGGCGTCGTTGATCGTTTCGGCGGGAATCAGCGCGAGGTCGAGATCGACCCGGCCGGCAAGCGCGCGGCGGATGTCAGCCCCGACGAGCAGGCCCGCGGTAGTGACAGTCGGGCCGAAGAGCGAATTGGTCATCGGAATCAGCTCGAAGCGAGCGCCGGTCGCGCGAGCAAGCTCGTCGAGCAACTCGGGCATGATCGACGCCATCGACGTGCCGGTCACGACGCCAATTCGGCGGCCGTCGAGCCGTGGAAGCTCGGCGAGCCCCGCGCGCATCCGCTGTCGGAGCAGCGTGACCGATCCGACGCCGTTCTCGACCTGCGCGAACTCTCCATAGTGCTCCGGCCCGGGCAGCTCGCGGTTCGCGAGCATGTACAGCTCGTCGGACCCGCGCACCCAGCTCTCACCGCGCTCGGCGACTGCCCGAGCTTCCCACGCGTCGACACGGGCGAGGATGCGGCGGGCATTCGACTCGTCCATCGGCTTGCCGGTGTAGAGATGCGAGAACTGCGTGACGCCGACTGGCACGAGCGCGACGGAGAGCACCGCGTCGCCAAGATTCCAGAGGTCGGTCAACGACTGCTCGAGAATTTCGGCGTCGTTCAGCCCCGGAACGACGACCATCTGGGTGTGAAACTGGATTCCGCCCGCGGCGAGGCGCGAGAGCTGGTCGAGGATGTTCGGTACCTTGGGATTGTTGAGCAGCTTCCGGCGCGCCTCCCACGGCGTCGCGTGAACCGATACGTAGAGGGGCGACAGCCGGTACTCGAGAATTCGCTTGATATCGCGCTCCTTCACGTTCGAGAGCGTCGCGAAATTCCCGTAAGCGAACGAGAGGCGATAGTCATCGTCGCGTACATAGAGCGGCTTTCGCAGCCCGGCCGGCAACCCCTCAATGAAGCAGAATTCGCAGCGATTGGCGCAGCGGCGGATTGTGGGCGGCTCGAGCTCGAGCCCCATCGACTCACCCTCGGGACGCTCGATCTCGTACTCGATCGGTTCGCCGTCGGGAAGGCGCGCCGCGATGAGCAGCTGCTCTTCCGCGGTGAGAAATTCCCAGTCGAGGAAGTCGGCGAGCTCGCGCCCGTTCACTGCAAGCAGCTCGGTCCCGGGGACGATCCCAAGCTCCTCCGCGATCCCGCCGCTCAGGACACGACTGACTCGAACCATGTACCCCGACAGATGAATGCGGGAAGACCAGAACCGATGGTCTCCCCGCTGTGTGCGCGGCAATCGCCACACCGTCTCGTTAGCTCAGGCAATTTAGCAGATGCAGGGGCCGAAATCAAGGAATACGAGTGACTTCGGCTGTAGCGGGCGCACGCGCGTCGAGGCGCGAGGCGCCCGTAACGACAGAGCGCCCGGGCGATCGCCCGGGCGCTCTGTGACAGGCTGTCCCGTACTACTTGATCGGCGCGTAGCGGAACCCGGTGATACCGGTTCCCTGCGCCTGAAGCTTGAATGTGCCCTGCGCCTTCGGCGCGACCGGGCCGATGCTCGTCGTCTTCGACGCGACCACGCCACCCTTGCTGTCGAGGAAGTCCACCGCGAGCGAGTATGTCGCTGGCGCCGTCCCCCGGTTCTCGATGCTGCCACTGAGCGAGTGATCCGCTCCGTTGTGGGTGAAGGTGCGAATGGTCAACACCGACGGCATCTTCTCGTACTTGGCGAACGACGTCATCACCGAATCGGTGTACGCCTTCTTCAACGCCGCGTTCTTCTCCGTCTTCGAACGCGCCTGGTACGCCTTGGCCATGAACAGCCAGGCGTCGACGTTGTTCGGGTCGAGCTGCGTCAGCGTTCGCGCGTACGGGAGAACCTCTGCCGGCTTCCCCATGTTGGACGTTGCCGCGGCGAGGTTGTAGAGCCCGTCGCGACTGTACGGGTTGTGGTCGACGACGACCTTGAAGAGCTTCGCGGCGTCGCCGTCGCTCCCCGCCCGAAGCGCGACCACACCCGCCTGGATTACTTCGTCGTCAGCAAATCCGCTCGGATTGGCGAGAACCGCGGCATACGTCTGCCGGACTGCCGCGGTATCCCCGGCGAGCGCGAGCATGCGCGCCAGCGATGCGCGCGCCGTCGGGACGTTGTCGTCCTTTGGTGCTTCGCTCAGGAATGACTTGAACGTCGTCGCTGCCTCGCCTGCGAGTTTCTTCTGCGCGTCGCCCGTCGCGCCTTCAGCCTGGCTTCCAACGAGGATGCCGAGGTTGAAGAGCGAGAGCCGTCGCTGGTCGGCGAACGTCGTGTCCGTGCCGACTGGCTTCGCCGCTTCGGCCGCCTTCCGCGTGTACTCGACTGCACCGGGAATGTCGTTCCCACGCTGCGCCAGCGAGGCGAGGATGCTGTACGCGTAGGGTGCGCGCGGGTCGAGCATCATCGACCGCTTGGCGTTGATGGTGGCCGAATCGAAGTTGCCGGCGTTGAACTGGTTGCTCGCCGTCTGCGTGACGCGTAGCCACGCACTCTGCCTCCGCCACGTGCCCGTAGTCGCGGCGCATTCCGGCATCGTGGTCTCCACGATGCGCATGGTCGAGTCAGCGAGCGCTCCGACGTCGACGGAGGTCGCGACATCGGTGGTGAAGCCAAGCTCGCCGCGCGTCATCATCCGCGGAGCCGTGCTGTCCTCGAGAATGAGGAAGAACACTTTCCCGAGCTCATAGTTGCGCCCGGCCGGATTCGATTGGTCTCCCTTCTCGGTGAGGGACTTGACCACCTTCTTGAACGCGTCCATCCGCTTCGGCCCGGTGAGCCCCCGCGCCTGCTGGATGACGAAGTTCGACGTCGCGATTTCCTTCGGCTTGCTCTCGTCGATGTCGCACGACTTGGTCTGCTGCGCGCCTGCGCTCGTCGCGACGAGCGCAGCGGCAGTGCCGAGCGCGGAAAGGCTCCGATACAGAGTCATGAATATCCTCGATGAAGATCTCGGGGGTACCGCGTGGTATCAGACAGGGGCGTCATACCCGACGCCCGAGACCGCGTTCCGCGGCCAGCTGCGCCTCGCGGAATATACTCGCGACCGGGCGTCGTGTCTGCTCCGCCACTCTCGTCACGTCCTCGTGTTCGGGCTTACCCGTGACCGAGCCGTCCGGTCGTGTGACCAACTTCACACGGATGGCGGCACCGGCGACGTCCACCTCCACCTGCTCGCGGGCGAGCGCGCGCCGGCTGACCGCCGTGCGCCGTACGCCGATCGTGGTGGTCGCGGTGAGCGCCAGCTCTTCGAGTGCATCGGCCCTCTGCTCGGTGCAGAGCACTTCGATGCGGGTTCCCGCCCGTCCCTTCTTCATCACCACCGGGTGCAGCGTGACGTCGAGCGCTCCCGCGCCACGCAGGCGTTCCGCGGCCGCCGCGAGGTACTCGGGCGACATGTCGTCGACGTCGGCGGCGAGCATCACGAGCCGCTCGGCGGGCCCGCCGGCTTTTTCCGGCGCGAGGTCGGCGAGAATGAGCCGCAACGCGTTCGCCCTGTCCGGAAAATCCTTCGTTCCCGCGCCGAAGCCGCTCCGCCGCGGGACGAACGACGGCACCGGCTTGCCCTTCGTGAGCACCCGAAGGAGGGCCGCTCCGGTCGGCGTCACGAGCTCCCCCGCCCCGTCCGGCCCGGGCTTCACCGCGATCCCTTCGAGGATCTTCAGCGTCGCCGGCGCGGGAACAGGGAGCACGCCGTGCGCCGCGCGTACCGTCCCGTCGCCGAGCGCGACCCGACCGGTGAACGCGTCCGTCACGCCGAGCAGGTGGAAGCCCCAGACCGATCCGACGACATCGAGGATCGCATCGACCGCGCCGACCTCGTGGAGATGCACCTCCTCCGGCGCCATGCCGTGGATCTCCGCTTCGCAGCCGGCAATCAGCGTGAAGGTTTCGTCCGCCGCCTCCCTAACGGCGTCAGGCAGGGGGGCGGCCGCAACCAGTGCGCGAATCTCCCGGATCCCGCGCCCGTGCGGTTGCGGTGGAATGTCGAAGTCGACCTTCTTGCAGGCGATGTCGCCCCGGCGAACGTCGCGAACGCGAACGCCGACGTCGGCCAGGCCCAGTGTCCCGGGCAACGCGCGGAGCCAATCCGGCGAGAGACCGACGTCGATCAGCGCGCCGAGCGTCATGTCGCCGGAAAGGCCGGAAAACGGGTCGAAGATGGCGATCGGCATCGGATCAGGTGGGGGACCACTGGATCATAGCCGATAGCTCGCGCCACTGCCGGTGTTGAAGACGACGACCTCGCTGCCCGGATCGAGGCGTCCCGCGGCGACGAGCAGCCGCGTGACGGCGAGCGCGCAGCCGCCCTCTGGCGCCGCATCCACGCCGGTCGCGTGGGCGAGCGTTGCCGTGTCGCGCCGGATATCGTCCTCGGAAACCGATGCCGCATCACCGCCGCTCTCGTACAGCGCGCGGAGGATGAGCCGGTCGCCTAACGGTCCCGGCACCCGCAGTCCGCTCGCATGCGTCGATGGCGAATCCCAGGGCACGGCGCGATCGGCCCCCGCCTCGAAGGCGCGTACAATCGGTGCGCAACCCGACGCCTGCGCTACGATCATCCGCGGCCGGCGCGCCGCCGCGTCGATCCACCCCCACTCGGCCATTTCCGCGAACGTCTTCCACATTCCGATCAACCCAGTGCCGCCCCCTGTCGGGTAGACGACCGCGTCGGGCAGTCGCCATCCCAGCTGCTCAGCGAGCTCGAGTCCCATCGTCTTCTTTCCTTCGATCCGGTACGGCTCGCGAAGGGTCGACACGTCGAAGTATCCGGATTCCGCGGCGAACGCACGCGCCGCGCGCCCGGCGTCGCCGATGTGCCCGGCGACGGTCACCAGCGTCGCGCCTAACGCGCGGATCGTGGCGAGAATGTTCGGTGGTGTCGTCTCCGGCGCGTAAACACGGGCGGGGATCCCCGCCGCCGCCGCGTAGGCCGCCATCGCTGCACCTGCGTTTCCCGCCGTCGGGACGACCAGGCCCGGCACCTCGTGCGCGGCGGCGCGCGTAATCGCGGCACTCATGCCTCGCGCCTTGAACGAGGCGGTCGGGTTGAGCGCTTCGTCCTTCACCCAGAGCCGCCGAACGCCGAGATCGCGCGCCAGCCGCGGCGCGTCGAGCAGCGGCGTACCGCCTTCGCCGAGCGTGACCGGCTGCTCCCCCGACGCCACGGGCAGCACATCGCGATACCGCCACATGTCGTTCCCCTGCAGACCGTCGCGATCCGGTGTCAATGCCGGGTAGCGGACGAGCAGTGGCTGGGCGCATCGCGGGCAGACTGACGCGATTGCACTACCGGGTGCGGTGAAGTCGCACGCCGAGCACTCGAGCGTCCAGCGGACACTCATTGCGCGACCGTCGGATCTATCGTGAGGGCGGCGGGCGGTCCGCTGATGGCATCATCGGGTGGTGCCGGCACTCCCGGCTCGGGCGGGACGCCAACCGACGTTGCCGTCGGGTCGGAGGGCGCTGCGATCGCTGGGGTAGGCAGGTCGTTGGCTTTCGTCGGATTGGTCCGGTCGAGGGATTCCAGCAGTCGCTGCGCCGATGCGATCGAAAAACCGGGGAGCTGCGCAATCGCCTCGGGCCCGGCGTTTCGAACGCCCTGCACGCTCCCGAAGGCGCGGATCAGCGCGCCGCGCCTGGAAGGCCCGATTCCCGGGATCGAGAGCAGCTCCGACGTCACCGTGCGCGCGGATCGCTGCTGCCGCTGGAACGTCACCGCGAAGCGATGCGCTTCGTCGCGCACCTGTTGCAGCAATCGCAACGCCGGCGAGCGCCGTGGGAGCCGGACTGCATCCGTGCGCCCCGGCACGAAGATCTCCTCGTCGCGCTTCGCGAGGCTGATGATGGGCACCGCGATGCCCTGGGCGTCGAGCGCGTCGCGCGCGGCGTTGAGCTGTCCCTTCCCCCCGTCGATCAGAACCAGGTCGGGAAGCGCCTTACGCTCCTCGGCGCGACGCGCAACGAACCGCGAGACCACCTCGCGCATCGACGCGAAGTCGTCGATCCCCTCCACCGTCCTGATCTTGAACTTGCGGTACTCGGCACGATGCGGCCGGCCATTCTGGAACCAGACGCACGATGCCACGGTGTCGGTGCCCTGGGCATGGGAGATGTCGAAGCAGACGATCGCGCGCGGAACGCGCTGCAACCCGAGCTCGCGCTGCAACTCGTACACCGGATCGCCGGCGCGGTCCGTCGTCTCCTCGGTCGTCATTCGCGCTTCCTCGAGCAGGTGCCGCGCGTTCTGCTGCGCGAGCTCGACGATCTCGCGCCGCGGTCCCCGCTGCGGGACATGGACGCGCGACGGCGCCATCGACTCGGCAAATAGCTCACGGTCGTCGAAATCGAAGGGCACCAGCAGCTCGGCCACCCTTTCCTCCAGCGTCAGGTACGTCCGCGCGAGGTAGGCGTAGAGCACCGTCGCATCGGGCTCGTCGTCGACGTTCTCGAGAAAGTGGTGCTCGCGGGAGAGAAGCTTGCCGTCGCGCACGCGAAGAATCGCGATCACCGCGTCGCTGCCGTCGCGCGCGTAGCCGATCACGTCGCGATCGCCGCCCTCGACCTGCAGCACGACGGTCGGCTCCTCCATCGTCTCGAGCTTGTGCAGCACGTCGCGAAGCTCGGCGGCCCGCTCGAAATCCAGATCCTCGGCAGCCTCGCGCATCCGCTCGCCGACGCGATGGACGACTTCGTCCGTTCGCCCCTCGAGAAAGAGCACGACCTCGTCGATCATCGCCATGTAATCCGCTTGCGTCTGCATGAGAATGCATGGCGCCTTGCACCTGCCGATGTGATAGTCGAGGCACGCCCGCTCGGGCATGCTCTTCGGCATGTCGTAGTTGCACGATCGAACCGTGAAGATGCGCTTCACGACATTCAGGGCGCGTCGCATCGCACCGACATCGGTGTACGGGCCGAAGTATCGCGCGCCGTCGCTCTCGAGCCGGCGGGTGACGTACACGCGTGGGAACGGCTCCTGGAGCGTCACCTTGATGTACGGGTACGACTTGTCATCGCGGAGGGCGATGTTGAAACGCGGCCGGTACTCCTTGATGAGCGTGGCCTCGAGCACGAGCGCATGTGCCTCGGTCGGGACGACGATCGTCTCGACGTCGGCCGCGTTGTGCATCAGCAGCCGCGTCTTCGGGCTCTCACGGTGCTCGCCGTTGATGTAGCTGCGCACCCGCGAGCGCAGGCGTTTTGCCTTGCCGACGTACAGCACGACGCCCTCCGCATCCTTCCAGAGATACACCCCTGGGGACTCGGGAAGCGACGGGACCTTGGCGGCGATCGACTCAGTGGACATGACTGTGGAGAGGCTCCTCCACAAAATTACTCAGCGGGCGCCGCGACGTGCCACTCGACCGACGAGCGCAGCGGCCTCGGGAACGCCGAACAGGCGCGTCGCCATGAGATAGACGACGCCGTACACCGCGATGGTCGCGATGCCTCCCGGCAGCCGGTGCAGTCCGTCGAGCAGGTACAGCTTCGCGCCCCACGCGGCGCCGGCCGCGACGATCGCCGCGGCGTACACGGCGATCAGATTGCGCGTCGAGAAGTCGACCTTCCCGATCCGCGCCTCGGCGGCGCGGCGCAGCATTGTGAATTCCACCCACGCTGCGATCCCCGCCGACGCCGTGAGGCCGGCAGCGCCCCACCGCTCCGAAATTCCGAGCAGTCGCGGAAGATGCATCGCCGCGAGGTACCCAAGCACGATCGTGAGCACGACACGGATCACCGCGTAGCGTAGCGGCGTCCGGGTGTCGCGACGCGCGTAGAAGACCGATGCGTAGAGCCGCCCCATCGTCGCCGCGAGCAGGCCGACCGCGGAACCGGCGAGAATTCCCCATACATAGTTGGCGTCCGCCTCGGTGAAGCGTCCCGAGCGAAAGATGATTCCCGCGAGCACCCCGCCGAGCGCGACGAACGCGACGCCTGACGGCACGACGAAAAACGCCAGGCGGCGCACCCCCGCAGCGATCCGCGCTCGCAGTGCGGCAGCGACGGTCGCATCGTCCCCACCCATCGACGACATCGCCGGCAGCTCGGCCGCTGACACCGCCATGCCGAAGAGGCTGACCGGGAGCAGGTACAACGTTTGCGCATTGGTGATCGCGGTGACCGCACCCGTCGGCAGGTAGCTCGCGATGACCGCATCGACGTAGGCGCTGATCTGTACGACACCACGACCGATGAACACCGGGCCGAACGACTTCCCCACTTCCCGCACTCCGGCGGAACGAACATCGAGCCGGACCCGCAGCCTCCGCACGAGTGACAGTACCGCGGGCAGCTGGATGATGAACTGCAGGGCGCTCCCGACGACCGAGCCCCACGCGAGCGCGACTGCGAGCGACTCGAGCGACTGCCCGGTCAGCGTCGTCGGCCCTCGCCAGAGCAGCGTCGCGATCATCGCCACGTTCCAGATCACCGGCGCCGCATACGGCAGCAGGAAGCGCCGGTGGCTGTTGAGGATCCCGAGGCACCACGCTGACAGCACGAGCAGACCCGCGCCGGGAAACAGGATCCGGACCAGCCTGACGGTGAGCGCGCGTTTCTCGCCTTCGAACCCGCCGGCGAGGATGTCGGTCAGTACGGGCGCACCGACGACCCCCAGCAGCACGATCACGGCGACCAGCAGCGCGAGGACTGCCGCGATCGCGCCGGCTACACGGCCCGCCTCTTCATCCTCCCCTCGCGCGACGAGTCGCGCGTAGACCGGAATGAACGACGCCGAGAGCACCCCCTCCCCGAAGACATTCTGCAGGAAGTTCGGGATGCGGAACGCTGCGTTGAATGCGTCGGCCGGCGCAGTCAATCCGAAATAGTGGGCGAACACCGTCTGCCTGACGAGTCCGGCGATGCGGCTGGCGAATATCCCCGCTCCAATCAGGAACGCGTGACGCCCGCCTTCCCCGGCGCTGTTTGCCGGGGCCGGTCCCGACTCCGCCGCGCCGGCTGCCTCGGTCATCCGCCGACGAGGCGGCGGGCGTGCTCCGCGGCCGCGCTCCGCATGCTGTCGAGCAGCGATGGGCCGTAGCGCGCCAGCAGCGGGATGAAATTGAGTGCTCGCTCCTGGCGCGTGCCTAACGGCCAGAGCGACCCGCGCGCGGTCGCCAGGGCGTACATCGACTCGGTCTCGCGACGCTTGACCGCGGCGAGAATCCGCCGTTCGAGACGGTCCGCCAGCCATGCCGCGCGTTGCGCGTGCCCCTCGGCGACTCGATCCTGGAGCAGCGTGTCGGCGGCCGCGAACGCCCGCAGCGCCGCGCCGAGCGTGCCGGCCTGTTCCCTGGCTTGCGCGACGAGGGCCTGCGCACCCGGTGGGAGCGCCCGCTGCGCCAGGCGGCGTTCCGGCGCGGCCGGGTCGACAAGATCGATGCGGTCGAGCTCCAGTCGCTCGAGAATCCGCGCGATGCGCGGCTCGATGATCGTGCATGACCACCGCGGCACCGCCAGCGGCTGCTCGGCCCCGAGCGCCGCCGCGACCGCACTGACCTGCGCGAAGTACGCGAGTTCCCCGGGTCCGGCAACGTACGCCACCGTTGGCAGTATCGCCCGCTCGACCACCGGGCGGAGTAGAACGTTAGGCGAGAGCTGACCAGGATCGGGCCGTCGCGTCGCGCCTACCGCGAGGCGCGACTTGATGCCATCGCGCCGCTCGAACACCAGCGCGAGATCGTCAATCTCGGAAACCTGCGGCGTCAGCCCGGCCGCGCGGATTGCCGCCCCCCGCACTCCGAGCGCCCGCGCCACGTCCGCGGCACGGCCAGCCGCCGCCAGCGTGATCGGCGCGGCGGCGGCACGAACCGCGGCGGCGCCCGCATCGAGGACGGCGATGCCGAGCGGATTGAGGACACCCGCCAGCAACTCGACAAATGCACCGCCAACGGTCGCGCCTGGATGGTACGCGGCGCGGACGAGGTCGAGCGCCGCCGCATACGCACCAGCGCCCGCCGCCGCGCCGAGCCGAGCGAGAAGCCCCGAGACATCGCCTAACGGTGCGTCGTGCATCGGCGTCCCTGCCGGCGCGGTTATTTGCGCCGTCAGGCGCTCGGCACCGCCGGGCAGCGCGATGACCGTGCTGCTCGCCTCCGCCGCGTCGGCGTCGTCGGTCGCCGCCCAGAAGACCGCCGCGGCCGGAACGCCGGTCGAATGCTCGATCTCCTCCGCGAGCGCAAGCGCCGAGAGCGCCTTTGACCAGGTGTACACGGGGCCCCCGAAAAGGCCGGGCTGCTGTCCCGTGGTGACGAAGACACCATTGTTGCGGCGGACGCGTTCCAGATTCTCGGCCGCGGCACCGGTCGCGCGGATCGCGCCGCCTAACGCGGCGATCGAACGGTCGGCCGCGTTGTTGGCGCCGATCCGCACCACCCGCCCCCACCACTCGGCGAGATTATCCGGCGGCGTTTCGAACCACCCCGGCGGCGCGCGCCGTTCGATGCCGAGCTGCGCGAGGCCCGAGCCGCCGAGTGGCTCGGTAACGACGACCGGGTGCGCCGTGCCGGTCGCTGCGGCGTTCGCGCTCACTTGTGGTATGGCTCGCCGCGCACGATCGTCCCGGCGCGGTACAGCTGCTCGGCCAGCACCAGCCGCGCCAGTTCGTGAGGGAGCGTCCACGACGCCAGCGACAGCCGCGATGCCGCCCGCTCACGCACCGAGTGCGAGAGGCCGAAGGCACCACCGACGAGGAGCGCAATGCTGCGCGCGGATTCCCGCGTGCGCTGGAGCCATTGCGCAAAGGCTTCGGAACGCATCGCGGCGCCGTCGACGTCGCATGCCACGACCTCCGCGCCCGCCGGGACCTTCGCGAGGAGTCGCTCGCCTTCGCGCTCTCGCACGATGTCGGGCGATGCGCCCCGAGCAGATTCTTCGCGGACCTCGTGCACGTCGAGCGGCCAGTACCGGGCCGCTCGCGTCTCGAACTCCTCGATCGCCGCGGCAAGTCCTGGCTCGCGCGGCTTGCCCACCACGACTACCAGGACGCGCACGCGGTGCTCACGCCGCCCCGATCAGGCGTAGATGCCGCGGAGCCGATGCACCGTCGCGACGCGGCTGATCGAGAGCATGTACGCCGCGGTGCGCATGTTCACCTTGTGCTGCTTCGAGAGGCTGAGCACGTCCGCAAAGCTCCGACACATGATCTCCTCGAGCCGCGTGTTGACGGTGTCCTCGCTCCAGAAATAGCCGCCGCGGTCCTGCACCCACTCGAAGTAGGAGACGGTGACACCACCGGCGTTCGCGAGAATGTCGGGGATCACGAAGATGCCCTTCTCCTCGAGGATCGAGTCCGCGCCGGCGGTCGTCGGGCCGTTCGCACCCTCGGCGATGATCTTCGCCTGCACCTTTCCCGCGTTCTTCGACGTGATGACGTTCTCGAGCGCTGCCGGAACCAGCACGTCGACCGGAAGCGTCAACAGCTCGTCGTTCGTGATCTGCTCGCCGCCCTTGAAGCCCTCGAGCGACCGATGTGCCTTCGCGTGCTCGATCGCCTTCGCGATGTCGACGCCGGCTTTGTTGTGGTAGCCGCCGGTGCGGTCGCTGATCGCGACGATCTTGCAGCCCTGCTTGACGAGCAGCTCGGCGGCGATCGAGCCGACGTTGCCGAAGCCCTGCACCGCGACGCTCGCCCCCTGCATGCGGACGTTCAGATGCCGGAGCGCCTCACGAGTGACCAGCATGACGCCGCGGCCAGTTGCCTCACGGCGGCCCAGCGAACCACCCATCTCGACCGGCTTGCCCGTCACGACCGCGGTCACCGTGTGGCCGGCGTGCATCGAATAGGTGTCCATCACCCAGGCCATCACGCGCTCATTGGTGTTCACGTCCGGTGCCGGAACATCAGAGTCGGGACCGAGCGTGTGGATGATGCCGGCGGTGTAGCGCCGGGTCAGTCGCTCGAGCTCGGACACGCTCATCTTCAGGGGGTCGCAAATCACGCCACCCTTCGCGCCGCCAAACGGGATGTTCACCGCGGCGCACTTCCAGGTCATCCACGCGGCAAGCGCCTTGACCTCATCGAGATTCACCATCATGTCGAAGCGTATCCCGCCCTTCGCCGGACCACGCGATGTGTTGTGCAGCACCCGGTAGCCGGTGAAGACCTCGATCTCGCCGTTGTCCATCAGCACGGGAACTGAGATCGTGATCTCCTTCTCCGCGTGGCGGAGGACCTTGTAAAGCCCCGGCTCGAGGTCGAGCAGCTCCGCGGCCCGGTCGAACCGCGACATCATCGACTCGAACGGATTCTCCTCGTTGAGAAAGCGGTCCTTGTCCGGTCGGACGATCTTGTCGGTCGGGAGGCGAAGGTCGGATGCCATGGTCTGGTCGGGGTGGCCGGCACAGCCGGCGTTCAATTCAGTAAGTCGCGCGTGCGGCGAGCAGGCCATCGAGCAGCAAGTCGAGCGTGTCCGCTCCCTGCTCGACGTTCACATTCTGAGAAACATACCATAACCGCGGCGCCCCGGCAGGCCAATGGGGGGCGAGCTTCACCGCGTCCTTCAGCGTGCAGAGCACCAGATCGGCAGCGCCGGCATCGAGGGCGAGACGTGTCGCATCATTGGCGCTGAAATCGTGGTGATCGGGGAAAATGCTCGACGTGACGCGCGCAGCGCCGGCGAGCGTGAGCTGCCGGATGAACGCCGCCGGATCGGCAATCGCCGCGATCACGTGGAGCCGCTGCCCGGCGATCGCGGCGAGCGGCAACGAGCCGGTCCCGCGCGCATCGCGCAGCTCTCCCGGAGCGAGCCACATGATCGCTGCAGGCAGCTGAGGCACGAGCCTGCGCAGCGCCGTGATCACTGCCCGCGCCTCTTCGTACGTCGCTGCCTTGCGCGTGACGATCGTCAACGCCGCCCGGCGCAGCGCGCCCAGCGGCTCCCGCCACGGTCCGGCGGGGAGCAGTCGCTGCCGCACGCTCCAGTTATCGGCGCTGACGAGAACGACATCGCCCCATCGGTCGGCGCGGCGGTGTTGAAAGGCGTCGTCGAGCACCGCGACATCCGCCCCGAGCACGCGCGCCTTCGCCACACCTGCAACCCGGTCGGCCGACACGACCACGGGCACGCTCGGGTTGAGCGTCGCATGTACGAGCGGCTCGTCGCCGCCGTAACCGCGAAGCACGATCGCGGGTTGCCCGCCGCGCTCCCGGAGGCGAGCCGCGATGTACGCGGACACCGGCGTTTTTCCGGTGCCACCGACGCTGAGGTTGCCGACGCTCAGCGACGGGAGCGCCGTGCGTCTCGCCGGGAGCAGCCCGAGGTCGTAGAGCGCACCGCGAGCGGCGACGATGCCTCGGTACAGCCCCTCCGCGGGGGCGAGGGCGATGCGCGCGATGCGTGCGAGCGGATCGGTGCCGTGCCAGACGCGGTCTACCCCGCTCGGCTCGCGGCTGTCTTCCCTGTCAGAGGGCGGCGGCGGCGGCACGTTCGGCGTCCTCCATCAGCTGCTGGAAACGTGGCGCCTCACCTGACGCCGCCCGCGCATCACCGACTTTCACGCGCGACGCCGGTCCGTACGAGATCACCACCCGCGTGAACGGGCGCGGGATCATGAAGCTGTCCCAGCTCTTGAGGCGCCACGCCGACTGCGCGACGACTGTTGCCGGGATGATCGCCGCGCCGGTCCGCTGCGCGACGATCAATGCGCCCGCCGCGAAGCTCTTCGCGGGCCCGCGCGGCCCGTCAGGTGTGACGGCGATGTCGCGCCCCGATTCGACCTGCCTCACGAGCGACAGCAGTGCACGCCCCGCCCCGCGCGACGTCGATCCGCGCACGGTTCGATGTCCGAGCGCGACCGCGATTCGGGCGATGATCTCGCCGTCCCGGTGCTCGCTGACGAGTATCGCGACGCCTTCACCGCGGTGCCGGTGGAGCAGCGGAAGCATGTGTCCGTGCCAGAGCGTTATGATCACCGGCCGGCCTTCCTCGCGCTCGCCGCGGATTCCCTCGTCGCCGATGACGCGAACCCGCCAGGTGCGGGCCAGTGCGCGAATGAACAGTGCCCCGAGTCGCGCGATCCAGCGCATTTTCGTACTGGGCGGCTCTTCGATCTCGGTCGCGCCGGTGATCGGCGTCGGCGGTCGTGCGCCCGGTGGTGGCGTGCGCGAGGCCGGCGGGTGTTCGCTCACGTCGCGATCCCGAGCGCCATGCGCGCAACGCGGCCGGCGGCGCCGGGGGTACCGAGCCGCCCGCGGACTTCCTCGAGGCCACGCACCACCTCGGCTCGCCTAACGCTGTGCGGCGTGATCAACCGCTCGAGCTCGTCGGCGACGTCGCGCGGGTTGAGCGCGTCCTGAACGAACTCGCGTGCCACCTCGCGCCCGGCGACCACGTTCACGAGGCCGATGTGAGGAATCTTCACGAGCCTCCGCGCGATGAGATACGTGAGCGTATTGGTCCGGTACGCGACGACGAGCGGGCACCCGGCCACGGCGGCTTCGAGCGTGGTCGTCCCGCTCTTGCACATTGCTGCGTCGGCGGCGCGAAGCAACGGGAACGACGCGCCGCTCACCATCGGAAATGGTACGCGCGCCGCGTCGAGCTGGATGGTCGAGGCGACGCTGACGACGACCTGCAAGTCGGGCACCCGACGCCGCAGCTCCTCGCCGGTCGCGACGAAATCTTCGAGGTGGCGTGCGATCTCCTGCTCGCGGCTCCCGGGAAAAAGCGCGAGCAGTGGCCGATCCTGCGCCAGTCCGAGCTGAGTGCGCGCTGCCGCCCGTGTCGGAAGCTCGGTCGCTCGATCGAGCAGCGGATGCCCGACGAACTCCGCGTCGACACCATGATCCCGGAGGAGCTTCTCCTCGAACGGGAGGATCGGCGCCGCCTTCGTCACGACCTCGGCGATCTTCTCCAGCCGGCCAGCGCCCCACGCCCACACCTGCGGCGTGACGTAGTACAGCACGGGCACGCCCGCCGCCTTCGCCGCCGCGGCGAGCTTGAGATTGAACCCCGGATAATCGATCAGCACGACGAGTCCGACCCGCCCCTCAACCAGTCGCTGACGCAGCGTTCGCAACAGCGCCCAGTGTCTGGGAATGTGCGCCAGCACCTCGACGAACCCCATGACTGCAAGGCTGTCGACGTTTTCCAGCAGGTGCACCCCCGCGGCGGCCATCCGCGTGCCCCCGATCCCGACGAGCGGACGATCGGGCGCAAGCGTCCGAAGCTGCTCGGCGAGCGATCCGCCGTGGAGATCGCCGGATGCTTCTCCGGCGACGATCATGATTTCGCGCACCGTCAGCGCGCGGACTGCGTCGCCGCGGACAGGGCCGGAAGACTGCGTTCAATCTCACGGACGATCTGAAGGGCGACCGCGAGGGCTTCACGGCCGTCCGCCCCGGTCACCGCGACTGGCGCGCGTCCCTGCACCGCCGCGACGAAACTCTCGAACTCGAGTCGGAGCGGTTCGCCTTCGGGAGCCTCGAGCGGCACACGCTCCACGAACGCCTCGAGCGCGAGAGGACCTCCCTTCGCCAACGCAGCCAGGTCGACGTCGCGCCGCAATGAGTAGAACTCGCCGTTGCCGGCGCCGAGATCGAGCGACAGGTATCCGCTCTGCTGGAAGATGCGAACCTTGCGCATGCGCTCGCGGGACACGCGACTTGCCGTGATGTTCGCGACTGCGCCGGTGACGAAACCCAATCGCGCGTTCGCGATGTCGACCGACGGCGTGAGCACCCCGACGCCAACGGCGGACACCGACATCACCTGCTCGCCAACGAGCGTGAGAATCAGGTCGATGTCGTGGATCATCAGGTCCAGCACGACCGCGACGTCGGAGCCGCGTGGATTGAATGGCGCGAGGCGGTCGCTCTCGATGAACCTCGGAGTATCCACGTACGGCAGCGCCGCGCGAATGGCGCGATTGAATCGCTCGACATGTCCGATCTGTACGGTCGCGCCTTTCGCCTGCGCCAGCGCGAGCAGTTCATCAGCCTGTTCGATCGTCGCCGTGAATGGCTTCTCGACGAGCACGTGTATTCCGCGCTCGAGCGCCTGCTTCGCGACCTCGTAATGCGCGGGCGTCGGCACGACGATCGTCACCGCGTCGACCTCTGACAGCAGCGCGTCGATCGACTCGAACGGCCTCGCCTTGAGCGTCTCCGAAATCTCGGCCGCTCGTTCGGGACGGGATTCGTAAAAGCCGACAAGCTGCGCGTCAGGCAGCTCGCCCATGATCCGCACGTGGTGTTGTCCGAGACCTCCCGCGCCGATGACGCCGATGCGTGTTCGCTTGTCAGCCATCAGATCACGACGCCGCGCTGACTCTCGTCGACGAAGCGAATCAGTGCGTCGACTTCCGGCGACGGCGTCAATTCCGCCCGCGCCCGTTCGAGCGCCTGCGACACGTTGAGCTCCGAGCGGAAGAACAGCCGGTACGCGCGCTTGAGCTCGCGCATGACCTCCTCCGAGAACCCGTTCCGCTGCAGCCCGACGCTGTTCAACCCATACAGCTTGATCGGGTTTCCGACGGCCTTGATGAACGGCGGAATGTCCTTGGAGACACGGGACATTCCCCCAACGAACGAATAGCGCCCGATGCGTGCGAACTGATGCACCGCGACCAGCCCCGAGATCGTCACCTTGTCCTCGATGGTGACGTGTCCGGCGAGCTGCACCCCGTTGGAGAGAATCACCCCGTCGCCGACGTGGCAGTCGTGGGCGAGGTGGACGTACGACATGATCAGGCAGTTGCTCCCGACGGTCGTCTTGAACGACTGCGCCGTGCCCCGATTGATCGTCACGTACTCGCGGATCGTGGTGTTCTCGCCGATCTCGACGGTCGTCGGCTCGCCCTTGAACTTGAGATCCTGCGGCTCCCCGCCGAGGATACTCCCACTCCCCACCTTGACGTTAGGCGCGAGGGTCACGAAATGCTCGAGGGTCGCACGCGCCGCGATGACGCAGCCATCGCCGATCGTGCACTGCTCGCCGACGATCGCGAACGGTCCGATCGTCACATCCCGCCCGATCTTCGCGTCGCTCGAGACGACCGCGGTAGGGTGTACGCCGCTCATTTGTCGCGCACCATCGCCGCCATGTCCGCCTCGCACACGACCTCGCCGTCGACCTTCGCGACGCCGTGCATCTTGCAGACCATGCCGCGAATCTGAAGGATGTCGAGCTCGAAACGCAGCTGATCGCCCGGTTTCACCGGGCGCCGGAACTTCACGTTGTCGAGCGACATGAAGTACACGACCTTGCTCTCGTATCCGTCGATCTGCCCCATCAGCAGGATCCCGCCAACCTGCGCCATCGCTTCGATAATCAACACGCCGGGCATGATCGGATGACCGGGGAAATGTCCCTGGAAGAACGGCTCGTTCATCGTCACGTTCTTCAACCCGACGATCCGCTTCTTGTCCTCGAGCTCGAGAATCCGGTCGACCAGGAGGAATGGGTAGCGGTGCGGGAGCACCTTCATGATCTCATCGATGCCTAGCACGACTCGTTTGCTCCGGGTGACGACGCGCGCGAGCTCGCGCACGAAGAGTACGGTTCCGCGATGGCTGGGGCGCACCGCGTGAATCCGGGCGTTCAACCGCCCGCCGATCAGCGCGAGATCCCCGACACAGTCCATCGCCTTGTGACGCACGAATTCATCCGGCCACCGCAGCGCGGTGTCGACGACGCCGTCCTCATCGAGCACCACTGCGTTCGCGGTCGACGCACCGCGAATCAATCCTTTCGCCCGTAATCCCTCAACCTCGCGGACGAAGCCGAACGTGCGCGCCCCGCCCAGCTCGCGGTCGAACGTCGTTGCCGTCACGCGATACTCGCCGCGCTGATGGCCGATCAGCCTGTGTGGAAATTCGATCTCCACATCCAGCGTCAGGCCTTCCCCAGGCTCGGCCGTATAGCGGGACTCGCCGTCCGTGAGCTGCACGCGCCTGCCTACCGTGAAGGTATCATGATCGCCCTCCTGTTCGACGAAACCGGCCTCCCTGAGCGCGAGAAAGAAGGGCTGGGCACTCCCATCGAGAATCGGCGGCTCGGGGCCGTCCATCGCGATCACCAGGTCGTCGACCCCGTGTGCGGCCACCGCGGCGAGAACATGCTCGACCGTGTGGATCGCCGCTACGCCCTCGCCCAGCTGCGTCCGCCGCTCTGCAAGCACCGCGTGCTCCACGCGCGCCGGGATCTCGGCTCCGCCACGGTCGTCGCGGCGAAAACGGATTCCAGTTCCCGCGGACGTCGGCTCGAACGCGAGCCGCACCGGCACGCCCATGTGCAGCCCAACGCCTGACAACTCCACGCGCCGCGCGATCGTGCGACGGCTCACGGCTCGCCCTTGGAAACGAGCCTCTCGATCGACCGGATCATCGACGCGAGTTTGAACAGCGCCGCCTGCGCGCGGAGCGACTCGCGATGCGGACGCGCCGGGTATCCGGACCAGGTCTCGCCAGCGGGGACGCTCCCGAATACGCCAGCCTGCCCCCCAATCCGCGCCTTGTCACCGAGCTCGATGTGTCCGCCGATGCCCGCCTGGCCGGCGATGATCACTCCGTCACCGATGTGAGTCGATCCGGCGACCCCCACCTGCGCCATGATCAGGCAGAGGCGTCCGACCCGCACGTTGTGCCCGATGTGAACGAGATTGTCGATCTTTGTCCCCGCTCCGATCACGGTGTCGTCAATGCTCCCGCGGTCGATCGTGCTGTTCGCGCCGATCTCGACGTCGCTCTCGATGATGCAGCGGCCGATGTGCGGGATCTTCTGGTGTGCCCCCCCTCGAAACACATAGCCGAAACCGTCCGCTCCGATCCGGACGCCGCTGTGGATCTGCACCCGGTCGTGAAGCCGTGCTCCCTGATAGAGCACCGCGCCCGGGTGAATTCGGCAGTCGCGTCCGATCGCCACCTCTCGCCCGATCACCACGTGCGCCTCGAGCCAGCTTCCCTCGCCGACCGACGCGCCATCGTCGATCACGACATACGCGCCAACCGTGACGCCATCAGCGAGCGTGACACCGCGGCCGAGCCGGGCGGTCGGATGAATCCCCGGCTCGCGCGCAGGCGGTGTGTAGAGCCGCGGCAGTAGCGCCAGGAGCGCTTCGTGAGGCTTGTCGACGATGATCCGGGCCGCGACCCGCCCCGGCATGTCCGCGAGCCCAGGAGCGACGAGGACCACCGATGCGTCACTCTTCTCGAAGAGCGGCGCGTAGCGGGGCACGGCAAAAAAGCTCAGGTCTCCGGCACCGGCGCGATCGAGGGGCGCGATCGCGGTCGCTACCGCTTCACCGTCTCCAACCAGTCGTCCCGAGACGGGGGCCGCAATGGCAGCGGCGGTGTGGGGTTGCTTCCCCCCACCGCCGCTGCGTGGTGCATGTGCGTCCGCCGAGGTCACCGCTCCTGCGGCTTTGGCTTCGTTATTCCCGCTGGGGTCGTCATCGGCGCGCCCGATCCCGGCACCGGTACCGAACTGGAGACGGCCGGACGCGCCGCCACCGTGCGCAGTCGCGTGAGCACCTTGTCCGTGATGTTGAGCGTCGTGTCGGCAGCCACCACTACGCCGCCCTGAGCGCCAACGTCGAAGATGAACGAGTAGCCATCAGCTGCACGGACTTCGCTGATCGCGGTGTTGATCTGCTGCATGATCGGTCCCATCAGCTCGCCCTGACGCTGCTGCGCCTGCTCCTGGAGGCCCTGCACGCGCTGCTGATAGGCCGCTTCCTTGTCGCGAATCGTCTTCTGACGTGATTCCTTCGCCGCGGGACTGAGCGTCAACTCTGCCTTCGTGTACGCGGCCATCATCGTGTTGAGCGAATCGCCCATCTTCTGGACCTGCGTCTGGTACGTCTGCATTTCCTTCTGGAACTGTGCCTCGGCCTCCGCACGACCAGGCGCGGCCTGCAAAACCGCGCGCGAGTCGATGTAGGCGAACTTGAGGGCGCTCTGTGCCCGCGCCGCGACTGGCGCGGCGGCAATGATGGCGAGCGCGACGACACCCGCGCGAACAAACGTGTTCATGGCTGCTCCTGAAATGTTAGAAGATCTGGCCGAGCTTGAAGTGCAGCTGCCAGGCTGGTGCGATCTGCCCCTGCGCATTGACCCGATCGAGGCCGTAGCCGATGTCGATTCCGAGCGGCGCGATCGGCGTGATCACCGATGCTCCGAAGCCGACGCCACGCTTGAGACGCATGTTGATGTCGCGCGCCCGCTCCCAGACGTTGCCGGCGTCGAAGAAGACGTCGACGTAGACCTGCTGGTTGAGCCGCATGCCGAATTCGGTGCTCGTCGTGAGGAACGCGCTTCCGAAATCGCTGACCGAGTTTGCGCCGCTGCTGTTGGTCCCGGTCGGCAACACGCCACGCGGCGTCACCGAGAACTCGGGGTAGCCGCGGAGCTGCTCGCCGAACTGAACGCCGCCGAGGATGAACTTCTGGTACTGGAAGAACGCGCCCGGGTCGCCGAACACCGCGCCCGAGCGAAGCTTCATGCCGAGCACGAACTTGATCGGCGACCCACCCGGCTTTCCACCGCCGAGCTGCCCGACCGGCGCAAATCCGAAGACCTCGGTCGTGTAGCGCTGGAAGTTCGCGTCGCCGCCTAACGGTCCGCCGCTGAACTGCGCGGTGAACGACTGCATCGCGCCGGCCGACGGGAACGGCATGTCGATTCGCGTGTCGTGCTGCGCCGTCAGGCCGAGCGTCGAGCGGAGCGAATTACGCAGGTAGATGTTGTTCTTGAGCGACGGGTCCTCGATCACGTCCTCGTTCCGCTGCGACTCGAGTCCGTACGACGCGAAGAGGCGTGCAAAGGGCGAGCGCGGCATCGGAAAGCCCAGCTGGACGCTGCCGCCGACGCGGCGCGGACGCCCGAAGCCGGTGATCGAATAACGCGGGCGGCTGTCGTACGCGGAGACGGTGCCGCTGATCCGCGAGCCCTGGATCGCCGGGTCGGTGTACGACAGCTGGAAGTCCTGCACGTACTTGCCGAACTGCCACTGCAGCGACCCCTTCTTGCACAGCCCGAACAGGTTCGGCTGCTCGAGACCGATGAACCCGCCCACCGAGTTGCCCCCCATCGAGGCGCCAAAGTTCACGTTGCCCGTCTTCTTCTCCTTCACGCGGAAGATGACGTCGATGTCTCCCTGGTCGTTCGCCGTCTTCGTATCGGGCGTCGGCATCGGCGTCTCGAAGAAGCCGAGATTCGCGATGTTCTGGTAGCTGCGGATCAGCCGGTCCTGATTGAAGACGTCGCCGGGAAGAATCACCAGCTGGTCCCGGATGCAGGCGTCGGATGTGAAATCGTTCCCGGCGATCTCGATGCGATTGACGATCGCTGGCCGCGACTCCTCGATCTCCCAGCGGAGGTCGACCGTCGGCGTCGAGTCGTTAGGCAGGACGCGCCGTTCGACCACCGGGCGGATCTGCGCGTAGATGTAGCCCTCGTTGCTGTAGGCCGTGCGCAGCTTCTGCGTTGCGTCGTCCCACTTGGCGCGGTCGAACACGTCCTTGGGGGCGCGGCGCGTCCGGGTAACGATGTCGCGCGCGCGCTGCGTCAGCGACGGCCCCTCGCCGGTGAACGGATAGAACTGCTTGATCTCTTCGCTCGAGAACCGCTTGTTGCCCGATGGGTCGAACGATCCGACGTGATACTGAGGACCCTCCTCGACCGTCAGCTCGAGCAGCGCCTTCCCGTGCGCGCGGTCGATGATCACCGTGTCGCGCAGCACCTGGAAGTCGATGAATCCCTGCTTGGCATACAGCCCGGGAATGCGCTCGCCGAGATCGCCGACATACGCGTCCTCGTCGAACTCGCCGCGCTTGAACCAGAGGAAGCCCTCCGGCTGCGTCTTCATCGCGCGAGCGATTTCCTTGTCGCCCAGCTTGCGGTTGCCGTCGATTCGCACGCCCGACACCGCCAGCCGGCTTCCCTCGTTCACCCGGACAACCAGCTTCACCTTGTCATCGTGCTTGGTCGTGTCGACGGTGACCTTGGCGAGGTAGTATCCGGACTTCTGGTAGAGGGAGTCGATCCGCGCGACCAGCTTGGCAACGGTGCTCGGGTCGACGGCGCGGCCGATCGGCAGGTCGATGCTGTCCGTCGCCGACTTCTTCGACACCGTCTTGAACCCGACGAGATCGATCGACTCGAGCACGGGG
Organism: Gemmatimonadaceae bacterium; assembly: GCA_031359795.1. Lineage (GTDB taxonomy): Bacteria > Gemmatimonadota > Gemmatimonadetes > Gemmatimonadales > Gemmatimonadaceae > JABFXC01. The sequence continues at coordinate 25,975 of JANMAM010000127.1, forward strand.
CGCTCGCGGACCACCAGGGCCAGCGTCGTCCGGCCGTTAGGCCCGACTTCGCAGAGCGCCTGGACGTCCTCGTATTCGCCGGTGGCGAACAGCGTCTCCATCGCACGCTGCACCGCGCGGAAGTTCAGCGCGGTGCCAGCCGTGAGGCCGGCGTCGGAGCGGATTGTCGCATCGCTGACGCGCGTGTTACCGCGTACGGCGATCGAATCAGGGGTCGTGCAGCGCCCGTTCGCGGCTGGGGTCTGCGCGAGCGCGGGGGCGCTCGCCAGCGCGAGGGCGAGAACTACGAGGAAAGGTCGCAACATGGGAAGAATATACACACGAGTCGGGCGGGCGGGGGGCAGGGGTCG
>JANMAM010000176.1:0-5045 GCA_031359795.1 Gemmatimonadaceae bacterium
ACCCTCAGCCACGCGGTCGCAGCCTAACGTTGTCCAGGACCCGGCCGCCGCCAGCTGGCGGCGCAGCGCCGAGCGCTCTCGAGGGGTCATGTAGCGACGGAACGCCGGCGTCACCGGCGCCGCGGAGTCGCCCGCGGCAACGCGCGCGATCAACGTCGCGATCGGGGCCGGCGGCTGGACGGTGAAGCGCGTCGCGCCGAGCAGGTGTGGCATCGCGAGCGACGGCTCGACCACTCCGGCAATGGCCGCGGTGATCGGCAAGATCGGCGTCTCGGCGAGGTTCGCCATCGCGATCACCGTGAGGTCGAGCGACGGATAGCGGGCGATTGCGGTCTTGAACCCCTGCCACGAGCCGGCGTGCGCGATCCTCTGCACACCGCGCTGCGGTCCAAGCGCCCAGCCGAAGCCGTAGGGGAACGCACCCCCGCCGGTGAGCGCGATCGGCGTCCAGCTCGCATCGAGGCTCGCCGCGGACGGGACGCGCTTGTGATTCAACGCGACCGCCCAGGCCGCAAGGTCGCGCACCGTCATGTAGAGCGCGCCGTCGGCGGTGGTGTTGAGCGCGGGCGAGACCCAGTCCTGATTGCGCAGCGTGTCGCCAGCCAGCTGGTAGCCTGACGCGCGATTGGGAACGATGTCCGCCTCGGAGATGATCCGCGTCGTCTTCATGCCTGACGGTGTGAAGACGTTGTCGCGGAGAAAGTCGCCGTAGAACTGGCCAGTCACCCGTCGCACGATCGCCCCGAGAAGCACGTAGCCGGTGTTGCTGTAATTCCAGTGCGTGCCAGGCGCGAAGTCGAGCGGCGACTCCAGCGCGAGCTTTACGAGATCGTTCTCCGTGTAATCCTTGCGGAGGTCGACGCCGCCGTCGGTGTAGTTCGCGATTCCCGACGTGTGGCTCAGCAGGTGACGAATCGTGATCCCCCTCCACGCCGTCTTTCCTTCGGGCAGCCAGCGCGTGATCGGATCATCGAGCGACAGCTTTCCGCGCTCGGCGAGCAGCATGATCCCCGCCGAGGTGAACTGCTTGCCGACGGAACCCGACTGATAGATGGTGCTGTCGCTTGCCGGCACGCGAAGCTCGACGTTTGCGTAGCCGAACCCGCGCGACATGACTACGCTGTCGCCGCGGAGGATCGCGACGGACATGCCCGGGATGTGAAGACGCCGCATCTCCGATTCGACGTAGCGCGCGACGGAGTCGAGGCGCTGCTGGTCGAGTCCCGAAGCTGACTGCGCGCAAAGCGGCGAGGAGGCGGCGGCGAAGGAGAGCGTGGAAAGCGCTACGAGTGACAAGCGGGTCATGAGTCGCTGGAAATTGTGAGAGATTCGCTCGAAGGGTTCGGCGGGACAACATGCATCCGCCGCCAGAGCGCGTACACCGGTATCCCGCTGGCGACGATCAGGTAGCCGATCCCGGATGTCGCCGGCGCGAGATACGCGAGATCGAGAACCAGGACCAGCGCGAGGCCAACATAAACCGCCGTGGTGATCGGGAGCCAGGGTGTGACCCAGGGACGGTCGAGGTCCGGCGCGCGCCGGCGCAACACCACGACCGCGAGGACCATTGCGGCATACATCACGAGATCGGCCGGCACGATGTACTCGAGCAGCTGCGTGTAGACATTGCCGAAGGTGACCGCACCGGTGGTCGGGTTGCGCGTCGCCGATCGCGGTAGAACGAGCAGCGAGGCCCACACTCCCTGGATAACCAGTGCCGCCGCCGGAACCTGCTTCGCATTGAGCCGCCCGATCCGCTCGAAGAAGAGCCCATCGCGCGCCATCGCGTACGACACCCGTGCACCGGCGAGGATCAGCCCGTTGTTGCATCCAAACGCCGAGATCATGATCGCCGCGGCCATCAGCATGATGCCTGGCGTGCCTAACGCGGCCTGCATCGCGGCAGTCGCCACCCGGTTCTGCGGTGCGTGCTGGATCCCGTCGAGCGGCAGGGTCACCACATACGCCGCGTTCGCGAGCAGGTAGAGCGCGACGACGAGCGCGCAACCGATCAGCAGCGCGCGGGGAAGGTTGCGACGGGGGTCGCGCACCTCGCCCCCGGCGAAGGTGACGTTGTTCCACGCGGACTGCGCGAACAGCGGTCCGACCATCGCCTTCCCGAGCAGCATCGCGAGCGCGAGGCCGCCGGCCGTGGCGAGGCCGGGTTGCGCGGCGTTTGGGGTCCAGCCATTCGCTGACGGGTGCCACCATGACGAGGTGAATGCCGCACTCCGTGCGTTCCAGCCTAACGTGAGGCCGATGGCGATCAGCCCGAGCAGCGCCGCGGTCTTGGCCACCGTGAACACGTTCTGAATCACCTTGCCCGTGCGCAGCCCCCGGGTGTTCGCCCAGGTGAGGAGCAGAATCGACGCGATCGCGGCGAGCTGCTGCGTTGACAGGCTGATCGCGTAGCGCCCGAACACGATCGGCTCGACCAGATAACTGCTCGGCGAGACCGAGGGGACGAGCACACCGCTGAAGTTCGCGAATGCGACCGCGACTGCGGCAATGGTGCCCGTCTGGATGACCAGCAACATCGCCCAGCCAAAGAGGAAGGCGGTGGCCGGACCATACGCCTCACGGAGGAACACATACTGGCCGCCGGCCCGTGGCATCATTGCCGCGAGCTCCGCGCAGCAGAGCGCGCCCGTCAGGGTCATGATGCCGGCGAGCGTCCACGCCGCGAGCAGCCAGCCCGGCGCGCCGACCAGTCGCGACGATTCCGCGGACACGATGAAGATGCCCGATCCGATCATCGAGCCGACGACGAGCATCGTCGCGTCGGCACCGCCGAGTCCGCGCGCGAGCGAACGGTCGGCACCGATCTTCGGTGAGGCGCCCGATTCACGCACGCGATGACCCCGCTGGTGCGCGGATCTCGATCCCAGCCGCGATCAGCGCTGCACGCAGCTCGCGGGCGTGGCCGGCCGCTCCCGGTGTGTCGCCGTGGATGCAGATCGTATCGGGGTGTACCGAAACCTCGCCGCCGTCGATTGCCGTGACGCTTCCGTCGCGAATCATTCTCACCGCCTGCTGTACCGCCGTCGCCGTGTCCGCGATGACGGCACCCGGTTGCGAGCGCGGGACCAATGTTCCGTCAGCCGCATAACGCCGGTCCGCGAATGTCTCCTCGATCGCGACCAACCCGACTGCGCGCGCCGCCGCGACCGACGCACTACCCGCGAGGCCGAAGAGCATCAGTCGCGAATCCACGTCGCGCACGGCGCGTGCAATCGCGTCGGCGAGCTGCGGGCGCGCCGCGGCCATGTTGTAGAGCGCACCATGCGGCTTGACGTGGGCGAGGCGCGCCCCGCGCGCGGCAGCAAAGGCGGCGAGCGCGCCGACCTGATAGACCACCATGTCGTAGGTCTCCACCGCCGTCACTTCCATCACCCGGCGGCCGAAGCCCGCGAGATCGGGAAGACCCGGATGGGCGCCGAGCGCCACGCCGCTATTCAATGCGCGCTCGATGGTCTGGCGCATCGTCGACGGGTCGCCGGCGTGGAAACCGCAGGCGATGTTCGCCGACGTGACCTGCGCGAGGATGTCTCCGTCGCTGCCTAACGTCCAGGCGCCGAAGCTTTCGCCGATATCGCAGTTGAGGTCGACCGTCGGCATCGCGGTGATCAGGTGGGGAAGGACAGCACGCGCCGCAGGGCGTCGAGCGAGCGCTCGCGCTCAAGGTACAGCCGCTGCGCGTCGTCGAGCGAGATCGCGGAAAACCTGATCGCGTCGCCCGGCCGGAGCTGAGCGACCGCGCCGAGATCGATCGTCGCCACGTGGCCGAGCATCGGGTATCCCCCCGTCGTTTGGTGATCGGCCATCAGCAGGATCGGCTCGCCCGACGGGGTGATCTGCACGGTGCCCATCGTCACCGCGGTCGAGATGATCTCCAGCGGCGGGCGAAGCCGGAGCGTTGCTCCCTCGAGCCGGTAACCCATCCGATCGGAACGGGGCGAGACGCGAAGGGCGTCGCCGAACAGCGTGTCGCGCGACCCGGCGTCGAGCAAATCGAGATGTTCGCCGGCGATGAGCCGGATGATCGGCCCGTAGACCGGCCGCAGCGCCGTTGCCAACGCTCGGCGGCCCGCGGGAGTGGATGCCTCGCCGAAACCGAGAACATCTCCCGCGCGCAGCGCGCGCCCCTCCAGGCCGCCAAAGCGGCCCGGAATAAAAGTGCTTCGGCTGCCGAGCACGACCGGGACGTCGATGCCTCCCGCGACTGCGACGTAGGCTCGGCACCCGTGCTGCGCCTTGCCCAGCGTGAGAGTCGCGCCGGCGCGGACCGGGACGGCGTGCCACGGTGCGAGCGGCTCGCCATCGATGGATGCGCCGAAGTCGCCGCCCCCTAACGCGATGACGGTTGCGCGCTCGAAGACGAGCGCTGGCCCAGCGAGGGTCGATTCCAGCAGCGCGGCGCCTTCCCCGTTGCCGACAAGCAGGTTGGCGACCCGCGCGGCGTGGCTGTCCATTGCCCCGCTCTCCGGCACGCCGTCGTGCTGGGCCCGCCGGCCAAGGTCCTGGACCGTGGTGGAGGGGCCGCCGAGCGCGACGCGCATCGTCATCGCAGGTCCGCCGCGTCGAACTGCGCGCGCGAGATCCTGATGAACCGTACCCGATCCCCGACGCGCAGCAGCGCCGCCGGGTCCCGCGTCGCCTCGAACAGCGTCAGCGGCGTCCTGCCGATCAGGTTCCACCCGCCGGGCGTCGCCATCGGGTAGATGCCGGTCTGTTCCCCACCGATGCCGACGCTGCCCGCGGCAACCCGCGTTCGCGGTGCTGCGCGGCGCGGCGTCGCAATCCGCGGATCGAGACCCGCCAGATAGGGAAAGCCCGGCGCGAACCCGATCATGTGCACGGTGTACGTCGCGCCGGTGTGCAGCGCGATGGTCTCGTCGGCCGAGAGACCTGCCTGGCTCGCGACGTCGTCGAGATCGGGAGCGAGGTCCCCTGAGTAGCAGACGGCGATCTCGATGACACGCGACCCGAGCGGCGGGGCCGCCTCGAGATTCACCAGTCGCTGCTCGAGCAATCGGGTGAGGGCC